>JAKOND010000020.1 GCA_022702125.1 Burkholderiaceae bacterium
GAGCGCCGGCCGCACAGCGCCTTGGGCTACCGACCTCCCGCTGTAGTTCGCCGCGAATGGTCCGACACCGATAACATCACCCCGAGACTCACCGCCTGAGTGGCTACAAATTACGTACGCAGGTCAAGACCGCCATCCACTCCAGACGCGCAAAGCAGTAGACCGCTAGGCCGATTGCAGATGCGTATTCCTCTTGGACTGGAACACGCTTACGAAAGTCTTTCACGCGTTTCTCCTTATGTGAGGCCTGGTGATCACACTATGCATGCGTGGAGGTGACCGCTGACAAGAGGGGGAGGGAGAGGGGCTCACAAAGGCCATGAGTCCTAGAGCGGAAACCACCCGCTTCCCCACGCGCAGAAAATTTCCCCTTTTGGAAATTTAATCAAATCAGCAAACGCCAAAAAACCTATGCATAGCAGATGCTTAGACGCCATTTAGGTGCATTTGATTTGCTGATTCAGTCGAACAAAAGTCAACAGGATGTGAGTGCTATCTACTTCGGAACATTGCCTACGCCAATATAGGGAGAGAAGACACCTCAGCTGATGCCGAGAATGCGCTTGATAGCGCTCGCGTCATGCTCAGCGACTCCGCCTTCTTCTTTGTAGCGTTCAAGCATGCTCCGATAACCGGAAGCACTATGCATATGCGAATTGAAGGATTCAATCTTCAAATCTGTATACAGACCAAGATCCTTCCCGATGTGACGGGCGTATCCCATGTATTCCGTCTCGCTGTTCCCGTCGAAACCTGGAAACACGACATCGGCCGCATCTAGGCCTAAATCCTTTGGAAGCTCACCGACGCAGTGCTGCAGCCATGAGTGCATATCGAGGACGTCGTAGACGAAATTGCAATCTTCCTCCGATAGCTCCTCGTCTACATGGGAAAAGGGGTACTCACGCGTATAGCCACGCTCGAGCGCAGTTGCCGCATTCAGGTGCTGGGTCGCATCTTCTGGATATGCACGGGCAAGGAGTCGGCATTGATTGGCTAAAGAAATGCGCTCGAACTTGGTCAAGGTCATGGTGCTGGTTGGTTAGAGCCAAGATCAAGGCCTGGCCCGGTCAAAACGCTAAAGGTGGGCTCATTGGTGGGTAGAAACAAAAAAGCGCCCCGAAAGGCGCGCCATTGCTAGTGATCCGGCGGAAGCTCAGGGATTCGAACCCTGGAAACCTTGCGGTTTGCCGGTTTTCAAGACCGGTGCAATCGACCACTCTGCCAAGCTTCCGAGCCCGTGATTCTAGGGCACCGCCATGGGCGACCGCAGGCGATCACCCGGGCGGCAGGAAGAGTTCCTGCAGATCGCTGAGGAAGTCGAACCCGCGCTCGGTCGGCCAGGCGCGGTGCAGGTCGCGGGCCAGCAGGGCGCGGCGCTCGGCCTCGGCCAGGGGCGCGGCGATGGCGGTCAAGGGCAGGCCGGTGCGGTCGCTGAAATCCTGCAGGGCGAAACCGTCGCGCAGCCGCAGGGCGTTGAGCATGTACTCGAACGGCAGGGCGCTGCGGGCCACCTCCTCTTCCTGGGCGATGGCGTTGCCGGCCAGGGCCGCGTCCATGTAGCGGGACGGGTCGCGCAGGCGCACCTGGCGCACGATGCGGTGGGCGAAGCTGAGCTTGCCGTGGGCGCCGGCGCCGATGCCCAGGTAGTCGCCGAACTGCCAGTAGTTGGTGTTGTGGAAGCAGCCGTGGCCCGGACGGGCATAGGCCGAGATCTCGTAGCGCTGCAGGCCGGCCACGGCGGTGCGTTCGGTGATGCGGTCGAGCATGGCGTAGGCCAGGTCGTCCTCGGGCACCCGGGGCGGGAACTTGGCGAAGTAGGTGTTGGGCTCGATCGTCAGGTGGTAGATCGACAGGTGCGGCGGCGCGGCGTCCAGCGCGATGTCGAGGTCGCGGTCGAGCTGCGCCAGGTCCTGGCCCGGCAGCGCGTACATCAGGTCGAGGTTCCAGGTCTCGAAAGCGTCCGCGGCCTCCTCCACCGCGGCGCGGGCCTGGGCGCCGTCGTGGACCCGGCCGATCGCCCGCAGGTGGTCGTCGTCGAAGCTCTGCACCCCGATGGACAGCCGGGTGATGCCGGCGCCGCGGAAGGCGCGGAAGCGGTCGCGCTCGAAGGTGCCGGGGTTGGCCTCCATCGTGATCTCGCAGTCGGGCGCGAGCCGCAGCCGGGCGCGGATGCCGCCGACCAGCGCGGCGATCGCGTCGGGCGCGAACAGGCTCGGCGTCCCGCCGCCCAGGAAGATGCTGTGCACCGTGCGGCCCCAGACCAGCGGCAGCGCGGCTTCCAGGTCGGCCAGCAATGCGGCGATGTAGCGGTCTTGCGGCAAGGCGTCGCCCTGCGCGCCGGAACCGCCGCGGAACTCGTGCGAATTGAAGTCGCAGTACGGGCACTTCTTCAGGCACCACGGCAGGTGCACGTAGAGCGACAGCGGCGGCAGGGCCGGCAGGCGCAGCGTGCCCGGCCGCATGTAGTGGCCCGGGTCGCGCGGCGCGGCGAGGGGCTGCTGCGCCGCCGGATCCGAGGCGTCGGGAACGATGGGAATCATGGCGCGGTCGCCGGCCACCAGCGGTCGCGCATCAGGGCCAGCATCTGCCGCGCGGCCAGGCCGCGGTGGCTGTGGGCGTTCTTGACCTCGGGCAGCAGCTCGGCGAAGGTCTTGCCGAAGGCCGGCACGAACATCACCGGGTCGAAGCCGAAGCCGTGGCTGCCGACCGGCGCGCGGGCGATCTCGCCGACGACGCGTCCGCTGGCGATGAGCGGCTCGGGGTCGTCGGCATGGCGCACCGCCACCAGGGTGCTGACCAGCGCGGCGCGGCGGTCGTCGACCTGCGCCATTTGCTCCAGCAGCGCGCGCACGTTGTGGTCGTCGCCCTTGGGGTAGCCGAACTGCGTCGCGTAGTAGGCGGTGTCCACGCCGGGCAGGCCGCCGAAGGCTTCGACGCACAGGCCGGCGTCGTCGGCGACCGCCGGCAGGCCGCTGGCGCGCGCGGCGTGGCGCGCCTTGGCGAGCGCGTTCTCGACGAAGGTGCGGAAAGGCTCCTCGGCTTCGGAAATGCCGAGGTCGGCTTGGCGCACCAGCGCGACCCGCAGCGGCGAGAACATCGCCTGCAGTTCGACGAGCTTGCCGCGGTTATTGGATGCGAGGACGATTTTCTTCATACCGGGACGGGCGCAAGCCCGCTTTCGACCTTCGTTGTCAGCTATCAATTCGAGAGCGCCTGCTTCTGCAGCGCCACCAGCTCGGCGATGCCCTTCTCGGCCAGCGCCAGCAGCTGGTCCATCTCCGCGCGGGTGAAGGCGACGCCTTCCGCCGTGCCCTGGACTTCCACGAAATGGCCGGCGCCGGTCATGACCACGTTCATGTCGGTATCGCAGGCGACGTCCTCGACGTATTCCAGGTCCAGCAGCGGTACGCCGCCGACGATGCCGACCGAGATGGCCGCGACGTGGCCCTTGATCGGCGAGGCGGAGAGCTTGCTCTGCGCCATCAGGCGCGACACCGCGTCCTGCGCGGCGACGAAGGCGCCGGTGATGGCCGCGGTGCGGGTGCCGCCGTCGGCCTGGATCACGTCGCAATCCAGGTGGATGGTGCGCTCGCCCAGCGCCTTCAGGTCGAAGACGGCGCGCAGGGACCGGCCGATCAGGCGCTGGATCTCCTGGGTGCGGCCGCTCTGCTTGCCGCGCGCGGCCTCGCGGTCGCCCCGGGTGTGTGTGGCGCGGGGCAGCATGCCGTATTCCGCCGTGACCCAGCCTTCGCCGCTGCCGCGCTTGTGCGGCGGCACCTTCTCCTCCACCGAGGCGGTGCACAGCACCCGGGTATCGCCGAACTCGATCAGCACCGAGCCTTCGGCGTGGATGGTGTAGCCACGGGTGATGCGCACCGGGCGCAAGGCGTCGGCGGCGCGCCGGGTGCGCACCGGCGCATCGGTGGCGGGCGTGGAAACGGGCAGGGATACGGGAGGCAGGGAGGACATCGGGAATGGGCCCGGAGCGTGGGCCGGAAAAGGATTGCGGAAAAAGGAACGGAGCGCCGCGGCAGCCGGGGCGCGAAGCGGTGGATTCTGGCGCAAGCGGGTGTCGCGCCTGCGCCAGATGGGGACGGCGCCGCCGAAATACAGGGACGGCCGGCGGTCGGTCAGCCCTGGCGCGGTCCGGCGCGGCGGACGGCGTCGTTGATCTCGCGGATGGAACGTTCGATCTCCGCCTCGTCGAAATCGTCCGCCACCACGGCATCGGACCGGGTTTCGGGCACCGGGTCCGGCAGCTCGGCCTGGATGGTCGAGGCGAACACGCCGTCCTGGAGTTCGGCGGTCGAGACACCCGCCGGCGCCGCCGCCGTCGTGGCGGCATCCCCCTTCCAATCGAAGGCCAGCAGGGTCACGTTGTCGCTGTGCTCCCCGGCCCGCTGCAGCGCCAGTTCGGCCAGCTGCGGCACCGCGTCTTCCACCGGGCGGGCGCACAGGCGCTGCACGATGGTCGCGTCGTCCAGCGTGTCCCACAGGCCGTCGGAGCACAGCAGCAGCCGGTCGCCCGGACGCAGGGCCTGCGGCGGCGACACCTCGAACACCGGTCGCATCGATGCACCCAGGCAGGTGAACAGCACGTTGCGGTTGAGCGCATGGGCGGGCGACGCCGCTTGCTGAGGGTACTCGGCGTAGGAATGGTCCCGGGTGCGCACCAGCATCCGGCCCTCGCGCGCCCAATAGAGCCGCGAGTCGCCGCTGTGGACCCAGGCGGCCTGCCCGTCCTGCACCACCGCCAGCACCAGCGTGGTCCGCGGGCCGTCCACCATGCCGCGGTGCGAGGCGTAGATGCCGATCTGCCGGTGCGCCGCCAGCAGCGCATCGGACAGGAAGCGCGCCATGTCCGGCAGCGCCGGCCGGGCTTGTCGCTGGAACAGGGCGGACGCCGCCTGCAACGCGATCCGCGCCGCCACCTCGCCCTCCGGATGGCCGCCCATGCCGTCGGCCAACGCGAGCAGCGTGGCCGCGCGGGTGTAGCCGTAACCCACCCGGTCCTCGTTGAGCGGACGACCGCCGCGGTGGGTGGCCTGGAACACCGAGAATTTCATGGCCGCACCGTCTCGTCGGCACGCGCCGGGCGTTCGATCCGGCGGCCGTCGGGCGACACCAGGGTATCGAACTGCATCCGCATCCGCTCGGACACCGACAGCCGGGTGTAGCGGCGCTCGCCGGCCCGTCCCAGTTCCTTCTGCAGCGCAAACACCGACTGCGGCCGCGCCAGCGGATCGAGCGCCATGCACCAAGTCACCAGCTCGATCAGGTCGTCCGAATAAATGCCGCGCAGGCGCGCCAGCGCCGCGGGCAGGCGCTCCTTCTCGATGCGGTGCGGCGCATCCTTGGGCGGATGGCCCTGCATGCAGGCGTAGATGCAGGCACCGATGGCATAGATGTCGGTCCACGGACCCAGGGCGCCGTCGCGCCGGTACATCTCGGGCGCCGCGAAGCCGGGGGTGTACATCGGGCGGATGAAATTGCCCTCCTTGGTCAGCACTTCGCGCGCGGCGCCGAAATCGATCAGCACCGCCCGGTCGTCGTCGGTCACGAAGATGTTGGCGGGCTTGATGTCGAGGTGCAGCATCTTGTGCTGGTGCACGATGCGCAGGCCGCGCAGCACCTCGTCGAAGAGCGAGCGGATGGTCGATTCGCGGAACACCTTGGCCGCCTTCAGGCTGCGCGCGCAGAGGATGAAATCCTGGAGCGTCGCGCCTTCCAGGTAGTTCATCACCAGGTAGACGGTCTCGTTCTCGCGGAAGAAGTTCAGCACGCTGACCACCGAGGCGTGCGATATCTGCGCCAGCGCGCGGCCTTCCTCGAAGAAGCTCTTGAGGCCCAGCCGGTAGAGCGAGAGCTTTTCGGGCTGCACCTGCGGCAGGAGCGCACCCGGCTCGCGGGTGGCGAGGGAAGCGGGCAGGAACTCCTTGATCGCCACCTTCTGGTCCTGGGCATCGAGCGCCAGGTAGACCACGCCGAAACCGCCGGCCGAAATCTTGCGCACCACACGGTATCCGCCGATCTCGGTGTTCGCTGCCAGCGGCGCCGGTTTGGTCTTCGACATAATGGTGTGGGCGGGTTTCCCCGGGTTGGGCAACCCAGTTATTCTCGGATGTTCAGAGCTCTAACCGATCGGCGATTCCCTATGGCAGTTTACAGTATGACCGGCTACGCGAGCGCACAGCACGATGCGTCCATCCCCGGGGGCGACGGTGACACGAGGGTTCCCCGCACCAGCCGTCTCGGGGTCGAGCTCCGCTCGGTCAACAGCCGTTTCCTCGACCTGGCCTTCCGCCTGCCCGACGAGCTGCGCCCCCATGAATCCGCCTTGCGCGAACGCATCGCCCGCCAGCTCAAGCGCGGCAAGGTCGAAGTCCGCGCCTTCATCGAAACCAGCAACGGCGAGTTGCTGGCCGATCCCTCCCCCCGCATGCTCCAGCGCCTCAACTCGCTGCAGGACTCGGTCCGCGCCTGGCTGCCCAGCGCCGTCCCCCTGAGCGTGGCCGAGGTCCTGCGGCTGGCCTCGGGCGACTCGTCGCGCGGCACCGAGCCGATCGACTGGACCGAGATCCTGCTGCCCCTGGCCGACCGCGTCCTGTCGGACCTGCGCGAGGCCCGCGAACGCGAAGGCGCGCGACTGGCCGTCATGCTCACCGACCGCATCGTCCAACTGCGCACCCTGGCGGAAAAGGCCGGCCCCCTGGTGCCGCAACTGGTCGAGCAGCAACGCCAGCGTTTCCTGGAACGCTGGAACGAGGCGCTCGCCCTCGGGGAAGGCAGCGTCCCGCCCGAGGCCGCCCGCGAACGCGCGCTGGCCGAGTCCACCGCGTTCGCCATCCGCATCGACGTCGTCGAGGAACTGACCCGCCTGCGCTCGCACCTCGACGAGATCGAGGCGCTGGTCGACAAGGGCGGCGAGATCGGCAAGCGCCTGGACTTCCTGATCCAGGAACTCCACCGCGAGGCCAACACGCTCGGATCGAAATCCGCCACGCTCGAACTCAGCCGCATCTCGGTGGACATGAAGGTGCTGATCGAGCAGCTGCGCGAGCAGGTCCAGAACATCGAATAGGTCCGCCTGCCCGGGCGATTCGCCGCTCCCCCAGGACCCCACTCCCATGACACCGCCCTCGCCTGCCTTCCGCGGCAACAAGGCCAGCCTGCCGACCAAGACCTGCGAAGCCTGCGGCCGACCGATGACCTGGCGCCGCCGCTGGGCCCGCACCTGGGAAGAAGTGAAATACTGCTCCGACGCCTGCCGGCGCGCCAAGGGCGGACGTGGCGGGACCGCGGAGCCCGGTGCAGAACCCGCGTCCCCACGGCCAGGCGACCCGTCCCGCGGCCGAGGCCCGCTGATAAAATCCGGCCGGCCGGGCTGACCCGCCCGTCTGCCCGATCCACTTTTCCATCGCGCATCCGTCCCAGCGTGCAGGGCGGCATGCCGCCACGTTCCGTTCCTGTCATCTCCCCATGGACTATCCCGGCAATCTTTTCGTCGTCGCCGCACCCAGCGGCACCGGCAAATCCAGCCTCGTCAAGGCCCTGATGGAGCTCGATGCCCGTCTGCAGCTGTCCGTGTCGCATACCACCCGTCCGCCCCGGGGCCAGGAAAAGCACGGTCGGGAATACTTCTTCATTTCCGAGCCCGAGTTCGACGCCATGGTCGAGGCCCAGAGTTTCGTGGAATGGGCCCATGTGCACGGCCGCCGCTACGGCACCTCGCGCAAAGCCATCGAAGAACGCATCGCCGCGGGCGAGGACGTCATCCTGGAAATCGACTTCCAGGGCGCGGTGCAAATCAAGAGCATCTTCGCCAACGCGGTCCTCATCTTCATCCTGCCGCCCAGTTGGGAGGAGCTCCGTTCCCGCCTGGAGCGTCGCGGTGAGGACTCGCCCGAGGTGATCGAACTGCGGCTGCGCAACGCCGCCGGCGAGATGGCAGAGGCCCGAAAATTCGATTTCGTTATAATCAACGAGCTATTCGAGCGCGCACTTTTCGACCTCAAGGCGGTCGTCCATTCCCAGCGCCTCAAGTTCGCGGCGCAACGCCGCGCACGCGCCGAAACCTTCGACGCGCTCGACATCCCCTGACCGCATTCCATTTCCGGAGAAACCGATGGCCCGCATCACTGTCGAAGACTGCCTGACGCAGATCCCCAACCGCTTCCAGCTCGTTCTGGCGGCCACCTACCGTGCCCGCATGCTCAGCCAAGGCCACGCCCCGAAGATCGAAAGCAAGAACAAGCCGGTCGTGACCGCGCTGCGCGAGATCGCCGAAGGCAAGATCGGCCTGGAAATGCTCAAGAAGGTCCCGAACTGAGCCTTCCCGTCGGCTCTCTCGTAAAAAAGCCACCCTTGGAGAAGGGTGGCTTTTTTGCTTCCGGAATGTCAAGAACCTGTTCAGTCCAGGGCGCGCTTGAGACGGATTTCCTCGATCTTGATACCGCCGACCACCGCGGTCCGCGCGGTGGTGAGCTCGCGCTTGAAACCGGCGAGCTCGTGGAAACGCAGGGCGCGCTCGTTACGCAGCGGAATCCAGACGGTGACTTGCTGGCACTCCTCGTCCAACAGGCCTTCCCGGGCCGCATCCCACAGAGCGAGGCCCGCGCCGCGTCCCCAGTGTTCGGGATGCACGTAGATCGCCCAGATCTCCCCGACCGTGGGTTTGGTCTTGGGATCCCGCGATCGGTCGAAACCTACGAAACCCACGATCTCCTCACCGGAGACCACCACCTGCACCTGGGGTTCGCCGTAGGTGATCGCATCCCGCCAGTAGGCGGTGCGCTCCTGCATCGGCATGGCCTTGGGAAGGTCTTCGAAGAGGCCCTTGTAGGTGGCGGTGGAGGACAGCTCATGCAACGCGGCGACGGCAGGAGCATCGGTGAGTTGGGCGGTTCGGACGTGATAACTTGACATGGAATGCTGAATAGCGGGCACAGCCTCGCGAAAGTGGATACCCGATTATCGAGCCTTCGGCCCGTGCGCTCTTTCGCAGGCAGGGCGACGCTGGGGGAAAAGACCGCAGGCTCCGGCATCGAAGCGCCCAAAGTCGCGCCACGGCCGATAAACGGCTTATTACACGCGATTACCCATGGACACAATACCTGGCATGGAGCATCTCTCCCGCCATCCCCTCCGCGCCCCCGGCAAGAGGGGCGCGATCGTCCGACCGGGCTTCGCGCCGAGGACGCAGGGCTTTTCGCTGATCGAGGTTCTCGTTTCCATCGTCGTGCTCGCCTTCGGCATGCTGGGCGCGGTGGGCCTGCAGGTATCCGCCTTGCAGGTGAGCCGGGAAGCCAAGCTGCAATCGTCCGCCCTGCTGATGGCACGCGAACTCGCCGAGATGATGCGGGGCAACAAGAAGGTCGGAGTGGCGGCGACCAACAACCCTTATCTCGGTGCGTACAGCACCCCTTTGGCCGCGACCTCGGCCTCCTACTGCCTCGGCGTCTCGGGCAGTGGCTGCGGTACCGGTGCCACGGGCCCCGGAGCGGTCGGCAGCGCGGAAATGACGGAATGGCTCGCGCGCGTGGATGCCGAGTTGCCGGGTGCGCGGGTCACCGTATGCCTGGACGACGCGCCGTACGACGCGCAGGGTCGTCCGCAGTGGAATTGCACTGCAACCGGCGGCAACGGAATCATCGTGATCAAAATGGGCTGGACCCGCGCATCGACCGACAAGACCTTGACCGGCAGTGCAGCCCTGGAACGCACGACCGACACCGCAAGCCGTCCTTCCCTCATCGTGCCTGTCACCCCAGGCAACACCGGCACATGAGCAGACCGCCGTCGTACCGCAACGCTGCGAGGCAGCACGGCCTGACCCTGATCGAGCTGCTGGTCGCGATGGTCGTCAGCTTGCTGGTCGTGTTGGCGGCCGCTTCGGCGTTGCTCATCTCGCGCACCGGCTTCACGGCGGTGGATGCGACCGCGCAGTTGCGCGACAACGCCCGTTTCGCATCCGACGTCATCCAGCGGCTGGCGGTGCAGGCCGGTTTCCAGGACGTCGCGTTCGCCGCCACCCAGCGGAAGAACGAGGTCGGTGTCGCGCTCGCGCCTCCGCCACCTGTCACGGGCTTCAACAACGCCACCCTGGATTCGACGGACCCCTTCAACACCCTGGTACCGCGCAATACCGGTACCGTTGGCTACGGCAGCGACGTCCTGATCCTGCGGTACCAGGCGAGCGAGACCTTTCCGGGCTCCAACGTCTCCGATCTCTCGATGATCGACTGCCTCGGCAATTCCATACCGGTGAGTTCTGGCCGTGCGCGGGAAGACCGCAGCGTGAGCGTGCTGCATGTGGGCATGAGCGGCAACAACGAACCCGCGCTGATGTGCTCATCGTCGCCCCAGGGCACCGTACCGTTGTCGACCCAGCCCCTGGTGACCGGGGTCGAGATGTTCCAGGTGCTTTACGGCGTAGACGGCGTGACGCCGAATACCGCATTGCCGACCAATGCCGCCGCAGCCGCAGCACTTGCCGACTCCATACCCGATCGCTACCTGCGCGCCGACGAAATGACCGTCGCCGGCAATGCGAACGCCACCCGTGCCAACTGGCTGCGGGTACGCAGCATCCGGATCGGACTGGTGTTGCGGGGCGACGCCAATTCGGCGCCCACCGCCGTGGCGCAGACCTTGTACCCGTTCGGACTCGCGGCTTCCGCAGCCAACGGAGCGCCGGGTTCCGCCTTCGCCACGGCCAACGATCCGGGAACGGCATTCTCCGCACCGGCCGACGGTCGGCTGCGACAGACCGTGACCTTCACCGTGCACCTGCGCAACGACGCCGGAAGCTGAGCATGCCCCGCCGCCTCCGCGCCCCTGCACGGCCCCAGCACGGGGCATCGCTGATCATCGTCATGCTGATCCTGGTGGTCGTCTCGATCCTGGGCATCAGCGGCGCGCAGATCTCGATGATGGGCGAGCGCGGCGCACGCAACGACCGCGATGCGCAGGTCGCCTGGCAATCCGCCGAGGCGGCCTTGATCGACGCGGAATTCGATATTCACGGCCCCGGCACGTCCCTACGAAAGCAGCTCTTCGTCTCGCCCGTCACGGCATCCAATTTCGCTGCCGGTTGCGGTACCTCGGGCAATACGCAGGGCCTCTGCAGCCTGGCAGTGGCGGGATCGGCTGCCTGGCAGACCGTGGATTTCACGGAAACCAGCGCCAGCAAGGCACGCACCACGGCGTTCGGCACATTCACCGGACGGAGTTTCACAGCCGGTGGTGCGGGCATCCAGCCCGCGCTCGTTCCCCGTTACGTGATCGAGCCCATCCGCGATCCGAACGACCGCAACCTCTCCAATGCCGAACCGGAGCAGGTCTACCGGGTCACCGCCATGGGATTCGGCCCACGCCCCGACATCCAGGTGGTCCTGCAAATGCTCTACAGGAACTGAGACACCATGCCAACCCCATCCGGGCCGCTCCGCGGGAACCCGTTGCCCGCCTTCGCGTGGCTATCGGCTGCAGCTCTGCGCCTGCTTCGCTCCTGGCGCCTAGGGCTGCTGGCAGTCGTCGCGTCGGGTTGCTTCCTCGTCATCGGGCAGACCGTTCCGCCCGTTATTCCGGCGGTCAATCTTTCGGCCGACCCCCTCTACGCCGCCGCGGCGACGGACAAGCCCACGATGACGCTGGCGCTGTCGGTCGAGTACCCGACGGTGGGCGCGCAGTACCTCTCGCCACCGGCCAGTTCGTCGCTGGATGCCAGCTACAGCAATGCCACCGAGTATCTCGGCTATTACGACGCTGAGAGCTGCTACACCTACAACGACCGCCCCTCCGAAACGGTTGCGTCGGGGATGACCGCCAGCGACTACAAGCGTTTCGACTTGGTCGGGAAAGCCACCAGCCGGATGTGCACCGATGCCTTCAGCGGCAACTTCCTGAACTGGGCCTCGAGCTCCGCGATCGACATGCTGCGCCTGTCCCTCTCCGGCGGAGACCGCTACATCGATACGCCGACATTGACGATCCTGCAGCGCGCGGTCCTGCCCGACGGCGACCCTGTCTGCATGTGGAACAGCACCAACTTCCAGGCCAAGCAGCTGCAGCGCAACGGAGGAGGCGCAGGCAAGTACTGGGGTGCGGTCCCCAGCAAGATGGTCAACGCCGCCGGCACCAATGACATCTGGATCGCCAATACCCTGAACCGCATCTATTTCGGAACTTCCCAGACAGGCGGTTGCGGATCCACGTCCGGCTACACGCTTTCGGCAGCCATACCGCAAGCCGCCATAGGACCCGTCACCAATCCTTATGCAACGCCCTCCACCGGACTCTCGAGCTTCACCGGCGGCACCTTGTGCGCTTCGGAGAACGGAGCATGCAGCTTCACGGGGGTCAGGGAGGTGCTTTACGGAGCCCCCCGGAACGGCTCGCTGGCCGGGGGATGGATGACCGTCCCGATTTCGTCCTCCGGGAGCTTCACCTGCTCCAACACGATGACCGGATCGACCGTCGATCCGGCCCCCGGCATCGTGAAGAACTGCTACATCAGGAGCTACAGCGGGACCTGGGTTCCCCCGAACAGTGCCAATGCGCTCAACAGCGATGGCTTCTTCTATGCGCGCGTCAACGTCTGCAACGTGGACAGCGGCGGCGTGCTTCAGGATACGCGCGACTACGGGCTCTGCACCGTCTATCCCAGCGGCAGCTACAAGCCCGTGGGCGTCATCCAGAAGTACAGCGACCAGCTCCGTATCGCGGCATTCGGTTATCTGATGGACCAGACCGCCAGCTACAACAACGGCCGCTACGGCGGCGTGCTGCGCGCCCCCATGAAATACGTCGGCCTCAAGACCTTCGATGAAAGCGGCCTGGACAACACCCCCGGCACCGGCAACCCCAATGCCGAATGGGACGCCCGCACCGGCGTGTTCTCGACCAATCCGGACAACGACACCACGTTCTCGCCCGGCATCAGCGGTGTCATCAACTACCTCAACAAGTTCGGTCGCACGGGCTCTGTCCCGGGCCGGTACAAGAAGTTCGACCCGATCGGCGAGCTGCACTACGAAACCTTGCGGTACCTGCAAGGCTTGCAGCCCAGCCCGGACGCGATCAGCGGCCTGGGCAACAGCAGGGATCTCTACGACGGTTTCCCGGTCACGACCACCTGGGCCGATCCTTTCGGGGGATCGCGCACGCCCACCAGCGCGAACTACGCCTGCCTGAAGAACAACGTCGTGGTGATCGGCGACATCAACACGCACGACGGCAATCGCCTGCCGGCCGTCAATGTCGCCGCCAACATTCCCGACATCAGCTACTGGACCGGCATCGCCGGCGCTTTCGAGCGCAACAGCACCGGCACGCAATACCGCGACGGGCAAAACGTGCTCCGCAACGTTTCCAATCCCAATACGGCGAACACCAGCCCCCCGGGCCAGCAAATCGTGGGGAGCGCGTACTGGGCGCACAGCCACGACATCCGGGGCACGGACTGGACGGCACAGCCGACCAAGCAGCGTCCGGGCATGCGCGTGAAGACTTTCGCCTTCGACGTGAACGAGTACGCGGCCCAGACGGATGCGAACACGCGCCGCTACAGGAACCAGTTGTTCACCGCGGCCAAGTACGGCGGCTATGAGGCGGACCCCGCGAATCCCGGAAAACGCTCGTTCAACACCTTCGGCAATCCGTTCCAGAAACAGGACGGCACCTACGACAACGACGTCTGGCAGGACCCCGCCAATCCCGGTGAGGCCAGTGCCTACTACCTGCAGAGCAGCGCACGCGGGGTGTTGCGGGCATTCGACGACATCTTCAACCGCACCACCACCCAGGCGCGCAGCATCGCCGGCGCCGCCGTCAGCGCGAAAAGGGTCGTCGCCTCCGGGTCGGCACTGTCGTACCAGGCGCAGTTCGACACCACCGACTGGAGCGGGGACGTGCAGGCGTTCTCCATCAACAACCAGAGTGCCGTCAGCATCGGAGGCTCGGCGCAGTGGTCGGCCGCCGCTCGGCTCAATGCGCTGAGCAGTCCCGCGACGAGCCGCAATATCGTGGTGGGCCTGACGGGCACGAATCCGACTTTCACCGCCCGCAATTTCCTCTGGAACTCCATCAATTCGACCCTGCAGGACGCACTCAACAAGTCTGCCCCGACCTCCTCGTCCGACGGATTGGGCCAGGACCGGCTGAACTACCTGCGGGGCGACAAGTCCAAGGAAGCGACATCGTTCCGGCCACGAAGCAAGTTGTTGGGGGACATCGTCAATTCCGGCGTGGTCTACTCCGCCAAGACATCCACGCCTGCCGTGTTCGTCGGGGCCAACGACGGCATGCTGCACGCTTTCGATGCGGCGACGGGCGAGGAACTGTTCGGATACATCCCCAGCTGGATCGCTCCCCAGCTGCCCGCGCTGACCTCGAAGACCTACAACAGCAACCACCGCAGCTTCGTCGATGCCACACCGGTCGTCACCCAGGCGATCGTCGGCGCCACCGAAGCCACGGGTACCGCGAAGACCGTACTCGTCTCGGGTACCGGCGGCGGCGGCCGGGGCGTTTTCGCACTCGACGTGACGGATCCATCGTCGTTCTCTGCCAGCAAAGTCCTGTGGGAGTTCACCCAGGCCGACGACACGGATATGGGCCAGGTCGTGGGCCGCCCGCAGATCCTGCGGATGCGCGTCAGCGGCTCCGGCAGCACCGCGGTCTATCGATGGTTCGCGGCGGTCGGCAGCGGCGTGAACAATTACGTGAAAGATCCCCTGACCGGACTGTTCAGCAGCTCCGGGAAGCCGGCGCTTTTCCTGCTGGCGCTCGACAAACCGGCGGGCACGGCCTGGACCCTCAACTCCAACTACTACAAGATCAGCCTGCCCGTGGACAGCACGCTGCAGGCCACCAATGCCACGGGCCTAGTCAACTTCGCCCCCGTCTTCGCGCCGACGGGCGAGGTGGCCCAGATCTACGCGGGCGATCTGCACGGCAACCTGTGGAAACTCGACTTCTCCACGCGCGATGCGACCGACTGGAACATCAACAAGCTGTCGCCGTTCGACAGAGGCACGGCAGGCCTGCCCCAGCCCTACCCGCTGTACTCCGCCCGCGATGCCTCGGGCGGGATCCAACCCATCACCATGAGCCCGATCGCGATCGCCGGCGAAACGCGCGACAGCACGTACATCGCCTTCGCCACCGGCAAGTACCTGGAGGTGTCCGATCGCACATCCACCGGCACGAATTCCCTCTACGTCATCTTCGACAACGGTACTTCGGGTGCGGACGGCAACCATGTGGGCCCTGCCGCGATCAGTGGCCGGGGACGGCTGCAGGCAGGCGTCGTCGATACCTCGGCCAAGACCATCACCACCGCGCCCTTCCGCTGGGGCCGACCGTCCAGCAACAGCGACACGAGTCAGCGGGCCGGCTGGTACGTGGATTTCGCTGCATCCGGAGAACGACAGGTCAGCGACTTCGAGCAGCGCGGCAACATCCTGCTGGCGAGCAGCCTGATCCCCGCGACGAGCGGCGGCGCCAACAGCTGCAGCCCGGCGGGCGGCAGCAGCAACGAATACGCGCTGAACGTGGACAACGGGAACGGCACCTTCGTAGCCTCCAACGTCGGCATCATGGGCAAGATGATCGTGATCGACACCGGAACGTCTTCCGAAGAGACCGACAGCACCGGCAAGCGCATCCGCACCGTCACCAGCCAGGTGATCCAGCAAGGCTCCACGGGACAGAGCGTGACGAGCACGATCGCCATCACCAGCTTCGCAGGCCGCCTGAGCTGGCGGCAGATCAACAACTACCGTCGTCAGCCATGAAACGTCACCTCCCTTCCCAGCGTGGCTTCACTCTCATCGAGGTCATGATCGTCGTGGCGATCGTCGGCATCCTGGCCGCCATCGCCTATCCCTCCTACCGGGATTCCGTGCTCAAGGGCCGGCGCGCGCAGGCCCGTACGGCGTTGATGGAACTGCTGCAGCAGCAGGAACGCTACATGACGCAGAACAACTGCTACCTGGGCTTCACCACCAGCGCCACGGGCGTATCGACGGCCAGCGCACCTTCGCCCGCGGCCGATTGCGGCGGCGTTACCGCGACCAGCGTGCCGTTCAAGAATTTCGCAGGCGATTCGCTGGCGAGCGCGTCCTACCTCTTGTCCGCCAACGCCTGTCCGACGGGTACCGGTACGGGAACACAGCGCATCGCCGAATGCGTGCAGGTCGTGGCGACTCCCGTCGCATCTCGTCCCGACCCGCAGGTCAACGCGCTGCGGATCACCAGTACCGGAACGAAGGACTGCACCGGCACCGCCAGCACGACCAGCCCCAAGCTCTGCTGGCCATGACGACGACCCGCCGGCATGCGTGCAGCCGCGGCTTCACCCTCATCGAGCTGATGGTGACGGTCGCCATCGCGGCCATCCTCATGGCGATCGCCGCGCCGAGCTTCACGGAGTTCAGGCGCAATTCCGAACTGACATCGGCCGCCAATACGCTGTTGGCCTCCATCAATGCCGCCCGCACGGAAGCCATGAAGCGCAACATGGCCGCATTCGTGGTCCCGACGGATGGCAGCGCATGGACCAACGGCTGGATCGTTTTCGTGGATACCGACAACAGCCAGACCTACGGCGCCACCAACGATCTGCTGGTTTCCGCGCAAGCGGCACAGCCGAGCTACATGACGGTGTCGGGCAACGGTACTGCGGGGGAGACCCCTCCGTACATCATGTTCAATGCCTCGGGCTATCCGGCGAAAAAGACCGGAGCTTTCGGCGCATTGACGCTCAGCCTGCAGCGCACCGATGTGGCGACCGCACGCAAAGACGAACAGACACGGCGCATCGTCATTTCGTCCGCAGGCCGTGTGCGCGTCTGCAAGCCTGCAACGGATACGAGCTGCACGAACGCAGCCAACGAGTAACGGTGCCCCGCCGGCACCCGGTGCCATGCGGTGCCACACGGCAAGTATTCTCGCGGCATGATCGACACGCATTTGATAGACGAGGCCCTCGCGCTGGCCCGCCTGGCCATGGGACTGTCCGAACCCAATCCGCGCGTGGGTTGCATCCTGGCGAACGGCGCGGGACAGGTGCTCGGCCAAGGCCACACCCAGCGCGCGGGCGGACCGCACGCGGAAGTCATGGCGCTTCGGGATGCCGCCGCACGGGGCGCGGACCTGCATGGCGCCACCGCCTACGTCACCCTGGAACCCTGCTCGCACCACGGCCGCACCGGTCCGTGCTGCGACGCGCTGGTCGCAGCGGGGATCGGACGGGTGGTGGCATCGCTGACCGATCCCAACCCGCAGGTGGCCGGCCAGGGCTTCGCGCGGCTGCGGGCGGCGGGCATCGAGGTCGTGGTCGGGCCGGGCGCCGAGGCGTCGCGCGAACTCAACCTCGGTTTCTTCAGCCGCATGGCGCGGCGCCGACCCTGGGTGCGGATGAAGGCGGCCGCCTCGCTGGACGGCAGGACCGCGCTGGACAACGGGCAGAGCCAGTGGATCACCTCGCCCGAGGCCCGGGCCGACGGCCATGCGTGGCGCGCGCGGGCCGGCGCCGTGCTGACCGGCGTGGGCACCGTGCGGGACGACGACCCGCGGCTCGACGTCCGCCTCGTCGAGACGCCGCGCCAGCCGCACCTGGCCGTGGTGGACAGCCGGCTGGACACCCCGCCCCGGGCCCGGCTCTTCGACGTGCCCGGCCGGCAGGTCTGGATCTACACCGCGTCCGCCGACGGCGAACGGCGGGCGGCCCTGGAAGCCCGGGGCGCCATCGTGATCCCGCTGCCCGACCGCCGCGGCAAGGTCGATCTGCCGGCCATGCTGCAGGACCTGGCGCGGCGCGAAGTCAACGAGCTGCATGTGGAGGCGGGCGCGCGGCTCAACGGCTCCCTGGTGCGGGAACGGCTGGTGGACGAACTGCTGCTCTACCAGGCCGCCTTGCTGCTCGGGCCGGGCCGCGGGATCGCCGATGCCGGCGCGCTGACCGCGCTGCAGGACGGACTGCGGCTCGCCATCCGGGATGCCGTGCCGGTCGGCCCCGACCTGCGCATCCTGGCCCGCGTGCCCGGCAGCGACCGGTTTTGAGGCCCGGGGACGACCCCGGCCCCAATCCCTGCGAAAATAGGCCGATTGCTTACCGGGCCGACCGGCACCGGGCGCCCTGCCCGCCTGCCCGCGTCGCCCGGACCTCCTGCCTCCTATGACCTCCCCCACCCCTGTCGCGCCGGTCGCGATCTCGCCGGTCGAAGACATCGTCGCCGACCTCCGCGCCGGCCGCATGGTCGTCCTCGTCGACGAGGAAGACCGCGAGAACGAGGGCGACATCGTCCTGGCCGCCGACCATGTCACCCCCGAGGCGATCAACTTCATGGCCCGCCATGCGCGCGGCCTGATCTGCCTGACGCTGTCGCGCGAGATCTGCGAACGGCTGCGCCTGCCGCCGATGGTGCCGCGCAACGGCACCAAGCACGGAACGGCCTTCACGGTCTCCATCGAGGCGGCCGAGGGCGTGAGCACCGGCATCTCGGCCGCGGACCGCGCGCGCACCGTGCAGGCCGCCGTCGCCCGCGGCGCCCAGGCGTCCGACCTGGTGCAGCCCGGCCACATCTTCCCGCTGCAGGCCGTCGACGGCGGCGTGCTGATGCGCGCCGGCCACACCGAGGCCGGCTGCGACCTCGCCGCCATGGCCGGCTGCAGCCCGGCGGCGGTGATCTGCGAGGTCATGAACGACGACGGCACCATGGCCCGCCTGCCGGACCTGCAGGTCTTCGCCGCGGCGCACGGGCTGAAGATCGGCACCATCGCCGACCTGATCGAGTACCGCAGCCGCCACGAATCCCTGATCGAGCGCATCGGCAGCCGCCATATCCAGACCGCCTTCGGCAGCTTCGCCGCCCATGCCTTCCGCGACACCGCCAGCCGCGGCGTGCACATCGCCCTGGTGCACGGCACCTGGGCCCCCGACGCGACGGTGCCGGTGCGGGTGCACGAGCCGCTGTCGGTGCTGGACGTGCTGGAAGTCGACCGCCCGATGCACTCCTGGAGCCTGGAGTCCAGCCTGCGCCACATCCAGCAGCAGGGCCACGGCGTGGCGGTGCTACTCAATTGCGGCGAGAGCGCCTCCGAGCTGCTGGCGCAGTTCGACGGCACCGCCCGTCCCGCCCAGGCGCCCGAACGCGGCCGCATGGACCTGCGCACCTACGGCATCGGCGCGCAGATCCTGCGCGAATGCGGGGTGCACCGCATGCAGCTGCTCGGCCATCCGCGCCCCATGCCCAGCATGGCGGGCTACGGGCTCGAGGTGGATTCCTTCCTGTCCAAGAACTGATCCCGGCGGCCCGCCATCGGCCCCGAGGCTACTGAAAAGAGAGTACACGACCCATGCAAGGCGCCAACCAAGGAAGCACCGGCCCGCTGGACGGCAGCACGCTGACGATCGGCATCGTCCAGGCCCGCTTCAACCAGGACATCACCGACGCGCTGGCCGCGGCCTGCCTGCAGGAACTGCAGGCGCTCGGCGTCCCGTCCGACCGCATCGACCATGTGCAGGTCGCCGGCGCGCTGGAAGTGCCGGTGGCGCTGCAGGCCCTGGCCGCGCGCGGACGCTACGACGCGCTCATCGCGCTCGGCGCCATCGTCCGCGGCGAGACCTACCATTTCGAACTGGTCGCCAACGAATCCGGCGCCGGCGTGAGCCGCGTGGCGCTGGACCACCGGCTGCCCATCGCCAACGCCATCCTGACCACCGAGAACCTCGC
>JAKOND010000074.1 GCA_022702125.1 Burkholderiaceae bacterium
CCGCACCCGGCCGGCCCGGATATGCGGCAGCGCGGCCGCCAGGCCGGGAAACACCGCCTGCGTCTGGCCGCCCATGGCGTCGGTCAGGGCCGGGGCCACGCCGCGGTAGGGAACGTGGACCAGCGGCGTGCCCAGCTGCTGCGCCATCAGCTCCATGGTCAGGTGTGTCAGCGAGCCGGCGCCGGCCGAGCCGTAGCTGACCTGGCCGGGGTGGGCCTTGAGGTAGGCGACGAACTCGCGGAAATCCTTCACCGGCAGCTTCGGATCGATCACCAGCACGTTGGGCGTGGCGCCGATCATGCCGATGGGGGTGAAGTCCTTGACCGGATCGTAGGGCACCTTGCGGGTGGCCGGGCTGGTGCCGTGGGTGGCGACGTAGCCCTGCATCAGGACATACCCGTCCGCGGCGGCGCGGGCGGTGTTCTGCGACGCGATCACCCCGCCGCCCCCGCCCTGGTTCTCGACCACGAAGGTCTGCCCGAGCGCCTTGCCCCAGCGCTCGGTGACGATGCGGCCGATCAGGTCGCTGCCGCCGCCGGCGGCCACCGGCACGATATAGCGGATCGGCTTGTCCGGGTATTCCTGGGCGTGGGCCAGGCCGGGAAGGCCGGCCACTGCCGGCGGCAGCAGGGCGGAGGCCGCCTGCAGGAGGGTGCGTCTGTGCATGTTCTTGTCTCCATCTTTGTCGTGTTTCGCGCCGGGACTGCCGGCCCGGACGGGGGCGGTCAGCCCGTCGCGTCGGTCAGGCGCCCGAAGGCGTCCTGGACATGGGTGGCCAGCAACCGTTCGCTGAGGTCCGCATCGCCGTCCCGCACCGCGCGGGCGATGGCGGCGTGCTCGGTGATCGAGGCCTGCATGCCCATGTCCTGGGACAGGTTCTTGAGGCGCGACAGGTGGAGCTTCTGCACCACGTTCCGGTAGGTTTCGGCCACCGGCAGGTTGTCCGCGGCTTCGACCATCAGCCAGT
The DNA here is from genome assembly GCA_022702125.1 of Burkholderiaceae bacterium. Lineage (GTDB taxonomy): Bacteria > Pseudomonadota > Gammaproteobacteria > Burkholderiales > Burkholderiaceae_C > JAKOND01. Next base: position 968 of record JAKOND010000074.1, read on the forward strand.
GGAAGCGCAGGTTCTCGCCGTAGTAGCGGGCGACGTCCTGCACCTCGGCGGCGGCGCGCATGTCGGCGATGGACGCGTCGAGCGCATCGCAGAGCGCGATGCGTTGCGGGAGCGGCAGCCGCGTGGCGCGACGGCCGGCGTAGCCGTCGAGGAGGGCGCGGAGGTCGTACAGGCCCTGGATCTCGTCCGCATCCGGCGCATGCACGAACACCCCTGCGTGCTTCCTCGACACCACCAGGCCGGAGCTCTCCAGCTCGCGCAGCGCCTCGCGGACCGGGACCCGCGACACGCCCAATTCGGCCGCCACGTCGGGTTCGCTGATGCGTGCTCCCGGCGGGAGATCGCCGCGCAGGATGCGCCCGAGCAGATGTTCCCGTACGAGTTTCGAGAACGAGGTGCTGCGAACAGCGGCGAGGTGGCTCTGATCGGTTGCGGTGTGCCAGGGCAGCATATGTTCGACTCCAAAGGTGTACGTAATATCGTATACGTTTCAGGAGGAAGATAGATGGGTTTACCCGAGCCTGGGCCTTGGAAAATCGGGGCCCAATAGAAACCTTCCGATGTCTGGTGGCGCGAAGTGCATCTCGGCGTAGGCGTCCATGCACGAGTGGTCTTGCCACCGCAGTCGTCGACAAGAGAAGTCGAAAAAATCTATTAGGTAAGTTGCGTCAATTCTATTCAGACCCTGAACATCTGCTCATTGGATGAGGGGAAGGGCTGCGTTATGAATTGGACGCCGGAGACGGGTTCGCGGTACGGGCGAGGCGTGAAAATGGACGCGAAGCGGCACCCCGGATGGCACCCCCGAAAAAGTAAAAAGCCTCCTAAGTCGTTGACTTAGAAGGCTTTTCTGGGTCTGGTGGCGCTTCACGGACTCGAACCGCGGACCTGTGGATTATGATTCCATCGCTCTAACCGACTGAGCTAAAGCGCCGAGCCTCGCATTATAGGGCAAATTCAGCAATCGCCAAGCTCGCGTCAAGCGCCATGGCGAGGCCGCATCCGGGCCTCAGCCGCCCGGGCCTTCCAGCCATCGGCCGACCGCCTGCGGATCGCGGACCGACAGCCGGGCCGTGCGGGATGCGGGATCGGCCAGCGGCGGCAGGGCGAGCGGCAAACGCAGGAGGCGGCGGTCGCGGGCGACGATCAGCGTGGCCTGCAGGCGGTCGCCCAGGTAGAGCGACAGGTCTTCGAGCTTGCCGAGCCGCCAGGCCTCCTGCGCGCCCGTTTCGATGCCGATCCATTCGTCGCCCGCCGCCAGGCCGGCCGCCTCGGCGGCGCTGCCGCGCAGGACCGCCTTGACCTGGATGGATCCTGCGGTTTCGGCCACGCGCAGGCCGAGGCGCTGCGCGGGCTGGGCCGGGTCGTCGTGCCACTCCACGCCGTGCGCCGCGAGCAGGGGCTGCAGGGGCAATTCGCCGGTGCCGTCCACCCAGGCGGCGAGTTCGTCGGCATAGCTGCGGCCGGCGACCTGCCGCAACACCGCTTCCACATCCTCGCGCGACATCGGGCCGGCGTCGCAGCGCTCCCAGAGCATGCGCATGACGGTGTCCAGCGTGGCCGCGCCGGCCGCTTCCCGTGCGGGTTCGCCGCGCAGGGACAGGTCCAGGCACAGCGCCACCAGCGCGCCCTTGGTGTAGTAGCTGATGGTGGCGTTGGGGGTGTTCTCGTCCTGCCGGTAGTACTTGACCCAGGCGTCGAAGCTCGCGTCGGCCACCGACTGCACCAGGCGGCCCGGCGCCTGCAGGACCTGGTTGAGCGTCTTGTTGAGCAGCTTGAGGTAGCCCGCGTCGTCTAGCAGGCCGGCCCGGCGCAGCAGCAGGTCGTCGTAGTAGCTGGTGAAGCCCTCGAAGAACCACAGCAGGCGGGTGTAGTTCTCCCGGGTGTAGTCGTAGCGCGCGAATTCCGCCGGGCGCAGACGCTTGACGTTCCAGGTGTGGAAATACTCGTGGCTGATCAGGCCGAGCAGGGTGGTGTAGCCCTCGCTGCGGCGCGGATCGCCGAAGCGCGGCAGGTCGCGCCGCTGGCAGATGAGCGCGGTGCTGTGCCGATGCTCCAGCCCGCCGTAGCCGTCGTCCACCGCGTTGAGCATGAAGACGTAGCGGTCGTGCGGCGCCGGGCCGCCGTCCGGATGCCAGAAGTCGATGGCGGTCTCGCAGATGCGCTGCGCGTCCGCCAGCAGGCGTTCGCCGTCGAAGGTCGTCGCGGCGCCGGCCACGACGAAGCGGTGCGGCACGCCCCGGGCGACGAAGTCGCCGCTCCAGAAGGGTCCGAGCTCGACCGGGCTGTCGGCCAGTTCGTCGTAGCCGTCGGCGCGGTAGCGGCCGAATCCGAACGCGTCCGCCTCCACCGGCCGCAGGGCGGTGGCGAGCCGCCAGGGGGCGATCCCGGCGGCGGCGCCGGTGTCGTCGCGCGGTGCCGCGGCATCGCCCGGGACCGCAGCGGCATCGGGTGCGACGACCGTCAGGTGGTGCGCCAGCGATTCCTGGCCTTCCACCCGCAGGCACAGGCCGGTGCCGTTGAAGAAGCCGCGCCGCGCATCGAGCCAGCAGGTGCGCACCGAGGTGTCGAAGGCGTAGACCTGGTAGGACAGCTCCAGCGGGGCCGACGGGTCGGCGTCGATCTGCCAGCTGCATTTGTCGCGCTGCACCACCGGCACCTCGGCGCCGTGCTGCCGGGCGCGCAGGCGCTGCAGGTGCTTGGCGAATTCGCGCACCAGGTAGCTGCCGGGAATCCACACCGGCAGGGACACCGCCTGCCGTGCCGCCGGGCGGTCGATGGTGAGGACGATGCCGAACAGGTGGGCATGGACATCGGCTGCTTCCACGCGGTAGTGGATGCCGGAATCGGACGATGGGGACACGGTGGGCGGTGGGGTCATGGGGAGGGAGCCGGGATCGCGGGCGGTCGGATCGGGGTGTGCGCGTTTCGCGCGTTTGGTTATCTGGTGGCGGCCGCGGCCAGGTATTTCTCGACCTGCTGGCGGTCGATGGCGCCGGGGATGCGGGTGCCGTTGGCGAAGATCAGCGTCGGGGTGCCGTTGATCTTGTGCTTGCGGCCGAAGGCGACGTTGCGCTCCAGGGCGGCGGTGTCGCACTGCGCCGTCGCGGCGGGGGCGATCGGCTTCTCGCGCACCATGTAGTCCTGCCAGGCGGCGGCCTTGTCCTTGGCGCACCAGAGGTTGCGGGATTTCTCGGTCGAATCGGCGCCGAGGATGGGGTACAGGAAGAGGTGGATGGTGACGTTGTCCACCCCCTGCAGCTCGCGCTCGAAGCGCTTGCAGTAGCCGCAGTTCGGGTCCTCGAAGATCGCCACCTTGCGCTCGCCCTTGCCGCGCACGATGGTGAAGGCGTCCTTGAGCGGCAGCGCGTCGAAGGCCACCGCGGTGAGCTGGTTGACGCGCTCCTCGGTCAGGTTGCGGCGCGCTCGGGTGTCGAGCAGGTCGCCCTGGAGCAGGAAGTCGCCCTTGGCGTCGGTGTAGAACACGTCGGTGCCGACGCGCACCTCGTACAGGCCCGGCATCTCGGCCTTGCGCACCTCGTCGATCTTCTGCAGTTGCGGCACCCGCTCGCCCAGGGCCTTGCGGATGGCGGCTTCCTGCGCCTGGGCCGGCAGCGCGGCGGCGCACAGGGCGGAGAGCGCCAGCGCCATCGGGGCGATGAAGGCGGGGCGGCGACGCGGCATGGCGGCCGGCGCGCGGCGGGGAACGGGGGAGGGCGGTCGGTTCATGCGGGGACTCCGGCAGGCGGCCGGCGCGCAGCCGCGTCGGCGATGGAAGGGAAGGGCGGGCGGTTTCGGGAAGCGTATGGCGGGATGGCGGGATAGGGTCGCGGCGCGCCCGCGTCAGCGCAGGCCCATGGCCTGGCGTGCGACCCAGCGCTTGACCGGGCCGCTGCGGTCGAAGCCGCGCATGCCCCAGTTGCGCAGCATCGCCCAGGGCCCGTCGGCCTGGGCGAACAGCTGCTGCAATCCGTCCGTCGCAACGCCCATCGGCACCACGCCGGCCTTGCGGGCGCGTTCGTAGCGGCGCAGCAGCTTCGGGTCGGCGGGGCTGCGCCAGTAGTCGCGGTCCTGCAGGACGGCGGCCAGCTCCTGCGCGTCGGCCAGGCCGAGGTTCAGGCCCTGGCCCGCCAGCGGATGCACCGTGTGCGCCGCATCGCCGGCCAGCACCCAGCTGCGCGGCGTCTTTCGGGCGGGGGCGCCCGGCGGCACCGGCATCGGACCGGTCCAGCGGTCGGCCAGCGCCCACTGCAGCGGCCAGGCGGCGCGCTCGCCTTCGAGCCGCAAGGTGCCCAGCGCCATCGCGCTGGCCTCGGACACGGACCGGGCGAACTCTTCCGGCGGCAGCGCAAGCAACGGGGCCGCGCGCTCGCGGGCCACCGACCAGACCAGCGCCACCGAGCGGCCCGACGCGCCGCCGGTGGGCAGAAGCGCCAGGATGCTGCCGTCGGGCAGGAACCATTGCCGCGCCGCCTGCCCGTGCGGACGGGAGGCCCGCAGCCGCGCGGCCACGGCGCTCTGCGCATAGGGATGGGTGTCGAAGCGCACGCCGAATTCGGCGCGGGTGCTGCTGGCCTTGCCTTCGCAGACCACCGTCAGGGCGGCGGTCGGGGGCGGGGCGTCCACCACCTCGACCAGCGGCTGGTAGCGCACGGCCTCGGCCAGCTGCGATTCGAGCGCGGGCACGTCGACGATCCAGGCCAGGGCATCGACCTCCTGGCGGGCCGCGTCGAAATCGACCGCGCCGCCGTCGTCTCCCTGGACTTCCATCGACAGCACCGGCGTGACGGCATCGCCCGCCGGCCAGCCGCGCAGCGATTCCAGCAAACTGCGCGAGGCGCCGTTGAGCGCGTAGGCGCGCACGTCCGCGGGCGGCGCGGCGCCCGCGTCGGAGGCGGCGGGCGCGCCGTGGGCGGAAGCGGTGTCGACCAGCGCCACCCGCAGCCGGTCGCGCGCCAGGAGCAGCGCCAGCGCACGGCCGACCACGCCGGCGCCGCGGATACATACATCGAAGGATTGGGCCATCGGGCCATTGTAGGAGTGGGGGTGGCGCCGACGCGGCGCAGGTGTTGCGGCCGGTAAAATCCGCGGTCCTCCGGCGCACCGGTGCGGAACGCGCCGTGTCGCCGCCCCCCTTGCGCGGGCACCCGCCCCGGGATGCCCGCCGCGCAGACATCGATCCTCCCTTTTTTCTGGAACCCCCGCCATGAGCCTCCAATGCGGCATCGTCGGCCTGCCCAACGTCGGCAAGTCGACCCTCTTCAACGCCCTGACCAAGGCCGGCATCGCGGCCGAGAACTATCCCTTCTGCACCATCGAGCCCAACGTCGGCGTGGTCGAGGTGCCCGATCCGCGCCTCGATGCGCTGAGCGCCATCGTCAAGCCCGAGCGCGTGGTGCCGGCCATCGTCGAATTCGTGGACATCGCCGGCCTGGTGGCCGGCGCGAGCAAGGGCGAGGGCCTGGGCAACCAGTTCCTGGCGCACATCCGCGAAACCGACGCCACGGTCAACGTGGTGCGCTGCTTCGAGGACGAGAACGTGATCCACGTCGCCGGCAAGGTCGACCCGATCTCCGACATCGAGGTCATCCAGACCGAGCTGTGCCTGGCCGACCTGTCGACGGTCGAGAAGGCGCTGCACCGCCACACCAAGACCGCGCGCTCCGGCGACAAGGAGGCGATCAAGCTGGTGGCGCTGCTGGAGAAGATCCAGGCGGCGCTCAACGAAGGCCGCCCGGCCCGCGCGCTGGAGTTCACCAAGGAAGAGCGTCCGCTGATCAAGCAGTTCTCGCTGATCACCGCCAAGCCGGCGATGTTCGTCGCCAACGTGGCCGAGGACGGCTTTGAGAACAACCCCTTCCTCGACCGGCTGCGCGAATACGCGGACCGGCAGAAGGCGCCGGTCGTGGCCATCTGCGCCAAGATCGAGGCCGAACTCTCGGAGATGGACGACGAGGACCGCACCATGTTCCTGGCCGAACTCGGCCAGGACGAGCCGGGCCTGAACCGCCTGATCCGCGCGGCCTACAGCCTGCTGGGCCTGCAGACCTACTTCACCGCCGGCGTGAAGGAAGTGCGCGCCTGGACCATCCACGTCGGCGATACCGGCCCGCAGGCCGCCGGCGTCATCCACGGCGATTTCGAGAAGGGCTACATCCGCGCCCAGACCATCGCCTTCGACGATTTCGTGCAGTTCAAGGGCGAGCAGGGCGCCAAGGACGCCGGCAAGATGCGCGCCGAAGGCAAGGAATACGTCGTGCGCGACGGCGACGTGATGAACTTCCTGTTCAGCCCCTCCTGAGCGGGGCGATCCGACGCGGGCCGGCCTAGAAGGTCACGCCCGCGACCAGGACGATATTGGCGTAGGGCGAGCATTCGCCCGTGCGCACGACCGCCTTGGCTTTCGCGCTGAGGCGCTTGAATTCCTCGTGCGGCACGGCCGTGGGCACCACCGGGAGCGCATCGGCGCACCAGGCCGGCAGGGCGCCATCGCAGGCGTCGAGCGCCTCCCGGGCGAGCACGGCGCCCTCCACCTGCATCTCGGAGAGGACGACGCGCAGCACGTCCGCCACGCGCGGGATGCCCGGCGTGAGCGCCAGGTCGATCCGGCGCGGCCCGTCGGGCACCGGCAATCCGGCGTCGCCGATCACGACCATGTCGCCATGGCCGAGCAGGGCGATCGCGTGGGAGAGTTCGGCATGGAGCAGGGCGGTGCGTTTCACAGGACGGTCCAGGCGGGGGGAACGGGGCCGCGCAGCACGGCGTCGCGCTGCGGGATGGAGGGTTGCGCGCCGGGCTGCGTGACGCAGAGCGCGCCGGCGCGGATGCCGAGGCGGACGGCCGCGTCGAAGTCGCCGCCGTCCCGGGCCAGGGCCACGGCGAGCGCGCCGAGGAAGGTGTCGCCGGCGGCGGTGGTGTCGACGACCGCGACCCGGGGCGCCGGATGGTGGCGCGCGCCCGCGGCATCGACCGCCACCGCCCCGCGCGAACCCAGCGTCACCACCACGCGGGCGACGCCGCGCAGGCGCAACGCCTGTCCGGCGGCGGCCGCTTCCTGCGGGGTGTCGGCGGGGAGGCCGCCGAGCATGCGGGCCTCGACCTCGTTGACCACCAGCGTGTCGATCAGCGGCCACCAGGCGTCGTCGACGGGCCGGGCCGGCGACGGGTTGAGCAGCACCTTGCAGCCGCTGCGCCGGGCCGCCTGCAGGGCGCGTGCGACCTGCGGGATCGGCGTCTCGAACTGCGCGACCAGGAAGTCGGCCCCCTGCAACTGCCGGGCCAGGATGTCCTCGTCGATCTCGACCCGTGCGTTGGCGCCCGCGATGACGACGATGCGGTTCTGCCCGGCGTCGTCGACCATTACCAGCGCGGTGCCGGTGGGCGTGGACGGGTCGACGGCGACGGACGCGGTGTCGATGCCGTCGCGGCGGAGCGCCGCGCACAGCGCGCGCCCGTGGTCGTCGTCGCCCACGCAGCCCACGATCCGCACGTCGGCGCCCTGCCGCGCGCAGCCGACGGCCTGGTTGCCGCCCTTGCCGCCCGGGATGTGGTCGAGCGAGCGGCCCTGCAGGGTTTCGCCGGCGGCCGGGGCGTGCGGCACGCGCAGCGCCAGGTCCATGTTGAGGCTGCCGAGCACCACGATGCGCGGCGGTGGGGGGGAAGAGGTGGCGGGGTTCACGGGCTGCAGGGGATCGGTGGGGAGGGAAGGACGGATTCGGCGGACGCGGCGTGCCGCGCGGTGGACGCCCGCACGCGCAGCTCGGGCTGCAGCATCACCTTGCGCGCCTCGCGGCGCGGGCTGCCCAGGCGTTCGAGCAGCATGCCGACCGCCAGCGCGCCGATGCGCTCCTTGGGCTGCGCCACGGTGGTCAGCGGCGGGCTGGCGTAGGCCGCGAGTTCGATGTCGTCGAAGCCGACGACCGAGAGGTCCTCGGGCACCCGCACCGCGCTTTCGTGCGCGGCGCGCAGCGCGCCGATCGCCATCAGGTCGTTGCACACGAAGACGGCGGACGGGCGTGGCATGCCGGGCGTGCCGCGCAGCACGGCCTGCATCGCCTCGTAGCCGCCCTGGCTGGTGAAGCCGCCGCGCCAGAGCAGCGCGTCGGCCGGGGAGGCGACGCCCGCCTCGGCCAGCGCCTGGCGCCAGCCGGCGATGCGCTGCTCCCCGGCGGTCACGTGCGCAGGCCCGGCGATGCAGGCGATGCGCCGGTGGCCCAGCGCGGTGAGGTGCCGCACCGCGAGCAGCGCGCCTTCGGCATGGGCGGTTTCCACCATGTCGCAGCCGGGGTCGGCGATCTCGCGGTCGAGCAGCACGGCCGGCATCTGCAGGCCGTGGAGCTGGGCCACCAGGGCGGCGTCGTCGCCGGTCGACACCACGATCAGCCCGTCGATCCGGCGTTCGGCCAGCACCTTCAGGTAGA
>JAKOND010000083.1 GCA_022702125.1 Burkholderiaceae bacterium
GCCCGGCCCCGGGGGTTTGCCGTATCGTGACCCCCGGCAGCAGGTCGACCCCGGCGTCCGCCGCGCCTCTTCCACGAGCACCGCATCCATGAACGCCTCCCCCCTCCAGCCCGCCGCGCAGCCCGGCACCGCCGTCAGCCTGGAAGGGGTGGTGAAGAAGTACGGCGACCAGACGGTCCTGCACGAACTGTCGCTCAAGATCCGGCGCGGCGAGTTCCTCACCCTGCTCGGGCCGTCGGGCTGCGGCAAGACGACGCTGCTCAACCTGATCGCGGGCTTCGCGGAAGCCGACAACGGCGAGATCTTCATCGACGGCCGGCCGGTGACCAGCGAGCCGCCGCACCGGCGGCAGATCGGCATCGTGTTCCAGAACTACGCGCTCTTCCCGCACATGACCGTCGAGCGCAACATCGGCTACGGCCTGCGCATGCGCGGCGTGGCCAAGGCCGAGGCGGCCGAGCGCGTCCGGGAGGCGATGGCCATGGTGCGGCTCGACGGCCTGGGGCACCGCCGGCCGCGCGAGCTCTCGGGCGGGCAGCAGCAGCGGGTGGCGCTCGCCCGCGCGCTGGTGATCCAGCCCAGGGTGCTGCTGCTCGACGAGCCGTTCTCGGCGCTGGACAAGAGCCTGCGCGGCTCCATGCAGATCGAGATCCGCGAGATCCAGCGCCGCCTGGGCCTGACGACGGTCTTCGTGACCCACGACCAGGGCGAGGCCCTGTCCATGTCCGACCGCATCGCGGTGATGTCCGCCGGCGCCATCCGCCAGATCGCGTCGCCCGCGGAGCTCTACCGGAACCCGCAGGACCCGTTCGTCGCCTCCTTCCTGGGAGACGTGAACATCCTGCCGGCCCACTACCACGGCCAGACCGCGGCCGGCGTCCACCTGCGCCTGGGTTCCGGGCTGATCTGCCTGCCGCCCGAACGCCTGGCGCACGCGTCGCACGACGGCGAGCGGCTGGATGTCTACGTGCGGCCGGAGCACATCCGGCTGGAAAACCTGCATCCCGCCTCGGCGCTGAGCGGCACCGTGATCCACCATGTCTTCCAGGGCGACCACATCGACACCTTCGTGGACGTGGACATCGGCACGGCGGCCCGCCAGGCCGTGACGGTGCGTAGCGCCGGCCTGGGCGCTTTGCGGCAGTGGCCGATCGGCGCGGTCGCCGGGCTGGCGCTGCCCGACGAAGGCATCAGCGTCTTCGCTCCCCGCCACTGAACGGCAGGCGTCCGCATGACCGCATCCCCTGCCCCCCTCCCCGACTCCATGCGGGCCGTCGTCGCCCGCGAACCCGGCGACGCCGGCGTGCTCGTCCTGGCCGAGCGCCCGGTGCCCGTGCCCGGACCGGGCGAGATCCTGCTGCGGGTGCGGGCCGCAGGCGTCAACCGGCCGGACGTCATGCAGCGCCAGGGCATCTCCAAGCCCGCGCCCGGCGTCACGGACGTGCTGGGCCTGGAAGCCTGCGGCGAGGTGGTCCGCTGCGGCCCCGGCGCGGACCCCGCGCTGCTCGGCCAGCGGCGCATGGCCCTCCTGCCCGGCGGCGGCTACGCGCCGTGGTGCGTGGCGGCGGCCGACCATTCCTTCGCGGTGCCCGACCGCCTCTCCGACACGGAAGCGGCGGCGCTGCCGGAGGGGCTCTTCACCGTCTGGCACAACCTCTTCGAACTCGGCCGCCTGGCCCTGGGCGAGACGGTGCTGGTCCACGGGGGCGCCGGCGGCATCGGCACGCTGGCCATCCGCATGGCGCACGCGGCCGGCGCCACCGTCATCGCCACCGCGAGCGACGAGGCGCGCTTCCCCGCACTGCGGGCCCTGGGCGCCGACGCGACGATCTGCTGGCGCACCGCCGATTTCGTCGAGGCCTGCCGGGACTTCACCGGCGGGCGCGGCGTGGACGTGGTGCTGGACGTGGTCGGCGGCGACTATGTGCGCCGCAACCTGCAGGCCCTGGCGTTCGGCGGGCGGCATGTCAGCCTGTCCTTCCTGCAGGGCTCGTCGGTCACGATCGACCTGCTGGCGCTGATGCAGCGCCAGCTGAGCCTGCACTCCTCCACCCTGCGGCCGCAGAGCCACGCGGAGAAGACCCGCATGGCCGGATGCATCGCCCGCCACGTGCTGCCGCTGGTGCGCGACGGGCGCGTCGCCCCGCGCATCCATGCCGCCTTCCCGCTCGCGGAGGCAGCGGCGTCCCACGCCTGCCTGGAAAGCGGCCAGGTGTTCGGCAAACTCGTCCTGGTGCCCTGAATGCCCCGACTCCTCTTCGCCCCCACCTCGCCCTTCGTGCGCAAGGTCATGGTCTGCGCCCACCTGACGGGCCAGGCCGGCACGATCGAACGCCTGGACAGTGCCGCCCATCCGGTGCTGCGCGATCCGCGCATCGCCGCCCACAATCCGCTCGCCCAGGTGCCGACCCTGATCCTGGACGACGGCGAGGCGCTCTACGACAGCCGGGTGATCTGCGAATACCTGGCACACCGGGCGGGCGACGAGTGGATTTTCCCGCTCCCCGGCCCCGACCGGTGGACCGCCCTGCGCCGGCAGGCCCTGGGCGACGGCCTGCTCGACGCCGCGCTGCTAGCCCGCTACGAACGCAGCGCCCGGCCGGCGGAGTTCCAGTGGCCGCGCTGGCGCGACGCCCTGCTCCTCAAGGTCGAGGCCTGCCTGGCCGCCATCGAAACCATCGCCGCGGGCCTGTCCGTGGACCGGCCCGGCATCGGCGAGATCACCATCGGCTGCGCGCTGGGCTACCTGGACTTCCGGTTCCCCGAACTCGACTGGCGCGCGCGGCACGGCGCCGCCGCCCGGTGGGACGCGGCCTTCCAGCAACTGCCCGCCATGCGCGCCACCCGCCCCCACGACGCCTGAGCCCACCCATGACCGACACCCCGACGCCCCTCACGATCTGGTTCCTCAACGGCCCCAACGCCAACCTCTACGGACTGGACGCCAGCAAGAACTACGGCACCGACAGCTTTCCGGTGCTGCAGTCCCGCTGCGAGCGGAAAGCCGCCTCCCTGTGCGTGGAGCTGCGGTTCCTGCAGTCGAATTACGAGGGCCAGCTGATCGACTGGATCCAGGAGGCGCGCGGCGTGGCGGACGGCATCGTCATCAACGCGGCGGGCCTCACCTACACCTCCATTCCCATCCTGGACGCGCTGATGTCCTTTCCCGGGAAGATCGTCGAGGCCCACATGAGCAACATCTGGAAGCGCGAGCCTTTCCGCCACCATTCCTACATCTCGAAGGTGGCGGACGGCGTGATCGCCGGCCTGGGCGGCGACGGCTACGAATTCGCGATCGAGGCCGTCGCGCGCCTGGCCCGCAAGCATCCGCACGCCGCCGCCTGAGATGACCACCCCTGCCCGCACCCCCTCCGGCGCCGTCGCCTTCTACAGCGATTTCGACGATTTCGAGACCTGGAAGAAGGCGCTGCAGGCGCAGCTGCCGGACCTGCGGATCGTGCATGCGAGCGCGATCGGCGATCCGGCCGACATCCACTACGCCCTGGTCTGGAAGCCGCCCGCGGGCTTCTTCGACCGGATGGCGAACCTCCGCATGATCGTCAACCTGGGCGCGGGCGTCGATTCGCTGGTGCGCCGGGACGACCTGCCCCGCGGCGTGCCGATCACCCGCATCAGCGATCCGAACATGTCCCGCATGATGGCCGGCTACGTGCTGTTCGCGGCGCTGCGGCACGCGCGCGACATCCCCTTCTTCGAGCAGGCGCAGCGCGCCGGCACCTGGAGCTACCGCCACCCCCGGGCGCCGGAGGACGTGACCATCGCGGTGCTGGGGCTGGGCCAGCTGGGCGCCCTGGCGGCGCACGAGCTGCAGCGCCAGGGCTTCCGGGTCATCGGCTGGTCGCGCAGCCCCGCGCGGATCGAGGGCGTGGAATGCTGCGCCGGGATGGACGCGCTCGACGGCGTGATCGGCCGGGCGGACATCCTGGTCCTGATGCTGCCGCTGACGCCGCAGACCCGCCAGCTCCTCGACCGGGAACGGCTGCAGAGGATGCGGCCCGGCGCGGCCCTGATCAACGTTGCCCGCGGCGCGCTGGTGGACCAGGCCGCCCTGACCGACCTGCTCGCCAGCGGCCATATCGGCGCGGCCACGCTCGACGTCTTCGCGCGCGAACCGCTGCCGGCCGACGATCCGCTGTGGGGCATGCCCCAGGTGCTCATCACCCCGCACCTGGCCTCGGTGGCGCTCCCCGCGTCGGCTGCACCGCAGATCGCCGCCAATATCCTGCGCGTCTCGGCCGGCGGCGTGCCGGACCACCTGATCGATCCGGCGCGCGGATACTGAGGAGCGTCGGGAGCCGGGCACCGCTCAACCCGCGAGGCTCGCTGCCATCTGCCCGTGGCGCGCCGTTCGGGCACGCGGCACGCCGTCCCACCGTTGCGGCGCTCCTACATCCCCATCAGGGCCTGGATCGTCGCTGCCGTCGCGTCGTCGTCCGGCCGGGTCCGGTGCGCGATGCCCAGCGCCCTCGACAGCGCGGGCCGCAGCGGCCGCGTGGCGATGCGGGGATCGGGCTGCGGCGCACCGGCTTCGTGGGGCAGCAGCGCGGCGCCGTAACCGGCGGCCACGAGGCTCTTCATCGCGTCGTTGTAGTTCAGCTCGATGCGCGCCTGCGGCCGCTCGCCGCCCGCGGCGAACCATTCGGCGGTCTGGCGCGAGAGCCGGGTGCCGCGGTCGTTCGCGATCAGCGGCCGGGCCGCGAGCCAGGCAGGCGTCACCTGCCGCGGCGGCTTCCAGGCGGCCGGGACGAACGCCAGCACCGGGTCCCGACGCCAGGCCCGCACCCGCAGCCCGCGCAGCGCCGGCTGCGGCAGCGCGACGATGCCGATGTCCAGGCTGCCGGCCGCCAGCCGCACCAGCGCTTCCTCGCTCGTCAGCACCGCGACCTGCACGTCGATTTCCGGATGCCGGGCCGCCAGGGTTTCCAGCGCCTGCGGCAGCAGGTGCGCGAGCGCGCCCGTGGAGGCCCCCAGGCGCACGCGGCCGCCGCGCAGGGCGATCTGGCGTTGCACGGTCCGCAGCAGGTCGTCGGCCTCGGCCAGCAGCCGCCGCGCCCGGTCGATCAGCAGGCTGCCGGCCGAGGTCGCGGTGACGCCCGTCGGCGCGCGGTGCAGGAGGCGGGTCCCCAGACGGGTTTCGAGCTGCGCCACGTGCAGCGTCACCGTGGGCGGCGCCAGGTGCAGGGCCTTGGCGGCCGCGGCGAAGGAGCCGAGGTCGGCCACCGCCAGCAGGGTGCGCAGACGGTCGAGATTGATTTCGCGCATCGTGCGGCCTTTGTTCCCGGAACATTCAGGATTCGTGAACCGCTAGTTTGTCAGATTCAACTGGCCTGCATGCGGCGGGTGTCGCACCATGCGTTCCACACCCTCACCGGAGCATTCCATGACCCCTCTCGTTTTCATCGATGGCGACCAAGGCACCACCGGCCTGCAGGTGCGCCAATGGCTGGCGGATCGGACCGACCTGCGCCTGCTGCAACTGCCGGCCGGCCACCGCAAGAGCGCGGCGCACCGCGCCGAGGCGCTCAACGACTGCGACGTCGCCCTGCTCTGCCTGCCGGACGACGCCGCGCGCGAGGCCGTGGCGCTCGTGCGCCGTCCCGGCGTGCGGGTGATCGATGCGAGTTCGGCCCATCGCACCGCGCCAGGCTGGGTCTACGGCCTGCCGGAGCTGGCGGCGGGTCAGGCCGAGCGCATCGCCCGCGCCCGGCGCGTCAGCAATCCGGGCTGCTATCCGACCGGGGCGCTCACCTTGCTCAGGCCCCTGATCGACGAAGGCCTGCTCCCGGCCGACTATCCGCTGGCCATCCATGCGGTGTCGGGCTATTCGGGACGGGGCCGCGCGGGGCTGGAGGACCACGAAGGCCCCGGCGCCGCCAGCGCCGTGCCTTTCCAGGTCTACGGCCTCGGGCTGCGCCACAAGCACGTGCCCGAGATCCAGCGGCATGCCGGCCTGGCGCATCCGCCGGTGTTCGTACCGGCGTACGGCAACTACCGGCAGGGCATCGTGCTGACGATCGCATTGCATCTTCGCCTGTTGCCCGCGGACGTGACGGCCGCGCGCCTGCACGCTGCGCTGCGGGCGCGTTACGCGGGACAGGCTTTCATCGCGCTGCAGCCCCTGGGCGGTGACGCCGATGCGCAACGGCTCGATCCGCGCGAACTCAACGGCAGCAACCGGATGCGACTCGCGGTATTCGGGCAACCCCAGGAAGAGCAGGTCCTGCTGACGGCCGTGTTCGACAACCTGGGCAAGGGCGCTGCCGGCGCAGCAGTGCAGAACCTCAATCTGATGCTCGGATTGCCGGCAGCGCGGCACCTGGAGCCCCACGGCGCCGCGGACACGGTGCTGGCGGGATGACACGGCTTGAAGACACGAACAGCATTCCCGTCGAGATCCAGGGACGCCGACACGTTCGGTCGCGGCGAACTCGCCGAAATTCTCCAATGGATGACGGAAGCCGAGTCGCAATCGACCTAGAGCCGGCTCACCCGGCTGGGTACCCTGCAGACGGTGCGCGTGGCGTGACTCTGCCCGGGGCCAGGGGGAGCTCGACCTCGAGCTGGTTCGTGCAACAGCGCCCCTATGGGGCGCAGGCCCCTTGCGGTGCGCAGGAATGCATGTAGCGCATTCCCTTCCCCTTTCCGGCGCGCTTTGCCGCGTACAGGGCGTTATCGGCCTGAAGGCGCAGCTCATCGATGGTCTGCGCATCGTCGGGGAAACAGGCATAGCCGATGCTCGCACCCACGCTGATGGACGCGCCAGCGACATGAAACCGCGCGCCGGCCACGCAGGCGACGAGCCGGTCGGCGGTTCGCGCCACGGCTGTCGTCTCCATGTTCCTGATCACCACGACGAATTCGTCGCCGCCGATGCGGGCGAGCAGGTCTTCGGGCCGCACGCTCTCAGACAGTCGCACGCCGACCTCTTTGAGCAACACATCGCCCGCGACATGTCCATGGCTGTCGTTCACTTGCTTGAACCCATCGAGATCGATGCCCAGGACGGCGATCATGCGGTCTTCGGACCCGGGCAGCGTGGAGATGGCCGCCTCCAGTCCCTGGCGGTTGAGCAAGCCTGTCAGCGGGTCGTGCTCTGCAAGGTAGTTGTTGCGCGCCTCGGCGTTCAAGGCCGAAATCAGAGTCTTGTTGAAAGTCATCACGATCTGCATGACGCCCAGGAAAAACGGCACCATCATCGGCAACAGGATCAGGAGCCACGGATTGCCCGAGAGCACCGCACCAGCCTTGAACGGCAGGTCGCACAGGCAGACGAGCAGCAACGCTAGCCGCGGTGCCGCATAGTTGCGAGCGCAGATCGGCCCTGCGATCCCCATGATGAGCGTCGTGCACAGCACCATCAAGGGCAAATCGTTGGTCTGCATGACGAAGAAGGCCAGGCCGCCCTGCAGGGCGCACCACAGCGCCGACAGCAAGACGGCGAGCTCGATGCGCGGAACCTCGCCGGCGCGCCGTATGCGCCCGATGCGCCGGATCGCGAGCATCCGGGCGAGCAGCATCGCGATCTCAAGCGCCACGCAGCAGGCAAGCACCGTCCCGCCGTGCCGCAGCAGGCCGGCCACCGATACGATGAGGCTGTTCACCGCACCCATGACAATGGCGAAAGGCGACGAGATCAGCTGCGCCAGCAGAATGGGCCTCACCGCACTGGACACGTCCGCACACGGGTCTGTCAGCCAGCGCAGCGGTGCGAAAGCCGTGGCGATCTTCGCCACGGAGCGGTTGTGCATACACGTCTTTCAGGTTGTAGCGGAGGCGGGAAAAACGGTAGCTGCGCTTCTCAGGGTTTTATCGGCAAACCCTGCCCCATCTTGAGGCGTCGACCCGCGCTGCGCCGCACCGGCCACCCCATGGCTGATTCCGCTTGCGTTCCGGCCCCTCTTTCCTCCGTTTGCAGCGCTTCAGGCGGCCCGCTGCCCAGGGACGTGAGAAGCCCCGTTCAGGATCTTCGAGGCACTGGCGCGAGCATCTTCTGAACCAGGGGGTGCATCACCTTGCGCTCGGTGCTGATGGCGTAGTAATGCTCCTGCACGCCATCGCACGCCCCGATCAGCTTGACCCGGCTCCGCTTGAGCAATGCATCTTCGACATTCATCGCGGCGGGGAAAACGCCCAGGCCGGTACTGCCGAACGTTTCCAGCAAGGCGCTGTCCTCGATCTCGCCGACCACCTTCGGCCGCAACCCCTTCTGATGCAGCCACCGGTCGAGCTGTCCCCGGACGACCGAATGGGACGTCGGCAGCAGCACGGGCACGTCGCGCAGCGACATCGGAAACCCGGCATGCGCCAGCGCCCACCACTGTTCCGAGCCGTACCAGCCGATGTCCGACGCCCCCAGCGAGTGGCTGTGAACCCTGAGCTGCGCATTCGACGGCGCCGGGTGGTCCGTCAGCACCACGTCCAATTTGTGCAAGACCAGGTCGGCCAGGAGATCGGCCATCTCGCCGTCGTCGCAGACCAGGCGCAGGTGGGGCACGTCCAGGACGGGCTGCAGCAAACGCTGCACTTCGAGCTTCGGCAACCCATCGGCGATGCCCACGGCCAGGCGCGCTGCCGGCGCCTGGGCCGCGGCGAGGACCTGTTCGGGCAACGCCTGCGACAGCTGGAAGATCTGCTCGGCCTGCTGCATTGCGACGGTCCCGGCGTCCGTCAGCGCCAGGCCGCGGCCGGCGGGCCGCAAGAGCTGGCAGCCCAGGTCCCGCTCGAGTTCGCGCACCTGCGCGCTGACGGTCTGCACCGCCATGTCGAGCGTCTCGGCGGCGCGCGACATGCTGCCCTCCTTGGCGACCACCCAGAAATAGTACAGGTGGCGGTGATTGAAGGCTTGGCTCATGTTCTGTTTTTACGGGAAGCAGGTTCCTATATCTTCTTCTTTTTTCGATCCATTGAAAGCCTTAAGTTATGGCCTCGACCGACATTACGGTCTCTTCAGTCAATTCAAGGACAACAGGCACCATGCGCACTTCTTCCTACCTTCGTTCCACTGCGGCTGCGGTGATGGCCGTGACCGTCGTGTCTCTGGCGGCCCCCTCGGTGGCGCACGCCAAACGCATCGGCGCAAGCAAGCCGGCAACCTCGAGCTTCGGTCGGGCACCCGCCAAGCCGGCGCCGGCTGCTGCGCAGACCCCGGCCGCCTCGACCGCGCCGGCGGCCGCAGCGGCACCCCGCCCCGGCATGGGGTCCACCCTGGGCGCTGCGGTCGTGGGCGGCGTCGTCGGCTCCATGGCCGGCAGCGCATTGGCCAGCGGCATGTCCTCGGACAAGGATGCGGCCAAGGCCAAGCAGGCCGAAGCAACGGCGGCAGAGAAGGAAGCCCAGGAACTGCAGCAGAAGGCGGATGCGGCCAAAGCCAAGGCCGAAGCGGCCCGCGCTGCAGCGAAGTAAACAGGCCAGTGCCTGGATCCAACTGAACCCCACGAGGTGATACCCATGAACGAGAACATTCAGACCCACTACGGCCGGTCGCCCGCCGCCGTCGGCGCCGGACGCAACGAAGTCCTGCGCAACACCTACTGGCTGCTGGCCCTGTCCATGGTGCCGACCGTGCTGGGGGCTTGGCTGGGCGTGGCCACCGGACTGACCGCGGCACTGTCGCCCGGCATCGGCATGGTGCTCTTCATGGGGGGCGCATTCGGCTTCATGTTCGCCATCGAGAAAACCAAACATTCCGCAGCGGGCGTGTTCGTGCTGCTGGCCTTCACCTTCTTCATGGGGCTGATGCTGTCGCGCCTGGTCGGCAGTGTTCTGGGCCTGAGCAACGGAGCCGAACTCATCATGACGGCGTTCGCGGGCACCGGCGCCGTTTTCCTGGGCATGGCGAGCCTGTCGTCCGTCATCAAGCGCGATCTGTCGGCCATGGGCAAGTGGCTCTTCATCGGGGCGCTTCTGGTCCTGGTGGCAGGCATCGCCAATGTCTTCGTGCAATCGAGCGCACTGATGGTCACGGTCGCGGTGCTGATGGTCGGCGTCTTCACGGCTTTCATCCTGCACGACCTCAAGCGCGTGAAGGACGGGTTGGAGACCAACTACATCACGGCGACGCTGGGCATCTACCTGAGCCTGTTCAACGTGTTCCAGGCGCTGCTGGCCCTGCTGGGTATGGGAGGCCGCGACGAATGACTCCATCCGATACCGGTGCTGTTCTCGATCCCGGTCATCCATCCGCTTTTGTCGGCGGCAAGATGAATGAACGCGAGCGTGCCGAGATCGAACGGATTGCCGAAGACCTGTCCGGCGGTGCCAGGCCGAAGCGGACCTCGCCCCGTCAAAATGGTTATCCTGAGCCGTCTGCTGGCTTTGGCCCGGAAAACACATCCCGTGGCACGGTGCGCTGCTCTCGCGCCCATTTGCACAGCATGTTCCGTGCAGATTCAGATCCTTGGCCGCCGCGCAACAGTCACACCGCGCTCAGCGACCGGCTCGACGACTTCGAGCCTTAACTCCCGGTTGAACGTCTTTCTGACTCTCTCCATGGACCTCTCCCGGTTTTATCTGCCAGCTCGACGAAGCGTCATCGAAACCGGCAGCAGCCCACCATCGTCGTGTCATTCGAAGTGAGACGGCGATCGTCACCTTGCGCAGGCACATGCTGATGCCGCTGGACGATTGCCTGTGCGCCTTCGGTCTGATCTGCTAAGACCTCGAAGGGTTTGACGCCGTCCGAATTCTTCGCAAGCGGGGAAGTATCTGTGTCCAGGCGGCTCAGTACTGATTGGATCCGTCTTTCCCCAAGATTGAACTTCCTACAAGCGCCGATACGACCCGTCACGGAGCCGGGCCGATGGCAATCAGAAACATACTCATAGAGGAGTCAGCTCCTCTTCTAGCGCGAAGGTCGCAGCCCCAAATTCGGAAAAGACGATTGGACATGTATAACCTGCGACGCGTCGATGCACATGAAACCAGAAATGTCTCAAGTACCGGCGAAATCTGTCGATGTGCCCATAAGCGCTGAAGCCAGCCTGAATGGAGATTTTCCCGGGCAGTTTCACCAGCTCAAAGACCAAAACAATTTTTGGAGTTCTATGCTTGGTAAATTGACAGTTGGCAAACGACTTTTTCTAGGATTCGGCACTACGGTAGCGCTTGGCATCGGAATCGCTGCCTACAGCGCTGTGACGATGGATCGGCTGAACAGCGAAATCACAGAGCTGAGCAATGAGCGCATGGTCAAGACCATGCAGTTCAACGAAGTCAAAAGCAATTTCCAGACGATCGCTCGCAACGCACGCAACGTCATCATCAGCCACGACGATCGGGCATTCGTTGATGATCAGATGCAGAAGATAATGGAGTTGCGCAAGAAAAACGATATTCTGCTAGACGATTTGCAGAGGGCCGTCAGACTCCCCGAAGGAAAAGAATATTTCAAAACGCTGATAGACAACCGAATACCCTACAACGCCGCGCTCGAGCGTGCAACGCAACTTGCAATCAACGGCGATAGCGAGGCTTCCAATAAGTTGCTTTTCGGCGAAGTGCGTACCTTGCAGAACGTCGTCTTCAAGGCCGTGGATGACAGCATCGGCATGCAACAGGTGATAGCCAACGCGATCGCCAAGCGCAGCACCGAGGTTGCAGGCCTCACCGTCAGGCTGATGACCGTCCTGGCCCTGCTGATGGCGGGGATCGGATCACTGACCGGCTGGTTGATCACGCGCAACTTGCGGCGGTCCCTGGGAGCGGAGCCTGGAGAGCTTGGCGTCGCGGTATCCCGAGTGGCCAACGGCGACCTGAGCCAGCCGCTGGCGGTGGCGCGGGGCGATCAGTCCAGCGTCCTGGCGAACATCGCGCGGATGCAGACGCGTCTGACCGACGTGGTGGCCGGGGTGCGTTCGAATTCCGAAAGCGTCGCATCCGCCAGCGCGCAGATCGCCCAGGGCAATAACGACCTGTCCTCGCGCACCGAACAGCAGGCCTCGGCCCTGCAGCAGACCGCCGCCTCCATGGAGGAGCTTAGCTCCACCGTGCGCCAGAACGCCGACAACGCCCAGCAGGCCAACCAACTGGCGGACAGTGCCTCGGCTGTGGCCGTCCAGGGCGGCGAGGTGGTGGGGCAGGTGGTCGAGACGATGAAAGGCATCC
>JAKOND010000095.1 GCA_022702125.1 Burkholderiaceae bacterium
TGGCGGGCAAACCTGGGAAGCTGGCGGGCAAACCTGGGAAGCTGGCGGGCAAACCTGAGGAGCTGGTGTCCAAAACCAAGGAGCGGGGTGTGCCTGCCCTGGGCAAGGGGCCGAACACATCGTCTGGCGTTGGCATGTCCTGGCCCGTAAGGCAGTAGACCGCACCGCGACCGCTACCGGTAGAGTCCAGCATTCCGAGTTGGGTGAGGTGCCGGAGCGTGCGCGTCAACTCTACGGGATGCGCCGACGAGACGGTGCAGAGGCGGGCATGGTTGACCGTACCTTCACTGCCCGCCAGCGCCAGCGCTACCTGTTCCTGGTGCGAGCGTTGGTCGAACAAGGAGCCGAAATGCGTCCGAAGGCCGGCAATGACAGCAGGCGGGAAAAGGTCGATCATTCGCATTTCCAGCAGCGTCTGGTTGTAGGGGCTGGTGGATTCATATAGCTTGGGCGGGTTCCAGTGCTGCGAATGCCATCCCTGCAGAATCCGGGGAATGCCGGTACCTGCCTGTTCGCCCACGCCGACCAGGCGGAACATCTTGTGCAGGTTGCGGTTACGGCAATCCGGCTCGCCACCGTGCAATGCCACCTCCACGGGAATGCGCATCAGCCCTGGATTGCGGAAGCCGAACATGTCGGGTCGCTTGACGACCAGCACCGAAGCGCGGTCGCTGTAATCAGCATGCACCAGGACATTGGCCAGTGCTTCGCGCAGGGCGATATGCACCAGCGTTTCGTCCTGTCGTTCGCCCTTTTCAAGTTGGAAAGGCACTTTCAGATCGGCCGTGAGCTTGAGATAGACCTTGCGGTAGAAATCGTAAAGATTGCCGGACCACTGGCCGTCCAGTGTCAGACGGTCGATCCAGCGGCGCTCTGTCCGGGCTGCGGGACGCTCTTGGTAGTCCAGCATGTAGTGGGGCAGCGCTTCCTGGATCACGCTCATCTGCCCGAACATCAGCAAGCCGGCCAGCGTCAATCCCGAATCCCCATTTTCCCGATCCAGTCGCCAACCGCCGACGTTTCGCAGGAAGACCTGGTCGTTGTCCTCGTTCCAAGGATGGCCAGGGCCACGGTTGGCGAATACCTGTCGATAGGTGCGGAAGCTGGTCATGTCCAGGTCGTCGAAGCCGTACCCCTTCATGAGTCGGTCGTCCCGACTGTCCTCCACCTGCTCGGCCAGCATGCGTTTGACCTCTTCGTCCGGCAAAGGACGATCGCCTTCATGCAGGCGACGGTAGGTATTGCCTTCGAAGGGATTGCGGGTGAGGTAGACCGGCCGCTGCTGGCGCCGGGCACGAGGAATTTCTACGAGCAGCAAGGTCTTGCCAGCCATGGTCCATTCGCGCACTCGGCTGTCGTCCAGCAGGTTGAGGCTAACCTTCTGTCGGTTGTTCAGGTTGTTGAACAGCTCCGTGCGCACCTTGTCGAGGTTCTCAATCCCTACCAGCTCGAATTGACCCCGGCGCTCGCGCATGCCCAGAACGACCATGCCACCTTCGGTATTCGCCAGGGCGCTGTAGGTAGGCCAGAAGTCCTCTGGCAGCGCACCTTTGCCGTCGCGGCCTTGGGCCAGCTTGCATTCGATGGTGACGGACTCTCGTAGCAAGGCGAGGTCTTCGAGTGAAGTGATGTCGATCATTGGAGGGAGTGCCGAGATTCTCATGTCGTGCTTGACCGGCCGGACGCGAGTTCGCAGAAGCGATGCATGTCCGCCGACAGGGTGGAGCCGTGCATGCGCGATGGCAAGTTGCGCACGAAGAGGATCATTTTCCAGGCTTTAGCCCGTCAGCAGCAGCCCCAGCAGCACCAGCGCCGCCATGCCCAGCACCAGCGCGGCGGCCTGCCAGAAGCGCACCGGGTCGCGCTCGGCCAGGGGCGGCGGGCGGCGGCGGTGGAAGGACGGGCCCGGCGCGTGCAGGTCGTGCACGAATTCCGAGACGGCCTCCTGCCGGCGGTGCGGCTCGGGATGCAGCGCCTTCTGCAGTACCGCGTCGAGCCAGGCCGGCAGCTCCGGGCGCAGGTGGCGCAGCGGCACGTAGCGCAACCACCGCAGGTCGGCCGGCGCGCGCAGCCGGGTCACCTGCAGGCCGTAGGGCAGGCGGCCGGCGAGCATCTGGTAGGCCAGCACCGCCAGCGAGAACAGGTCGGCGCGCGGGCCGCCCTCCGCGCCGACGAAGTATTCCGGCGCGGTGTACTGCAGCGAGCCGACGAGGGCCCGCGGCGGGCCGCCGTGCGCGGCCTCGGCCAGCCCGGCGACGTGCGCGGCCGCGAAATCGATGATCTTCGCGGTGCCGGCGCGGTCGATCAGGATGTTCTCCGGCCGCAGGTCCTGATGCAGCATCTCCTTGCCGTGGAAGGCCTGCAGGCCGCGCGCGATCTGCGCGACCAGGCCGCGCACCGCGTCCAGGCCGGGCCGGGGGTGGTCGGTCATCCACTGCGCGAGGGTCTGGCCGTCCACGTACTCCATCGCCGCGTACAGGTGGCGGCGCGGACGGGCGCGCGCGGCGTCCTCGAAGGGCTTGAGCACGTGCGCGCTGTCGATGCGGCGCGCCACCCATTCCTCCCGCAGGAAGCCGTCGAGGTGGTCCGCGTCGCCCGAGAGTTCGACCGACGGCGTCTTGAGCACCGCGGGCCGTCCGGTCGCCAGGTCGGTCGCCAGGTGCACGTGGCTGCGGGCGCTGGCGTGCAGTTCGCGCACGATGGCGTAGCCCTCGAATTCCATGCGCGGCGCGAGGGGCGGCGGCAGCGCCAGGCCGTCGCGTTCGCGCTGGAGCCGGTCCAGGTCGGGCGCGGGCAGCCGGTCGATGCGCAGCAGCTGCACCGTCCGGTCGTCCTCGCTGCCGCGCGCGCCGGCGAGCTCGGTCAGTTCGGCCGCGGCGGCGTCGAAATCGTCCCCGTGCCGGGCCAGCGCCGCGTGCACCGCGGCGGCGTCGAGCCAGGCGTAGGCGCCGTCGGTGGCCAGCAGGTAGACCGCGCCCGGCTCCGCCGGCAGGCAGCGGTAGTCGATCTCCACGTGGGCGCTGGCGCCGAGCGCGCGGCCCAGGTAGGACTCGGCGGACGAGAGGTGGACCCGGTGGTCCTCGGTGAGCTGCTCCAGCGCCTGCGGGTGCAGCCGGTAGATGCGGGCGTCGCCCACGTGCAGCAGGTGCGCGTCGCGGCCCTTGAGGACGATCGCGCTGAAGGTGCAGACGTAGCCCCGGTCCTTGTCGAAGCGGGCGTCGCTGCGCACCGTCTGCGCGTGCAGCCAGGCGTTGGTGGCCGCCAGCACCCGCTGGGCCGCGCGGCGCACCGACCAGGCTTCCGACGTCGCGTAGTAGTCGTCGAGGAAGCTGCGCACCGCGGCCGCGCTGGCGACCTGGCTGACCGCGCTGGAGCCGATGCCGTCGGCCAGCGCCACCGCGATGCCCTTGGCCGCGCGCAGCGGCCCGGCCGGCAGCAGCGCGCCGTGGAAGTCCTGGTTGACGCCGTGGGTGCCGGCCTGCGAATGCTGGCCGAGCGTGACTTGCAGTCCGTCGTTCATGGTGCCGCGCGATGGTCGAAACGGGCGGAGCCCGAACGGTTCCTCCATCGGAGAGGGGGCAAGGCGCGGAGCCGCAGACGGTGCTGCAGCACGGCAAGGCGAAGCAACGCGGTCATCTCTTCGATGGCGAGACCGTTCAGCCCAGGCGGCGCTTCGGCGCGGTCTTGTAGTGCGTCGAGTAGAGCGTCAGGCCCACGAAGGTCAGGCCGCCGACCAGGTTGCCCAGCACCGTGGGGATCTCGTTCCAGATCAGGTAGTCCATCAGCGTGAAGTTGCCGCCCAGCATCAGGCCGATGGGGAACAGGAACATGTTGACGATGGAGTGCTCGAAGCCCATGTAGAAGAAGACCATCACCGGCATCCACATGCCGATGGCCTTGCCCGAGACGGTGGTGGACATCATCGCGGCGACCACGCCGGTGGAGACCATCCAGTTGCACATCACGCCGCGGATGAAGAGGGTCAGCATGCCGGCCGCGCCGTGCGCCGCGTAGCCCACGGTGCGGCCCTCGCCGATGTGGCCGATGCGCTGGCCGATGGCGTTGGGCGCCTCCGAGAAGCCGAAGGTGAAGATGACGGCCATGAAGACCGCCACCGTGACCGCGCCGGCGAAGTTGCCGCAGAAGACCAGGCCCCAGTTGCGCAGCACGCCGGCCCAGGTGGCGCCGGGCCGGCGGTCCAGCACCGCGAGCGGCGCCAGGGTGAACACCCCGGTCAGCAGGTCGAAGCCCAGCAGGTACAGCATGATGAAGCCGACCGGGAACAGCATCGCGCCCACCAGCGCGTTGCCGGTGTTGACGGTCACCGACACCGCGAAGGCCGCCGCCAGCGCCAGGATGGCGCCGGCCATGTAGGAGCGGATCAGCGTGTCGCGGGTGGACATCAGCAGCTTGGATTCGCCGGAGTCGACCATCTTGGTCACGAATTCGGCGGGGGCGAGGTAGGCCATGGGAGATTCCTTCGGGGGCGTTCGGGGCAGGAGAGGGAAGACGACGGCGGGACGGGGCCGCAATGCGGAACGGCGTCCGCCGCAGGGCAGGCCGAGCATGCGGTTGCCGTACGGGGGACGCCGTTATCCGTGGGTACTTGCGACGCGACCGGACCCGGGGGGGGGCCGGCGGCGCGCACCGCGCCGCCATCAGCGCGATGGGTCGGGAGAAGCAGGTTCCATGCCTCGGCGGGCGGCCGCTTCCGCGCCCCCGGCGCACCGCCCCGGGGCGCCGCGTCCCTCAGCGGGGCCGGGACGGCGTCGGGGACGCCGGGGCCGCCGGCGCGCCGAACGCGAAATCCGGCAGCGACAGCGTGGCCTCGGCCACGTCGAGCAGCCGGCGGTTCTGGTCCATCGAGGTCTTCTGCAGCGCGCGGAAGGCCGCGTCCTCCGACATGCCGAGCCGCGCCATCAGCACGCCCTTGGCCCGCTCGATCACCTTGCGCTCGTGGAGCGCGCGGCGCGCGGCCTCCAGCTCGGCCTCCATGCCCGCCAGGCGCGCCGACTGGGCCTGCAGCAGGTCCAGCAGCGAGGGCGATTCGCCGCCGGGGGGCGCCGGGGCCAGCAGGGCGGCCGCCTCCTCCGGCGCCAGCGCGCCGTCGAAGAAGCGGTCCACCGCGTGGGTGCGCGGCGGCGGGTTGTCGCGCAGGCGGCGCAGCAGGCCCTGGGAGTCGCGCAGGTCCTGCCGGGCCTCGGCGATCAGGGCGGCGCAGGCCGCGCGCAGCCGCTCGACGAGCGCGGCCTGCAGCTGCTGCAGCACGTCGATGCGTTCGCTGCAGACGGCGAACCAGGCGTCGATGAGGTCGCTGTCGAGCGCGGCGTCGGGCCGGGCGGCGCACAGGGTGCGGCGCAGGCGTTCGAGCTTCGCCACGCCGGGCGCGAGCTGCTCCCGCTCCCAGCGCTCGCGCAGTTGCGCGTCGGCGAATTCGGCGAACACCCGCAGGCTGCGCTCCTGCGCATCGATCAGGTGCACCACCCGCTGCCGGTCGGCGTCGGTGCACCGGCCGGAGGCGTAGAGCAGCGCGCCCACCGCCCGTTCCTGGCCCGCCGCCTCCTGGGTCTGCACCAGGTGCAGGAAGGCCACCAGCAGCCGCGAGACGGCCGGCTGCGGTACCGCGTCGGCCATGTGGAACACCAGCTCCAGCAGCCCGGCGATCAGGTGGCTGTACGCGGCCACCGCGTCCTGCGCCGACAGCGCCCGGCGGCCGATCTGCAGGCGCAGCGGCTCCAGCGCGTCCAGGCCCAGCAGCGCCCAGGCCATCAGCGACAGCATGCGCGCGGTGGGCGCCTGGGCCGGCTCCGCATGCTGCGCGAAGGCCGCGCGCAGCCGCGCCTGCGCCGGCCGGGCCTCCTCGGCCGTGGCCTGGCGGGCGTCGGCGAAGCGCGCGCCTTGCGAGGCGAGGTAGATGCTGGACGCGCCGCGCTCGCGCTGCAGCGCCTGGATCAGCTGGCCGGTCGCGTCCACCAGCGCGACCCGGTCGGCCAGGTGCCGGACCGCGTCGATCTCGGACTGCTTGGCCCGCAGCACCAGCCAGGACGCGGTCAGCGGCTGCGGCGGCGCGTCGGGCGCCCCGGAAGCGGCGGGGGAAGGGGGAAGGCTCGGGGACAAAGGCACGGCCGGTGGGGGCATGCGCGCACTCCTGGTTCGTCGCGGACGGGGCCGCCCCGGGACGGGCGGGCGGCCGATGGCGCGATTGTCCGCGCAGCCCGGCCCGCGCCGCGGCCGGCCGCCGCGGAACCGGACCTCAGGCCAGGGCCACGCGCACCCGGCCGTCCTCGACGCGCACCGCGTGCGCCCGCACCGACAGCGCGGCGTCCTCCAGGCAGGCGCCGGTGCGCAGGTCGAAGTGGTTCTTGTAGAGCGGCGAGGCCACGACGATGTGCTCGCCGAGGTTGCCCACCATGCCGCGCGAGAGCACGCTCGCGCCGGACTTCGGGTCCACGTTGTCGATCGCGTAGAACCGGTCCGTGCCCAGGCGGAAGACGGCCACGTGCCGGTCGCGCACGTGGGCGCACACGCCGGTGTTGGGGACGATGTCGTCCGCGGCGCAGATGTCGGTCCAGGCCGGGGCGCCGGGCGCGGCGCCGGAAGCGACGGCGGTGTCGGTGGGGGTATCGGTGTTCATCGGTGTTTTTCCTGGATTGCCGGCATGCTGCCTTGGCTCGTAGCTACGCTTTCCGTAGCGATCAGACCAGCGCCGCGCGGGCTGCGGCCGCGTCGGGCAGGGCGCGGTCGCGCTCCTCCGGCCGGGCGGGGCGCACCTGGCCGCGCTCGGTCACGAACACGATGTGCTCGTCGGCCTTGTCGCTGTTGACGAAGGAGCGGAAGCGCTGGCGCACGGCCGGGTCGGTGATGGCGGTCTTCCACTCGCACTGGTAGGTGTCCACCACGTGCTGCATCTGGGCCTCCAGCTCGGCGGCGAGGCCCAGCGTGTCGTGGAGCAC
>JAKOND010000098.1 GCA_022702125.1 Burkholderiaceae bacterium
AGCCGGCTCCAGGTGACGAAGAGGCGTTCGAGGCCCAGCTGGTTGGTCACGCCGTACTCACCCGTCAGCTGGCTGCCTCGCTCGAGCAGCAGCACGCGGCCGTTGTCCGAATAGAGGTTCTGCGCCAGCACGCAGGAGATGAAGCCCGCGACCTCGTCGACGATGCGGCCGGTCAGGATGCAATCGGCCTGGCGTCCCTTGGGCAGGATCAGGTTCTGGTCCTTCATGCGCCGGGCGATGGCGTCGGGGGTTGCGCTGGCATACAGCGTCGTGCCCACTGTCCCGGGCCGGCCCTGCTCTGCAGGGCCTGCAAAGCCGGATGCAGACGCGGCCGGCTGGGCTCCGCCGAGTCCGGCATTGCGGAGAATGTCTGCGACCTGTTGCGTCTGAGCAAGCGTGTCCTGGCTGGACTGGCCGCCATCGGCACCCCTGCCGGAATTGACCGTCGCCGGCTTTGCAGGTTCGCCTCCGACGAAGAGGGAACCGCCATAGCGGCTCGGCGGTTTCGGCTGCGGCTGGTCGCCGCCCTGGGCCTGCTGTCCCCGCCCTGTCGCGCCTGCACCCGGCAACGGCTTGCGGCCTGTCTGCTCTCCCCCCATAGCCGTGATGGCGGGCACTTCGATGACGTTGCCGGCCTTGTCCACGCCGAGCGCGCGGCCTTGCGCGTTCAGCATGACCTTGCCGTCGGCCCCTCGCAACGCACGGATCTCTTCGTCCTTCGCCGCAGCGGGGGGCGCTGCGGCCTCGGCGGTCTGCGACGGTGCGGGGCGGCCGCTTTCGACGCCGATGCTCGGTTTCGCAGGACGTGCGCCGGTTTTCTCCGGGTTGAAGACCTGGGCGGTCTCTTCTGCAGCGCGGGGACCGACGCTGGCCTTCATCTGCGCCTTGCGCGCATTGAGCCAATCCTGGCTGAACCAGGCAATGCCGCTGACCATGACCGCGCCCACCACCAGGATGAACACGCCCTTGGCGACTTTGTTATCCGACGTGCCCTGCTTATTGACCGAAACGATGTCTTTCACCGGTTCGGGGGTCGGTGTCGGTTGGGCAAGGATGGGCTCAGACGAACTGCCCGGCTCGATGCGGTTGTTTTCCGTCGTCATTGCGCCGCTCCCTTGACGGTCCGCACGACCGCGGGCGACACGGTGGCTGTGGGCGTCTCGATGCCATCGGGGTCGAACGCTTCGTTGAAGATGCCGACCACCGCGTCGCCGAGGCGCAGCGTGAACTTCCGAGCGGTGCGCTGCACCACCACGAAGTCGCCGTTCATGTGCCAGTTCACCCGGGTGGGCTGGCTGTCGCTGCCCTGCGCGAAGACGGCCGGGATTTCCCGGGCGCCGGGAAACTCGAAGTAGGTGAAACGGCCGTCGTCGAACACCATGGCCGGCTCCGCATCCTTGCCGCCGTCGAGCACCTGCTTGCTGTAACGGGTGTTGCGGATCTGGAGGCCCTCGGCCTTGAGGCGCTGCGCCGGGGTCATGCCATAGTCCGGGGCGGCTTCCTGCGGAATGGGGCGTGCCGCGGAGATGTCCACGCGGTGCAGCAGTGCTTCGACGGCCTCGGCGCGCTCGGTGCTGGTCATGCTCGCCGCAAGCGGCTTGGCCTGCGGATACTCGAACACCACCCGGAAGAAAGGCGCATCGTCCACGGAGCGTTTCCCGCGGGAAACGCGGATGTCGTCCATCACCTCGAAGGCGAAGGAGTAGTCGCGCTTGCTGGTGTGCAGCTCCATGTTGTTGCGTGTGGCGTTGTCGCGCGGCCGCACGAATATCTGGTTGGAGCCTTCGACGGCGCTGATGCACCACTCGTCGTTCTCGCTCTTGCAATCGCTGCTGAGGCCGACCACCGGAATCAGGATGCGCTCGTCGCGATCGAGCACGATGCGCGTGACCGTGCCGCGCTGGACACGGATCACCGTCACGTCGTCGGGCCGGTAGGCGATGGTGCGGATGCGCGAGTCGTTCGCACTGGCTTCGGGAATGCCGGCGCCCTGGGCCAGGCTGAGCGCGGCCAGCATCACGCTGGCGGCGAACGGCTTGAGACAGGCTTTCATCGTCATGCTCCCGCGCCTTCGGAACGGACGGCGCTGGATTCCTGAGAGGCATTGGACCTGGTGCCGCCAGATACCTCCGCGTCGCGTCGGTAGGAGAAAACCTGGAAGCCCATCGGGTTGTTGATCAGCTCCACTTCCGGCCCATAGGTGCTCGGGTCGTAGCGGAATGTCATGTTGACCACGAAGACGGTGGGCTGTTCCACCACCATGCCCTTGGAGATGGTGGTGCGCTCGAAACGCACCACCATCTGCTGCGGGTTGGTCGGCGAGGGAGCGATCGACAGGATCTTGATGCGGCGCTCGGTGAAGTCGCCGAAGACCTTGTCGAGGCCCTTATCGCCGAGGAACTGGTCGCCGTATTCCTTGAAGATGGCCGGGTCGGTGAGCGCCTTGACGATGTCGTAGTCGCTCGCGACCAGCCACCAGTTGTATTGCTCGCGGGCACGCACGTACCGGCTTGCCCAGTATTTGTTCAGCAGTTCCTGCTTGCCGATGGTGCGGTTGTCGAATGCCTGCAGAACTTCCAGGTTCCCGGGCTCGTCGCCTACCTTCAAGATGTACGGCACGGGGCGGCGCAGCGGCGTCAGCATGGCCAGGGCGACCACCGCGACGACCAGGCAGAAAGTCACCACCCCGGTGATGGTCCACGCGGTCCGGCAGCTTTTTTCCAGGTCGGAGACGCGTGTGGTCTCCCAGTTGGCGCCTTGGGTGAAGATACTCATAGGAAATCCGGCTCAGCGCGAGTACGACTTGAGAGGCGCCGCCGCGCCCCGGCTCAGACGCTCGAAGAAGGCTTGGTCGTCCGCGATCCGCTTGAGTTCTTCCGTCTTGCGAGCGGCTTCCAGCGCGGCCATCGTCTGAATCATCTGGTTGTTGATGGACGCGGCCTCGAGCACGTTGCGGTTCATCAGGTCGAGCGATTCCTTGGCGTCCGTAGCGTTGTCGACGCGGCTGGCGAGCTGCGAAAGCTGGGTGGAGCGCGCCTGGGTCGATGCCAGGATCTGCTGCGTCCGGCCCAGCGTGTCGGCCGCGGCCTGGCCGGCGGGGTTGGCGGTGCCGCTGCTGTCCGGCCGGATGCCGAACGCACTCAGCATCTGGTTGATGTTGGCCTGGCTGGTGGCGAGTGCGGCCGGATTCATCAGGAGCTGCGTCGCGTCGCGCATCTCCGGAGGCAGCTGGTTGCGGATGGCAGGATCGTTCAGAATCGTGCCCAGGTTGCGATTGCCGTCCAGTTTGCTGGTCATGGTCTGCAGCTGATGGAACTGCTGCTTCAGCTGGTTCAGCTGGTTGACCATGTCCTGGGCCTGTTTCGACCAGGCCTGCACCTGCTGGATGCTGTTGGCCA
This sequence comes from Burkholderiaceae bacterium, assembly GCA_022702125.1. Lineage (GTDB taxonomy): Bacteria > Pseudomonadota > Gammaproteobacteria > Burkholderiales > Burkholderiaceae_C > JAKOND01. The sequence goes on from JAKOND010000098.1 coordinate 3,399, forward strand.
GGTTGGCGGCATCGATGACCGGAATACCTTGGGCCCGTGCCGGCAGTGCCGCGACCAGGAACAAGACGCCGCAGACGGCCGTGGATGGATACTTTCGAAGGTTCATGTCGCGCTCCTCGAAAAGACTCAGCCCGCGGTGACGCGGTTGTTGCGTTGGGAATAGCGGTTGTAGGCATAGCGACCGATGGCGCTGGCACCTCGGACCCCCGCTTTGCCGATAGCAATGGTTCCCCGCGCGGTACCGGAAATCGCCGAGCCGTATCCGGAGAGGGCCGCGCCGGTGAATGTGCTGTGCCCGCGGTCGGCACCTTCAGAGGATCCTCGCTTGCCAGATCCACCGCCTGCACCACCCCCGGCACCAGCACCACCTCCTTGTTGGATCTGGTTGGCCTTGGCTGCCCCGGAGCCCTTCTGCATGTCGCGCATGACGGCGCGCACCCCGCCGATCATGTTGTTGCCCATGTTCAGGCCGCCACCGAGCGCGGCAGCCAGATCGAAGACCTTGTAGTAGAGGTAGATGAGCAGCAGGGACATCGCTCCTTTGGAGGCGAAATAGACCACCAGGGATTTGATCTCCCCACTGACGACAGCCTCATCGACTGAAGTCGGAATGAGGTTTTGCGTGTCGGTCAGGCCGAACAGGCCGGCTACGAATCTCACCATCAAGGCCGTGAAACCCATGGCGAAGATCGATGTCATGACATTGCCGATATAGGTTTCGAAAAACCTTTGGGTGAACGGGAACGCAAGACACAGCAGAAAGAAAGGCCCGCTCGCCAGCAGAAGAACAAATACTGAGTTGGCGACGAGAAACATCGCAAGCGACACCACGCCGAAGAGAGCGACGACGATAGAAAGCTGGAAATACGCCAAGAAGAGCAATGCGAACATTGCAATAACCGAGAAAAGCCTGCCGAGCTTGGTCCATCCGGCGGATGCCTCAAGAGCGTTGTAAAACCATCGGAAAATGTTCGACCACAGTGCAGCGAGCGGATCGAGGAGATTCGTTTCCAGCATTGCGGCAATCGAGCCCCCGCTGGCGAAACCGTCTTTGATCCCGCCGAGCAGTTCGGCGAGTTCGGGCCACCCATAGAGCGCAATGGTTCCTATGAGGAACATCTTTCCGATCTTGGTGAAGATGTAGGTAAAGCCGTCCTCGGATTTGCCGAAGGCCACCTCGTACGCGATCAGCGTGATCCAGATCGAGAACCCGGTGATGAACATCGGCCGGAAGGTCGCGATGAGCCCGCTGCCGAATTCGTTCGCGACCACGGTGAAACCGTTGGTGATGGCGCTTTCGGTACTGGCAAGGAAGCCCATGGCTTAAATCTCAGCGTTTGTTGTAGTCATGGAGGGGTGCACTGGCTCCCTTGGCCAGGCCCTCAAACCATTTCTTATCGGATTCCTTGTCCGCAGCGCGTTCAGCGGCTTCCTGCTCCTTGAGTTCTCCGATGCGCGCCAGGTCAGCAGCGGCGTTTCCCGCGGGAAACGCTTGCGCCGAGGCTGCAGGAGCCTCGTCCTTCTTGCCGCAGGCGGTCAATGCGAGCACGATTGCGAATAGGAACGATGCTTTGGTGCGTTGGGTCTGGAGGGTCATGGTGGTTTTTCCTAAGTCATGGCGCGCTGCAGCGCCTGTTTCGATACGAACTTCTGGTGCTTGAGGCGGTCGAGGAAGACGGGCACCCATAACGCGGGGTCGTCGGTGCGCAGCTCGTTGCGCACCCGCTCGCACAGCTCGACGCTCTCGGGCGTGCCGGTGAGGATTTCCAGCTCGTCGGCGAAGCCGTAGAGGTTGAGGCTGCACACGGTGCTGCGGTCGCCCTGCTTGACGAGGAAGCACCGGCTGTCCGGCGCGAGGTTCTTGATCGTCTCGAACTCGGCTTCGGTGAGCTTGAAGCCGGTGACGTAGTCGTCGTAGTCGGCGCCGGGGTTCGGCAAGAAGATCTGCGTCACGCACTGCTCGCGCAGGGTGGAGCCGATGGGGTACTGGTTGACCTGGCTCGGACTCTGGGTGACGAAGACGCCGGCCCCGTTGAGCTTGCGGATCGTGGTCTGCTTGTCGCGGGCGAACTCGACCAGGGTCTGGCTCTTGGCCGCGACCATCTTGGCGAACTCTTCCATGACATAGACGAAGGGCTGGCCATCGATGAGCGTGTCGGCCGCTTCGAGGATGTACGACAGGATGATCGGACCGACCTCTGCGTCGTCGAGGAACTCGGTGTAGTCGAAGGCGAAGATCGAACGCCCCGAGAAGTCCGTCGTGTCCTGCGCGTTGTCCAGCACCCAGGCGTTCGAGCCCTTGCGGGTGGCGGTGCGGCACCACTTGGCCAGCCGTTCACCCACGGCGCTGTTCTCGCCGACGTGCTGCAGGATGGCGCTGATCCGACGCGAGGACCTGTCGGGCTGGAGGAACACCCGGCGCACCGCCTTGATGATCTCGTTCTCGACCTCGATGGCCAGCGCTTCGTCCGGGCTGCGGCGTGCGCACTGCATCACCAGCTGTTCGACGAACTTCACCGTGCTTTCCGTCGGTTCCCACTGGAACGGATTGAAGCCGGTCGGCTGGCCGCGCTGGAGCTGGCGATAGCGGCCGCCGAGCGCACGGATCAGGATCTCGGCACCGCGGTCCTTGTCGAAGAACAGGATGCGCAGTCCGGGCACTTTCGTCAGCAGGGTCAGGATGAAGCCCAGGAGCACTGACTTGCCGGTGCCGGTCATGCCGCAGATGAAGGTGTTCGCGGGGTCCTTTTCCCCGACGCGGTTGCGCCCGTGCACCATCTGGTGCAGGTTCAGGTAGAAGGGCTGCCCGGCCGGGGTCTGCAGGATGGCGATGGCTTCTCCCCAGGGGTTGCCGTCGCGCTTGCCCAGGTCGAAGTTGTGCATCGGTGCCAGCGACGCCAGGTTGCGCGAGGTGAGCGTGGCCACGCGTGGGCGCCAGGTCCAGTTGCCCGGCAGCTGCGCGAAGTGCGCGCATTCGGGCACCACGTCCACCGTCGCGACCTTGTAGCCGATGTCCTCCTGCAGGGCCGTGCGCGCATTGGCCATGTCCTTGCGGACCTGGTCGACCGACGCGCCCAGGATGCCCAGGCTGTAGTGGTATTCGCCCATGAAGATGCGGCCGTTGCGCACATCCTCTTTGGCGTTTTCCATGTCTCGGATCTGCTCCGGCGATCCCTCGCCGGAACTGACCAAGCGCCTTCGCTGCAGCTCGATCGCGTGGAGGCCGTCGCGTTTGCCCAGGAAGCTGAAGCTCTGCGTTTCGACGAATTCGTAGTCGCCGTAGAACAGGCAGTTGTTCATACCGGGCTCGGACAGTGCCGGGTAGTCCAGGAAATCAAGGTAGCCCACGAAGCTGCGGCCCTGCAGGTGCTCCCGCTGCACCACGCCGTTCGTGTCGCCGGCGAAGAGACGTGCATCGCACAGGTAGTTGTAGACCGGCGCCGGCTCCAGATCGACGCGCTCGTAGATGCCGGTCAGCAGGAAGCGGTAGAAGCCCAGCATGTCCGAGCCGATGCGGGTCTCGCCGCTGGCCAGGGTGCGCTCCTGGCAACCCAGGCGTTCGCCGCCGTATTTGCGCATGCTGGCCTCGACCTGCTGGGCCAGCGACTGGAAGCGTTCGAGCACTTCGGCATCGAAGGCGTTGAGGCTGTCGGCGCTGCGCGTGCGCATCTTCTTGAGCGCGCCGCTGGCCGTGGCGGTCGGGCGCAGCAGCAGCGTGAAATACAGCTCGTTCTTGCGCATCGACTGCTCGGCGAGCCGGTCGTAGTATTTGTCGTTGAGCTGCTGGGCGAAGCCGCTGGGAAAACGTCCCTTGAGCCGATCCGTGAAGCGGCGCCGGACCCGGTGCACCCAGAGCGCGCAGGGCTCGGAGATCTCCGAGCCGCGGATGCCGTGGAGGAAGTTCACCAGCTCGCGCTTCGCGTTGTTGATCTGATCC
>JAKOND010000117.1 GCA_022702125.1 Burkholderiaceae bacterium
ATGTTGTGGGCCGGGAGTGAGGCGTTGGCGCAAAACACCAAGTCCGTCGAGGTCAGCAGACTGACGGGCGTGAGGTTGGCCGGCTGGAATCCGAGCGAGGAATAGAGGGTCGGGTTGAACGCCAGGATTCCCTGGTTGACGAAAGTCACGGTGTAGCCGTCTGCAGGCGCTTTCGCGCCGAACGCGACGCCGATGTTCCCCGCCGCGCCGCCGCGGTTGTCGATGATCAGCGGCTGTCCCAGGAGCTCTTGCATTTTGGTCTGCAGGAGCCGGCATACCGCGTCGGCGTCCCCGCCGGCCGGCTGGGGAACGATCAGCGTCACGGGACGGGCCGGATAGGTGCCTTGCGCGCGCAGTGCCAGCGGCAGAGCCCCCAAGGCACTTCCAATGGATGCGGTGCCGAGCGTGTGCAAGAAGGTGCGGCGGGGGATGCTCATCTGGGGTCTCCGGTCATTTGCATGAAATGAATTTTGCGTGTTTTTTATGATATTAAAGATCAAAATGAGAAAGTCCAAGTTCTTCTTGCCTCAGGAAAACCCTCAGAGGGTCTAGCGTAATGTCCCAAGGCCCGGTAGAGGTTTCGCTAGGGATTCATCCGCAATGAATCGAAGGTTCATCATTCGGCAGATCCTGCTCGAAGCATCAGTTCCTGGCAGCTGCGGGAAAGCAGTCAAAACCCATCCATTGCAGAGGAGAACTGCGAGTTCCCGCAAAAAGTGCATACGCAAGCCAGATGGAATAAGTGAACTATTTGAACAAAAAGTTCATGATGGCCTGGGCTTCGGAGATTGGTTTCAGCATCGTCCATCCCACGAGTCAATCCCCTGGATCCACTGGTCGGTGCGGAAGCGCCAAGATCACGATGCGACGCACCCAGGACTTCCTGCTCGGGCGCATCACGGATGCCCACGGCGAGTACGATCCATGCCCGATCCGAGCCTTACGCTTTACTCGGGCACATCGGTTCGAATCTACGATCGAGCAAGCTCCCGGCGTCGGGAGGCTTGCCCCATTAAGAGATGTCAGTTGCCCGGGACGAACACCGTGCCGTCCATGAGCCGTCGGGCGCTGCGGCTCATCAGCGCCTTGGTCACCTGCCAGGTCCCGTCTGCTTCATGCGCTTCGGCGCCGACATTGAGCGTTCCCGACGGATGGCCGAACTTCACCTCGCGGTGCTGGCCTTCGCCCAGCACGCGGGCGACAAGCGTGCCGGGGATGGCGGCCGCGACGGCGATCGCCACGGCGCCGGTGCCCGTCATCGCATGGTGCAGCTTGCCCATCGAGAAGATCCGGGCGCACAGGTCGACGTCGCCGGCGGCGACGGCCTTGCCGTTGGAGGCGGTGTATCCCTGCGGCGGCGCCACGAAGGCAAGCTTCGGGGTGTGCGGACGCTTCTCCGTCGCTTCCTGGGCCGAGGCGGCGAGGCCCATCGCCACTGTCCCATGAGCGCGGATGCTCTCGCAGCGCGCGAGCAGCGCATCGTTCGAGTTCACGGCCGGCTGCAGCTCAGCGCCGGTGAGGCCCAGGGTTGCGGCGTCCACGAAGATGGTGGGATTACCAGCGTTGATGAGCGTGGTCTCCACCGCGCCTACGCCCGGCACGTCGACGGTGTCGATCATGCGGCCCGTTGGGAACATGGCGCCGCCTTCGCCCTCTTCGTCAGCGCCGGGGTCGAGGAACTCCAGCTTGATCTCCGCGGCGGGGAAGGTCACGCCGTCGAGTTCGAAGTAGCCGGTCTCCTGCACTTGGCCGTCGTGCATCGGGACGTGCGCGACGATGCGCTTCTGGATGTTGGCCTGCCAGATACGCACCGTGGCGGTGCCGTCCGCCGGGGCGTCCACCAGGCCGCGGGCGATGGCGAAGGGGCCGACCGCGGAGGTCAGATTGCCGCAGTTGCCGCTCCAGTCCACGACGGGCGACTCGATCGCCACGGCGCCGAACAGGTAGTCCACGTCGCAGTCGTCGCGCGTGCTCCGCCCGACGATGACGACCTTGCTGGTGCTGGAGGTCGCGGCGCCCATGCCGTCGATGTGCTTGCCGTAGGGGTCGGGGCTGCCGATCACGCGCAGCATCAGCGCATCGCGCGCCGTGCCCGGAACCCGTGCGTTCTCGGGGAGGTCGTCCGGCGTGAAGAACACGCCTTTGCTGGTGCCGCCGCGCATGTATGTGGCGCGCACGGCGATCTGGGGGGCTTTCTGGCTCATGGTGGTCCTTGGTGGAAAAATGAGAAGGCGATGCAGACTGGGCTTCCGGTGCTTGCGAGTTCGACTGGAAGCCCGTCTCCCGGGGGAATGCAAACGATGCTGTCCGCGTCTTCGTTGGCGACGAGAAGCCGGTCGTGGTGCGGATCGATGGCGATGAACCGGGGCACCAGGCCGGAGGTGAAACGCCAGCTCGGCATGGAGATCGTGCCGTTGAGCGGATCCACGGCGAAGCGCACCACACTGCCGTGCCCGCGGTTGGAAACATGGACCGCATGGCCATCGGGAGCGAGTGCGATGCCGGAGCCGGTGTTCTCGTGTACGTACTCCGCAGGGAGCGTCGAGTGACGCGTCAGCGGCATAAAGTGGCCCTGGGAAGCGTCGAAAGCCATCGTCAGGATCTGGCTGGACAGTTCGAGCACGCACCAAGCGAATCGACCGTCCGCATCGAACACCAGATGGCGCGGCCCGCTCATCGGGGCGCACTGCAGGGTCGCATGCAATGCGAGCGCGCCAGTCGCATCGTCGAGGGTCAGGGTGTGAACCGCATCGCATCCCTTGTCGGGCACCGCGAGCCATCGTCCGGTCGGATCGAATACGACCTGGTGCGGGTGCGCCCCCCGCTGCTGGGTGCGGTGGGGCCCGGGCAGGTTGGACAGCGCCACGACACCTGCTACAACGCCCAGTCGTCCATTGTCGAGCAGTGGGAGCGCGGCGATCGTCCCTGACGCGTAGTTGACCACCACCAGCCAACGCCCGGAAGGGCTGATGGCCAGGTGCACGGGGTTGGTGCCTTGCGTCGACTGGTTGCCCCACGGCAAAAGGAGCCCCGTCGCGGCGATCCTGTAGCTGCTGACAGAGCTGCCGTCCCCGTGCACGCTGTAGAGAAATCTTCCCGCTTCGTCCGCCACCAGGTAGGAGGGGTTCTCATAGGTCTCGACGCGCTGTCGGTGCGTCCAGTGGCCGTCGGCATCGCTGGTGAACACCTCTATGCCCTTGCCGCGCGCATTGCGCGCGGTCGTCGTGCGACTGCCGACGTAGGCGACTGCGTTTCCCGGCGGAAGGGAACGGAGGGGGCTATGTGACATCGTGCTTCCTTGAAAGTGAATTATATGGTCACATAGAACATTAAATGCAAGTGCTATCGAATCATTTGGATATCAGATGGTCTTTCGCCCAGTCTGGATTCAACCCCCATGCAGCGGTGATTTGGTTCGAGCACGCCGTGGTGCGGAGAGCACTCCGCAAGTGAAGAATCCTCTCACATCACTGCATGGGGTCGCTGATCGAAGTGGTGCGGACAAGATTGTCCGTCCGGTCACATCAGGCGGGGGACGCTCCACGAATAATGCGGATAGTGGGTGATAGAAGGGTTTACCCGATGTCTTAAATGTCTATGTTGATTAGAAAATACAAATATCAACGTTGTTGAAGGTCGAGCGGATGCTCTGACGTTCGATAGATACTTTCAGGAAGCCCACGATGCTCACCACTACTCAGATCAAGCACCTCCCACTTGCGAACCGCACGATCCGCTACGTCTCCATCGCCGATGTCCCGGGCGTGGACAGCCTGCCGTTCTCGCTGCGGATCCTGCTGGAGAACCTGTTGCGCCAAGCTTC
>JAKOND010000124.1 GCA_022702125.1 Burkholderiaceae bacterium
ATTGCTTAAATTTCGTGCAATTCAAGCTCTTGAAAGCGGGAGGAGGATGCGCAGATTCGGTCCATGCGGTGCTCGCCGGAGAGCGCCGAAAACCCACAAGGACCTTCCATGATCTTCGCTCCCGTCACCCGCCGCACCGCCTATGTCTCCCAGCCCCGCGCTGTCGATCGCGGCCTCGAACGCTTCCTGGTGCATGCCTTCGCGCACGACGCCGCGCCCGCTCCGGCCCGCCCCACCGTCGAGCAGGACGAACAGGCCTTCCGCCTGCAGCTCGACCTGCCCGGCATCGCCAAGGACCAGCTGACCCTGGGCATCGAGGGCAACGTGGTGCACATCGCGACCGTCGAAGGCGCGCCACGCGCCTTCAAGGCCTCGTACAAGCTGGCGCAGGACATCGACGCGTCGGCCAGCGAGGCCACGCTGGAGCACGGCGTGCTGTCGTTGCGCCTGGCCAAAGTGGCGCCGCAAAGCAAGGTCGTCGCCCTGACGATCGCCTGATCCGGGCGGTGCCCGGCCGGGCATCCCTCTTTCCTCGTTCTCCTCCAGGCCTCCGGGTCTTTGCCAATGCTCCCCGCGGGGAGCATTTTTTTTGGTCCGTGGCCCAGACCGGTCAGGCGGCGACGGCCCGCGGGCCGAGGATGGCGTCGAGCGGCCAGCGCGGCTTGACGTCGAAAGCGTAGTCGCTGCGCGCCGGCTCGATCCCCGCCCGCAGCCGCATCGCCGCGGCCATGGCGATCATCGCGCCGTTGTCGGTGCACAGCTCCAGCTCGGGGTAGTGGACCCGGACGCCCGCCTTGCGGCAGGCGGCGTCGAGCTGCGTCCGCAGCAGCCGGTTGGCGCCGACACCGCCGGCCACCACGATGCGCGCCAGCCCGGTTTCACGCAGCGCGGTCATCGATTTGCGGACCAGCACGTCGACGATGGCCGCCTCGGCGGATGCGGCCAGGTCGGCCTTCCGCGCACCGAGCGCGTCGCCGAGCCGGCCGGCCTGGGTCATCACCGCGGTCTTGAGGCCGGCGAAGGAGAAATCCAGGTTGCCGCTGTGCAGCAGCGGGCGCGGCAGCTTGAAGGCCGCCGGGTCGCCCTGCTGGGCCAGCCGCGACAGCGCCGGACCGCCGGGGTAGCCCAGGCCGAGCAGCTTGGCCGACTTGTCGAAGGCCTCGCCGGCGGCGTCGTCGATGGTCTCGCCCAACAGGATGTAGCGGCCGACGCCGTCGACCCGCATCAGCTGGGTGTGGCCGCCCGACACCAGCAGCGCCACGAACGGGAATTCCGGCGGATCGGCGCTCAGGAAGGGCGACAGCAGGTGGCCTTCGAGGTGGTGGATGCCCAGCACCGGCCGGCCCAGGGCCGCGCCCAGGGCGCAGGCCACGCCCGCGCCGACCAGCAACGCGCCCGCGAGTCCGGGGCCGCGGGTGTAGGCCACCACGTCCACCGCGCCGAGTTCCGCGCCGGCGTCGCGCAGGACCTGGGTCGCCAGCGGCACCACCCGCCGGATATGGTCGCGGCTGGCGAGTTCGGGCACCACCCCGCCGTAGGCGCGGTGCATGTCGATCTGGCTGTGCAGCGCATGCGCGAGCAGCACCGGGACCGCGTCGCCGGGAGGCAGGCGGACCAGCGCGGCGCCGGTTTCGTCGCAGGACGACTCGATGCCGAGCACCAGGGCGCCGGTGGCGTGCGGCGGCACGGGCGCCGCGGGAACAGGGGAAACGACGGGGCCCGTCTTGTGGGCGGAAGGATCGGCCATAGGTGCGGGAGTGTAGGTGCGCGCTCCCGGGCGCGTACCGTGCACGGCCGGTGACCCTGCTGCGATGCGCCCCGCGCCGCCCGCGCTTTTACCGACCCACGGCTATATTCAGACCAATGACCGCAGCGCCCCCCTTCCAGAACACTTCTGCCGTCGCCAAACCCGCGTTCGGTTCGTCGGCCCCCGCCGTGGCCGCCGCGAACGCCTCGGCGGCCAGCTTCGCGGCGCTGACCGCCAGCCTGGACTACCTCGGCCCCGAAGGCATCGAGCAGGTGCGGCAGGCCTACCGCTTCGCCGACGAGGCGCACCTGGGCCAGTTGCGCAACAGCGGCGAGCCCTACATCACCCACCCGATCGCGGTGGCCGCCCAGTGCACCGCCTGGAAGCTCGACGCGCAGGCGCTGATGGCCGCGCTGCTGCACGACGCCATCGAGGACTGCGGCGTCACCAAGGCCGAGCTGATCGAGCGCTTCGGCGCGCCGGTGGCCGAGCTGGTGGACGGGCTCACCAAGCTCGACAAGCTGCAGTTCAACACCCGCGAGGAGAACCAGGCCGAGTCCTTCCGCAAGATGCTGCTGGCCATGGCGCGCGACGTGCGGGTCATCCTGATCAAGCTGGCCGACCGCACCCACAACATGCGCACGCTGGGCAACTCGCCGCGCGAGAAGTGGCACCGCATCGCCTCGGAGACGCTGGAGATCTACGCGCCCATCGCCAACCGGCTGGGCCTCAACACCACCTACCGCGAGCTGCAGGACCTGTCCTTCCGCTACCTGCACCCGTGGCGCTACTCGATCATCGAGAAGGCCGTGGGCCGGGCGCGTAGCCGCCGGCGCGACCTGGTGCAGAAGGTGCAGAACGACGTCGACGCCATCTTCGCCGCGGCCGGGCTCTCGATGCGCATCGCGGGCCGCGAGAAGACGCTCTACTCCATCTACAAGAAGATGGACGGCAAGCACCTGAGCTTCGCGCAGGTGACCGACATCTACGGCTTCCGGGTCATCGTGCCCGGCGTGACCGACTGCTACACCGCGCTCGGCCTGCTGCACCAGATGTACAAGCCGGTGCCGGGACGCTTCAAGGACCACATCGCCATCGCCAAGGTCAACGGCTACCAGTCGCTGCACACCACGCTGGTGGGGCCGTCGGGCATCAACATCGAGTTCCAGATGCGCACCGAGGAGATGCACATCGTGGCCGAGGCCGGCGTCGCCGCCCACTGGCTCTACAAGGCCGGCGACCCGTCGTCCCAGTCGGAGCGGCTGGGCACCCAGTGGCTGCAGTCGCTGCTCGACATCCAGCAGGAGACGCGCGACGCGACCGAGTTCTGGGACCACGTCAAGGTCGACCTGTTCCCCGACGCGGTCTACGTCTTCACGCCCAAGAGCCAGATCATGGCGCTGCCGCGCGGCGCGACCATCGTCGACTTCGCCTACGCGATCCACACCAACGTCGGCGACCGCACGGTGGCCGGCAAGATCAACGGCGAGCAGGTGCCACTGCGCACCGAGCTCAAGAACGGCGACGTGGTCGAGGTGACGACCGCGCCGGTCTCCACGCCCAACCCGGCCTGGCTCGGCTTCGTGCGCACCGGCCGGGCGCGCTCCAAGATCCGCCACTACCTCAAGAGCCTCGCGCAGACCGAATCGCAGGAGCTCGGCGGCAAGCTGCTGACCCAGGCGCTGCGCTCCGAGGGCATCGAGCGGCTGCCCGACGAGGACGAGGCGCACCAGCCGATCTGGGACAAGCTGCTGCGCTTCACCGGCAACCGCGATCGCGTCGAGCTGCTGACCGACATCGGCCTGGGCAAGCGCATCGCCAGCATCGTCGCCAAGCGGCTGGTGACGCTGATGGCCGAGCAGGGCGAGAAGCCCGACGCCCTGCTGCTGACGCGGGAGCGCTACACCTCGCACGAGCAGGTGTCGCAGGGCGCCTTCATCCTGGACGGCAGCGAGAACGCGCTGGTGCAGTTCTGCAAATGCTGCCGGCCGGTGCCGGGCGACGGCATCCTCGGCTACCTGGGCCGCGGCGAGGGCCTGGCCATCCACACCGACGACTGCGCCGTGGGCCAGCGGCTGCAGTACAAGGACGCCGAGCGCTTCCTGGCGGTGGCCTGGGCGGACGAGCCGGTCCGGCTGTTCGAGGCCGGCATCGTCGTCACCGTCACCAACCGCAAGAGCGTGCTGGCCCGGGTGTCGGCCGAGCTCGCGAGCACCGAGGTCGACATCACGCATGTGGACATGGGCGACGAATCCAGCCTGGACACCGCCGAACTGCGCTTCGTGATCGAGGTGCGCGACCAGTCCCACCTGGAGGCCGCGATGCGCAACCTCAACCGCATGCCGGCGGTGGTGCGCACCCGGCGCATCAAGCCGGCGCACTGACGCTCAGGCGTCGCTGCCGGTCGCGTCTGCGGAGCGCGGGGGCGGGTAGGCCACCGCCAGCACCTCGATGTCCTGCGCGCCCGCCGGCGTCGCGAGCCGGATGACGTCGCCGGTGCGGGACTTCAGGAGCGCCTGGGCGATGGGCGATACCCAGCTCACCTGGCCCTGCGAGGCATCCGCCTCGTCCACGCCCAGGATGGTGATGGTGCGCTCCGTCCCCGCATCGTCGGCGTAGGTGACGGTGGCCCCGAAGAACACCTGGTCGCTGCCCGCGTGCGCCGACGGGTCGGTGACCTCGGCGACCTCCAGCCGCTTGGTCAGGAAGCGGATGCGGCGGTCGATCTCGCGCAGCCGCTTCTTGCCGTAGAGGTAGTCGCCGTTCTCGGACCGGTCGCCGTTGCCCGCGGCCCAGTGCACGATCTCCACCACCCGGGGCCGTTCGCTGTCGATCAGGTCGAGGAGTTCGGCGCGCAGCCGGGCGTAGCCCTGCGGGGTGACGTAGTTCTTGCGTCCGGCGGGCAGCGCGGGGGCGTCGAATTCCTCGTCGTCGTCCGGCGCCGCATCGTTTTCCTTGGTGAATGCCTTGCTCATGCGGCGACTCTCGCACAGAACCCCGGGGGGCCTGCAACGGGGCGCGCCGGTCTGCGCCGGCGGTTTCAGGCCCGTGCCTGCGCGGCGGCCCAGTCCGCGTAGGGCGTGTTGCGCGCCATGCGGCGGCCGTGGTCGGGCGCCCCGTCGGTCCACCAGACCGGCCCCCGCTCGCCGAGCCCGTGCTTCGCGGCATCGACCGCCGCCCGCGCCTCGCGCAAGGCGGTCGTGTCGCCGGCTTTCAGGGCGCGCCCCACCGCCCGGCGGGCCGCCATGAGTTCATGGGTCAGGCGGGCGCGTTCGGCTTCGGGCAGCCGCGGATCGGTGCACCGCCAGAGGCGGCCGCGCACCATGAAATAGCGGCCGTCCGGCGTACGGGGAGGATGCGACATGCCGCCGAGCATAGAAGACGGCACCGGCGGGGCGACTGCGGTCGGCCGCGCGTTTTCATCCTGACGACACGTCGAGCTGTTCGAATACCCCGTCAGAAGTAACAGATACGAGCTTCGGTTTACAGTTTGAAGCGTTTCATCCATCATTCACGCGTCATCCCGATCTGCCATCCCCGCGATCCATGTCCTCCGTACTCGACCCCACCGATTCCGCCACCGCCCTGGCCGCCGACGGGACCGCCACGGCCCTGCCGGGCATGGGCCGGGCCCTGATCACGGCCGGCCTGCTGACACGGGAATCGGCCGAGGCGCTCTACGCCAAGTCGCAGGCCCGCAGCACCCGGTTCATCGCCGAGCTGACCGGCTCCGGCACGGTGGTGGCGGCCGATCTGGCGCACACGCTGTCCCAGGCCTTCGGCGCGCCGCTGCTCGACCTGGACGCCATCGATCCGCTGCGGCTGCCGCGCGACCTGCTCGATCCGAAGATCTGCCAGAGCTACCGGGTGGTGGTGCTGAGCAAGCGCAACAACCGGCTGACGATCGCCACCGCCGACCCGTCGGACCGCGAGGCCGCCGAGAAGATCAAGTTCTCGACCCAGGCCGGCATCGACTGGGTGATCGCCGAGTACGACAAGCTGATGCGCATGCTGGACAGCGGCGGCACCGCGTCCGCGGGATCGGCCGCGGCCAGCACCGGCGACTTCGAGTTCGGCGACTCGTTCGAGATCCCGGCCGAGGAAGTGGCGGACCCGGGCCAGAACGAGGTCGAGGACGCGCCGATCGTCAAGTTCCTGCACAAGATGCTGATCGACGCGTTCAACATGCGCGCCTCGGACCTGCATTTCGAGCCCTACGAGCACCACTACCGCGTGCGCTTCCGCATCGACGGCGAACTGCGCGAATACGCCTCGCCGCCGGTGGCCATCAAGGACAAGCTGGCCTCGCGCATCAAGGTCATCTCGCGGCTCGACATCTCCGAGAAGCGGATCCCGCAGGACGGCCGCATGAAGCTCAAGATCGCGGCCGACCGGGTGATCGACTTCCGGGTCAGCACCCTGCCGACGCTCTTCGGCGAGAAGATCGTGATCCGGATCCTGGACCCGAGCAGCGCCAAGATGGGCATCGACGCGCTCGGCTACGACGCCGAGGAGAAGGCCCGGCTGCTGCACGCCATCAGCCGGCCCTACGGCATGATCCTGGTGACCGGCCCGACCGGCTCCGGCAAGACGGTGTCGCTCTACACCTGCCTGAACCTGCTCAACAAGCCCGGCGTCAACATCGCCACCGCCGAGGACCCGTCCGAAATCAACCTGCCCGGCGTCAACCAGGTCAACGTCAACGAGAAGGCGGGCCTGACCTTCGCCGCCGCGCTGAAGTCCTTCCTGCGCCAGGACCCGGACATCATCATGGTCGGCGAAATCCGCGACCTGGAAACCGCCGACACCGCGATCAAGGCTGCCCAGACCGGCCACTTGGTGCTCTCGACGCTGCACACCAACGACGCGCCGACCACCCTCACCCGGATGCGCAACATGGGCATCGCGCCCTTCAACATCGCATCGAGCGTGATCCTGATCACCGCGCAGCGGCTCGCGCGCCGTCTGTGCAACGCCTGCAAGGAACCGGCCGACCTGCCCGACGAGGTGCTGCTGGACGCCGGCATCCCGCCCGAGTCGCTCGACGGCAGCTGGAAGGCCTACCGGCCGGTCGGCTGCAGCGCCTGCAACAACGGCTACAAGGGCCGGGTCGGCATCTACCAGGTGATGCCGATCACCGAGGAGCTGCAGCGCATCATCCTGGCCGACGGCAGCGCGCTCGACATCGCCGCGCAGTCGCGCAAGGAAGGCGTGCGCTCGCTGCGCGAATCGGGCCTGCAGAAGGTCATGGCCGGCATGACCTCGCTCGAGGAAGTGCTCGCGGTCACCAACATCTAATCCACCGGATACCGTCCCCTCCCATGCCCATAGCCGCAGCATCGTCGCGCGACGTCAAGGACTTCATCTTCGAGTGGGAAGGCAAGGACCGCAACAGCCGCGTGGTGCGCGGCGAGATGCGCGCCGGCGGCGAGAACCAGGTGCGCGCATCGCTGCGCCGCCAGGGCGTGCTCGCCACCAAGATCAAGAAGCGCCGCAGCCGGTCGGGCAAGCGGATCAAGCCCAAGGACATCGCGATCTTCACCCGCCAGCTCGCCACGATGATGAAGGCCGGCGTGCCGCTGCTGCAGTCCTTCGAGATCGTGGCGCGCGGCAGCTCCAACGCCAACGTCACCCGGCTGCTCAACGACATCCGCAGCGACGTGGAGACCGGCACCTCGCTCAGCGGCGCGTTCCGCAAGCATCCGCTCTACTTCGACAACCTGTACTGCAACCTGGTCGAGGCCGGCGAAGCGGCCGGCATCCTGGAATCGCTGCTCGACCGGCTGGCGCTCTACATGGAGAAGACCGAGCGCATCAAGTCCAAGATCAAGACCGCGCTGATGTACCCGATCTCGGTGATGATCGTCGCCTTCGTCGTGGTCACGATCATCATGATCTTCGTGATCCCGGCGTTCAAGGAGGTGTTCAGCTCCTTCGGCGCCGACCTGCCGGCGCCGACGCTCTTCGTGATCGCGATGAGCGAATTCTTCGTGTCGTACTGGTGGGTGATCTTCGGGCTGCTGTTCGGCGGCGGCTATTTCTTCTTCCAGGCCTGGAAACGCAACGAACGCATGCAACGCACCATGGACCGGCTGCTGCTGCGCATCCCGATCTTCGGCAAGCTGATCGACAAGTCGTGCATCGCGCGCTGGACGCGCACCCTCTCGACCATGTTCGCCGCCGGCGTGCCGCTGGTCGAGGCGCTGGACTCGGTCGCGGGCGCGGCCGGCAACACCGTCTACGCGGACGCCACCGAAAAGGTCCAGCAGGAAGTCTCGACCGGCACCAGCCTGACCACCGCGATGACCGGGGTCAACATCTTCCCGTCGATGGTGCTGCAGATGAGCGGCATCGGCGAGGAGTCCGGCTCCATCGACCACATGCTGGGCAAGGCCGCGGAGATCTACGAGGCCGAGGTCGACGAGATGGTCGAGGGCCTGTCGAGCCTGCTGGAGCCGATCATCATCGTGTTCCTGGGCGGGTTGATCGGCGGCATCGTGGTGTCGATGTACCTGCCGATCTTCAAGCTCGGGCAGGTGGTCTGATGCGGGAAATCGCGGATGCCGGTCCCTGGATGGCGGCCGGGCTGGCCGGCGTGCTGGGCCTGCTCGTCGGCAGCTTCCTCAACGTGGTGATCCACCGGCTGCCGGCGATGATGCGGCGCGACTGGCTCTCCGAATCGGTCGGCAACCTGATGCGCTGGGACGCGGACACGCCGACGCTCTGGAGCCAGGTCTTCGGCCCGCGCGCCGCCGCGCCGGCCGCGCTGGAGCGGGCCGCCGCCGAGGCCGCCACCGCCCTCGACGGTTTGCCCCCGCTGACCCTGTCGCGCCCGCGCTCGCGCTGCGGCGCCTGCGGCCGTGCGATCCGCTGGTACGAGAACATCCCGGTGCTGAGCTGGCTCGCGCTGCGCGGGCGCTGCGCGGGCTGCCATGCGGCCATCGCGCTGCGCTATCCGCTGGTGGAGATCGTCACCGGCCTGCTGTTCGCGCTGTGCGGCTGGCGGTTCGGGCTGTCGCCCGAGGCCGCGCTGTGGGCCGCTTTCTGCGCGATCCTGGTCTGCCAGTTCGCCATCGACCTCGACACGCAGCTGCTGCCCGACGATCTCAACTACCCGCTGCTGTGGCTGGGACTGGCCGGCGCGGCGCTCGGCTGGACCGGCGTGCCGCTGGCGGAGGCGGTCTGGGGCGCGGTCTGGGGCTACCTGAGCCTGTGGCTGGTCTACCACGCGTACCGGCTCGCGACCGGCAAGGAGGGCATGGGCTACGGCGACTTCAAGCTGCTGGCCGCGCTCGGCGCCTGGCTAGGCGCGCATTCGCTGGTCGCCATCATCCTGATGTCCTCGCTGGTCGGCTCGGTGCTCGGCGGCGGGCTGCTGCTGGCGGGCCGCCTGGCGCACAAGGACGTGCCCATCTCCTTCGGGCCCTTCATCGCGGGGGCCGGGCTGCTGTGCTTCGTCGTCGGACCGCAGGCGATGCGGCAGTGGGCGCCCTTCGCCTTCCCGTTCGGCTGAATCCCGGCGCCGGCCGCCCGCAGGCGCTTGCGGGGCGGATACTCGGCCCATGGCGCCGGATGCATCCTCCCCGATCCTTCATTCCCCTTCCCTGCCCGCCCCCCTGCCAGGCAGGCCCTGGCGCCTCGGGCTGACCGGCGGCATCGGCAGCGGCAAGTCGACGGTGGCCGGCATGCTGGCCGACCGCGGCGCGGTGGTGGTGGACGCGGACGCCATCTCCCGCGCCACGACCGCGCCGGGAGGCGGGGCGGTGGCGGCGATCGCCGCGGCGTTCGGCCCCGGATTCGTCGCGCCCGACGGCGCGCTGGACCGGGACCGGATGCGCGCCCTGGCCTTCGCCGACCCCGAAGCGCGGCGCCGGCTGGAAGCCATCGTCCATCCGCTGGTGCGCGCGGAGATCGCGCGGCAGGCCGACGCGGCGGTCGCCGCCGGGACGCGGCTGCTGGTCTTCGACGTGCCGCTGCTGGTCGAATCGCTCGCCGCCTGGCGCGACCGCCTGGACCGCATCCTGGTGGTGGACTGCAGCGTCGCGACCCAGGTGGCCCGGGTGGTCGCGCGCAGCGGCCTGGAGGACGCGGCGGTGCGCGCCATCATCGCCAGCCAGGCCCCCCGCGAGCAGCGGCTGGCAGCCGCCGACATCGTGCTGGTGAACGATGGTTGCAGCCTCGAACAACTGCGCTCCGGGGTCGGCCGGATCGTGGATAGCTTCGGGCTATGATCCCCGCGTGATCCTGTACGAATACCCCTTCAACGAACGCATCCGGACCTACCTGCGCCTGGAGACGCTGTTCCGGCGGCTGGGCACGCTGCTGGACCGGGAAGACACCGTCGATCACCATTTCGCGCTGACGACCATCTTCGAACTCCTGGAAGTCGCGGCACGGGTGGATCTCAAGACCGACGTGCTCAAGGACCTGGAGCGGCAGAAGCAGTTGCTCGACAGCCTGCGCGACCACCCGACCATCTCCCAGAGCATCCTCAACGACGTGGTGCAGCAGGTCGACCGCTGCCTAGCCGGACTGGGCGCGCAGGCCGGCAAGATCGGGCAGACATTGATCGACAACGAATGGCTGGCCGCCCTGCGCAACCGCATCGCCATTCCGGCGGGCACCTGCTCGTTCGACCTGCCGGCCTACCGCGCCTGGCAGCACCTGCCCGCCGGCCAGCGGCAGGCCGACCTGGCGCGCTGGGTCGAGGTGCTGACGCCGCTGGGCGAATCGGTGCTGCTGCTGCTGGGCCTGCTGCGCGACGGCGGCCAGACCCAGAAGTTCGTGGCGATGCGCGGCCAGTTCCAGCAGACGCTGCCGACCGGGCGCAGCTTCCAGCTGCTGCGGCTGCAGCTCGACGACCAGGCCGGGGTGGTGCCGGAGATCAGCGCCAACCGGCTGATGGTGTCGGTGCGCATGATGCGCTGCGAACCCGACGGCCGGATCCAGCCCGCGGCCGGAGATGCCGCGGAGCATGTGGCCTTCGATCTGACGCTTTGCGGCTGAGCGCCGCTGCGCCGACAATCGGCGCCATGTCCATCCCGACCAAGCCTCTGAATTCCGCGTCCGATGCCCCGCCGGCCACCGACCTGCCGGTGCGCACCGTGACCTGCCCCACCTGCGGCGGCGACAGCCGCTACGCCGCCGACAATCCGTTCCGCCCCTTCTGCAGCAATCGCTGCAAGCAGATCGACCTCGGGGCCTGGGACAGCGAAGACTTCCGGGTCCCGACCGACAACCCGCCCGAGGACGAAGCCTTCGGCGATCCGCGCCTGCAGCACTGAACGGCGGCCGTAACAGGAACAGGAGGAGGCAAGGAAAACGCCGGATGGCCGGCGTCTCGCCTTGCTAGGCTGCTACCGAATGCGTAGCACCTTCGAAGCCCTGCTCCTCGGCCATCCAGGCCAGCACCGGGAAGGCGCCGGGCAGCACCGGCGCCACCCGCAGCGGCAGGCGCTCCCAGGACATGGACTGCTGCTCGCGCATCTCGAACTCGCCCTCCCAGTCGAAGACCTTGCACCAGTGCAGACGCACCAGCGCATGCGGGTAGTCGTGCTCGGTGACCTTCCAGGCATGGGCCGCGCCGATGCGGATGCCGAGTTCCTCGTGCAGCTCCCGCCGCAGCGCCTGCTCGACCGTCTCGCCCGCCTCCAGCTTGCCGCCGGGGAACTCCCAGTAGCCCGCGTACGGCTTGCCGGCCGGCCGGCTGGTGATCAGCATCGCGCCGTCCGCGCGGACCAGCACGCCGACGGCCACCTCGGTGTGCGGGCGCGCGGCAGGCGCGGCCGTGCCGTCCTGCCGCGCCTCAGCCATCCTGGCGCCCCACGTAGTCGCGCGCGAACTGGTAGGCCACCCGGCCGCTGCGCGAGCCGCGCTCCAGCGCCCAGACCAGCGCTGCCGGCCGCGCCGCCGCGATGGCGTCCGCGCCCAGGCCCATCCCGGCGAGCCACTCGCCCACGATGGCCAGGTACTCGTCCTGCGTGAAGGGATAGAAGCTGATCCACAGCCCGAAGCGTTCGGACAGCGAGATCTTCTCCTCGATCACCTCGCCCGGATGCACCTCGCCGTCGGGCGTGTGGGTGTAGGTGAGGTTCTCGGCCATGTACTCCGGCAGCAGGTGGCGCCGGTTGCTGGTGGCGTAGACCAGCAGGTTGGGCGTGGCCGCCGCGACCGATCCGTCGAGGATGGACTTGAGCGCCTTGTAGCCGGCCTCGCCCTCCTCGAAGCTCAGGTCGTCGCAGTAGACGACGAACTTCTCCGGCCGGTCCGCCACCAGGTCGACCACGTCCGGCAGGTCGGTCATGTCGCCCTTGTCGATCTCGATCAGG
Organism: Burkholderiaceae bacterium; assembly: GCA_022702125.1. Taxonomy (GTDB): domain Bacteria; phylum Pseudomonadota; class Gammaproteobacteria; order Burkholderiales; family Burkholderiaceae_C; genus JAKOND01. The sequence continues at coordinate 12,076 of JAKOND010000124.1, forward strand.
CGCAGACCCTGCGGCGCGAAGGCCGCCAGGCAGGCCTTGACCAGCGAGGACTTGCCGGTGCCGCGCGCGCCGGTCAGCAGCACGTTGTTGGCGCCCCGCCCCTCGACGAACTGCCGGGTATTGCGCACGATCCGGTCCTTCTGCGCATCGACCTCGCGCAGGCTGTCGAGCGGCAGCGCCGACAGGTGGCGCACCGGCTCCAGCACGCCGTGGCCGCCCTGGCGGCGGCGGTAGCGCCAGGCGATAGCCGCCTCCCAGTCGGGCGCCGACAGGGGCCGCGGCAGGACGGCCTCGATGCGGTCGACCAGCTGCGTGGCCCGGGCGATCAATTCCGCGAAGGCTTCGTTCATGGGGGCCGCCTCCGGATCAGGACCGGTAGTCGGCGTTGATGCTGACGTAGTCGTGGCTCAGATCGCAGGTCCAGACGGTGTCGGCCGCCTCGCCCCGGCCCAGGCCCACGCGCACCGCGATCTCGCTCTGGCGCATCACCCGCTGGCCGTCCTCTTCCCGGTAGTCGGGATGGCGGCCGCCGCGGGTGGCGACATGCACGTCGTCCAGGTGCAGCTCGATGCCGGCCTGGTCCAGGTCGTCGATGCCGGCGTAGCCCACCGCCGCCAGGATGCGGCCCAGGTTCGGGTCGCTGGCGTAGAAGGCGGTCTTGACCAGCGGCGAATGCGCGATCGCGTAGGCCACCTGCCGGCATTCCCCGGCGGTGCGGCCGCCCTCGACGCGGATGGTGATGAACTTCGTCGCGCCCTCGCCGTCGCGCACGATGGCCTGTGCCAGCCGGCGCGCCACGTCCAGCAGCAGCGCCTCCAGCGCGCGGCCCGCGTCGCTGTCGAGCGAGGTGATCTCGTCATGGTCGGCGCGGTTGCTGGCGATGACGATGAAGGAGTCGTTGGTCGAGGTGTCGCCGTCGATGGTCACGCGGTTGAACGAGCCGTCGGCGAGGCGCCCGGCCAGCTGCTGCAGCACCGCGGGCGCCACGCGGGCGTCGGTCGCGAGGAAGCCCAGCATCGTCGCCATGTTGGGCCGGATCATGCCGGCGCCCTTGCTGATGCCGGTGATGGCGACCGTCTGGCCGCCGACCTGCGCCTGGGCGCTGAACGCCTTGGGCACGGTGTCGGTGGTCATGATGCCTTCGGCGGCCCGGCCCCAGTGAGCGGCCTGCGCGTCGGCAATGGCCGCCGGCA
>JAKOND010000180.1 GCA_022702125.1 Burkholderiaceae bacterium
CGTGACCTTCGACCCGAACTTCGTGCCGTACCAGACGGGCGAGATCTCGACGCGCGGCATCGAGCTCGAAGCCACCACGCAGCCCATCCCGCGCATGAACCTCACGGCCGCCTACAGCTACACGCAGCGCGCCATCGTCACCGCCAGCGCCAACCCCGAGCAGATCGGCAAGCAGAACACGGCCGTGCCGCGCAACCAGCTGGCGCTGTGGACCGACTACCGCCTGCCCGGCAACGTCAAGGTCGGCATGGGCGCGCGCCACACGGGCTGGACCCGCGGCAATGGCGGCACCACGCCGGTGAAGGTGCCTTCGTACACGCTGGTGGACGCCATGGTCGGCTACGACATCGACCAGTGGAACCTGGCGCTGAACGTGCGCAACCTGACGAACAAGACCTACCTGTCGAACTGCGACGGCACGGCCCAGACCTGCTACTACGGAGACCAGCGCAGGGTGATCGCCACCGCCACCTACCGCTGGTAGGGACACCGGCGGAGCCCTTCCGGCGCCGTTGCCGCAACCGCATCGGGCGGTGCGTCGCACGGCGCGAGCCATGGCGCCGCATCGCCGCGCGCCAGGGCCGGAAGCGCGCCAGCCTCCTGGCCGGCGTCCGGCTCGCGCCCGCCCTCATCGGGCCGAATGTCGATCCCGCCTAGCGGCCCAGCATCCACAGCGCGCCGCTCAGCGTGAAGAAGGACGCCACCGTGGCGGCCAGCAGCGCCGGCGCGGCGACGTGCTCCTGGCGGTGCGCCTGGGCCAGCGCCGGATAGATGCCCATCATGGGCATCGCCGCCATGAGCACGGCCGCGGTGCGCAGCGCCGGATCCAGGGGCGGCATGCCCAGCGCCCGGACGCTCCACAGGCCGGCCAGGACCGCCAGCGGATGCAGCAGCAGCTTGCCGGCCACGATCGGCGCCACGTCGCGGCCCAGCCCCTTGAGCGGCAGCCCCACCAGCCCCCCGCCGATCACGAAGAGCGACAGGGCGGCGCTGGCAGAAGCGAACATGTCGATCGTGCGGGACACCGGGGCCGGCAGGGCGGCGCCGAGCAGCGACGCGGCCAGGCCGGCGGGAATCGCCAGGATCATCGGGTTGCGGCCGAGGCGCAGCAGCGACCGGGCCAGCGTCCGCCAGCCCGGGGCGCCGTCGTGGTGCCCGCGCTCGGCCAACAGCAGCAGCAGCGGGATCATCACGAGGTTCTCGACCATCATGTTGAGCGCCAGGGCGATGCCGGCCACCGGCGCGAGGAGCAGCAGCAGGATCGGATACCCCACGAAGCCCGAATTGGAGCAGCACATGCCCATCGCGCGGAACGCGGCGGCGGCCGCGTCGAGCCGTTCGGCGCGGCGGAACCACCACCAGGCCAGCGCCAGCACCAGCAGCGAGCCCCCCAGGTACGCCAGGAGGTAGGCGGGGTTGAAGATCTCGGCCAGGGACCGCGTCGCCAGGGCCCGGAACAGCAGCGCCGGCAGCGCCAGGTGGAGGACGAAACGCCCCAGCACCCGCATGTCCGATCGATCGAACAGGCCCAGGCGCGTGGTGGCGAAACCCAGGGAGATGGCGGCGAAGATGGGAAGGGTGATCGCGAGGACGTCGGTCATGTCGGGACGGGGGCAACGGAGGGATTCACGGTCTGTCGGCGGACGGCTTCCTCGACGCGCGCCTCGCTCCGGCCAGCCGGCGGGACGGCGCGAAACCGGCGCGGGCGGTCAGCCGACCGTCTTCGCCCATTCCGCCACGATCTTCCAGCCCTGCTCGAAGGCGTCGTATTCGTCCGCCCCCCAGGTCTGCGAGGCATCGATCTTCTGCCAGGGCTCGCCGGCGCGGTGGGTGCGGATGTGGATGGGATAGCGGTCGTTCACCGCGTCGTAGCCGGTGATGATCTCGATCTCGTGGTTCTGGAAACTTCCGGTCTGGACGCTGCGCGGCGCATGCGCCACCTGTCTCACGTTGAATCTTTGTACGAACAGCATGGTTTGTTCCGCCGGGGCAGCTCCGGGAAGGCAAGGGGTCGGGCTACTTTAGCCGGATGGCGCGTCGCGCAGGGCAGCCCGACCGTATCGCCCCCAGAATCGGCCCATGCATCCCGTGATCCGCGCATTCCTCTTCCTCTGGCCGGCCGCCGCATGGTGCGCGGGCGCGGGCGCCGCGCCCGTGCTGCGCTGCGAGGTGTCGTACGCGGACGTGCCGCGCGTGCTCCGGTTCTCCCTGGACGTCCATGCGTACGACGCCGCCGCCGTCGACATCGACGGCCGATTCCGCTTCAAGGCCGTGCTGCGCGGCGCGGCCGGGACCGTGGAAACGGTGAAGATCTACGTCTACGCCACCACCGCGGCGCAGCCGCGGATGCTGCAGGAATCGCGCTACCGGGCGCCTTTCGCGCCGCAGGACCGGCCCGAGTCCCTCACCGGCGAGCAGACGGTCTATGCGCAGCCGATCGGTCGGCCGCTGCACTACGCCTGCGCGCTGGCGGAGTCGCCATGAACCGGCCGGCGCCTCGCCGCGCGGCGGCCCGCGGATGGTTCGCCGGGCTGGTGCTGGCCGGCGGGCTCGCCCATGCCGGGCCGTCCGCCAGCCTGGTGTTCGCCGGCGACATCATGCTCGACGGGGCGCTCGGCCGGCTGGTGGCCGCGGGCCGGGATCCTTTCGCCGCGGTGGCGCCGCTGCTGCGCGCGGACATCCGCGTCGGCAACCTCGAATGCACCGTGGCCACGGTCGGCAACCCGGCGGCGGACAAGCGCTACACCTTCCGCGCGAACCCGCGGGTGCTGCCGGTGCTGCGCCGGCATTTCGACGCGGTGTCGGTGGCGAACAACCACTCGGGCGACTTCGGCCGGGACGCCTTCCTGCAGACCCTGGACCACCTCGACGCGACCGGCATCGGACGCTTCGGCGGCGGCCGCTCGCTGCGCGAGGCGCACCGGCCGCTGCTGATCGAGCGGGGCGGCCTGCGCATCGCCCTGCTCGGCTACAACGAATTCATGCCGCGCATGTTCGAGGCCGAGGCCGATGCGCCCGGCGTGGCCTGGAGCGAGGACGAGCAGGTGGCCGAGGACATCGCCGATGCCCGCCGCGTCTGGGGCGCCGATCTCGTGATACCGGTCATGCACTGGGGCTGGGAGAACGAGCTTCGTTCCGGCCCCCGGCAGCGCCGCCTGGCCCGGCGGATGGTGGAGGCCGGGGCCGACGCCGTGATCGGCGGCCATCCGCACGTGGTGCAGGAGGTGGAGCCGTACCGCGGCGTGCCCATCGTGTACAGCGTGGGCAACTTCGCCATGGAGCTGTCCGACAACGATGCCCAGCGCCTGGGCTGGGTGCTGCGGCTGGAACTGGACGAACGGGGCGTGGCGGCGCTGCGCACCGACGCCGTGCGCCTGGACCGGCGCGGCCTGCCGCGACCGGCGGCCGACCGGGCCTCGCCCTGCTGGCGGCGTGGCGACGCGGGCGTGTCGGACTGCTCCTTCCCGGGCGGCCGCCGCCGGGGGAGTTCCGTTCCGCGCGATTTCTGACAGGCGCATCCGTGCCGCGTCGGCGCGTGCGCGGCGATTATTCCGGCGCCCCGCCGGAATATGGTCGAGCTGCCGCGCGGATTACCGCTCCTCGACGACGTTGGACCAGGCCTGCTCGATTCTGCGCTTGGTCGTTCGCATGAGGCTGCTGCCCAGGGGATAATCGCTCGCCGTGAGCGGCAGGCGCGGCCCGTCCGAGAAGAAGGCGGTTTTCAGATCAGAGCGGCATTCGGACAGCAGACGGCACAGGCTGTTGAAACGCAGCACGTGGACGCGGTTTTTCTTCGTTCCCGCGCGGTTCGCCAGTTCGAAGGAATGGTTGACGATGGTGACCGCGACATGCCGGTTTCGCACGGCATGGCCGAGCGCCGCTTTCATTTCGCCGGCCGACACCGCGCATAACTGCAGGGGTCGGTAATGGCCGGGCTTGTCCTCGATGACGGTGACGGGCACTTCCGTGAGATGCCGGTGGACCGGGGAGATCTGGTTCCGGGGAAGGCCGATGCGGCTGTGGGCGCACTCGGCGCCGTTGTGGCTGCTGTCGTAGCGGAAGCCCAGGTCGGCCAGCGCCGCCAGGGTCTCGTCGTTGGCGGCGAAGGATCCCGCGCGGAACGCGACCGGCTCGTGCGCTCCGGCTTCCATCAGCAGGCTCCGGCCCACGGCGATGAGGCTGCGCTGATCGTCCCGGGAATAGGCATGCATGTCGCCGATGCTGCACCTGCGCCCGCGGTCCCCCGCCACCGCCCGGACCCACATGGGATGGATGTGCAGTTGCACCTCCTGCCCTGCCGCCTGCACGGTCTCCACCATCCTGCGGATCGGTGCGATGCCGAAGGTCAGGGCGGGCATGGGGTCGACGAAGAAGCAGGCCTTCAGGCCGTGCCGGGCGAGCGTCTCCAGCTGGTAGGACAGCCCGACCTCCGCCGGTTCGAGCGAATGGTCGTAGATCCGCCCGGGAGAAAACCCGGCGCGGTGGTACCTCCACGCCAGTTCGGTATCCACGGTGAGAAATATCAGTGTCGGCATTGTCTCGATGATTCTTGGGTTCCGTAGCCAGCAACCGGGTCGTGCCTGAAACCGCGAACCGCCCCTGCTCGGCCATTCGTCGATTCGCACCGTATCCATCACACCGTTATGAAAATTTTCTAGCAAAAAACAAGCCTCGTTTTCATTTCAATGACTTAGGCTTGCCCCGGCCCTGATCCGGCGGATTAATGCAAAAGAATACGACAGTGATTTTTGCCTGAAACCCGAAATATCGTTTCGACCGCCCCGATAAACATCGTCGGCCCGCGCAGTACCCGCCGCATCTTGGCGGAGCCGTTAATTACGCCAGCCTTCCGGATAATGTCACATGCCTGTGACATAAGAGAATCCCGATTTTCTCAGTGGCGCTTTCTATACGATTCGCATGCGTTCCCCATCGAGATAAACCATGAGAATCGTCAGAAGGGCCGCGCGCATCCGCGACCGGAAAGCACCGACGGGACGCCCCGTCCCGGCCAGGGTCCCGCGGTTCCTGCCCGACCACTCAATAGAATGGTCCGACGACCCCGATGACAGCGATAACAGGCAGGACCCGACACGCATGGCCGACTCTTCCTCCACCCTCCCGCGAGCCACGCGTGCCGCACGGCGCGGCAGCGGCGGCATCACCCTGGCCGACGTGGCGCGGCTGGCCGGGGTCTCGGCCATCACCGTGTCGCGGGCGCTCAACCGGCCCGACGTGGTGTCGCCCGAGACGCTGGCGCGCATCCGCGGCGCGGTCGAGCGCACCGGCTACGTGCCCAACCTGCTCGCCGGCGGCCTGGCCTCGAACCGCAGCCGGCTGGTGGCGGCGGTGGTGCCCACCATCGCCGGCCCGGTGTTCCTCGAAACCGTGCAGTCGCTGACCGAAGCGCTGGCCGCGTCGGGCTACCAGCTGATGCTGGGCCAGAGCGGCTACGGCGGCGCGCGCGAGGACGTGCTGCTCGACGCCATCGTCGGCCGGCGGCCCGACGGCATCGTGCTGACCGGCATCATGCGGTCGCCCGAGGGCCGGCGCCGGCTGCTGGCCTCGGGCATCCCGGTGGTCGAGACCTGGGACCTGACGCCCACGCCGGTGGACATGCTGGTCGGTTTCTCGCACGAGAAGGTGGGCGCGGCGGTCGCGCGGTTCCTGCACGCGCGCGGCTACCGGCGCCCCGGCGTGGTCAGCGCCGACGACGAGCGCGCGAAGCTGCGCCGCGCCAGCTTCCAGGAGGCGGCGCAGGCGCTGGGCCTGCCCGCCGCGCCGGTGGCCTGGGTGTCGCCGCCCACCACGCTCGGCGACGGGCGGGCCGCGCTCGGCGCGCTGCTGGCGGCGCATCCGGAGGTCGACGCCCTCTTCTGCAGCTCCGACACCCTGGCGCACGGCGTCCTCACCGAAGCGCAGGCGCGCGGGCTGCGGGTGCCGCGCGATCTGGCGGTGGTCGGTTTCGGCGACCTGGAATTCGCGCGCCACGCCCATCCGTCGATCACCACCGTGCGCATCGACGGCACCGCCATCGGCCGCCAGGCGGCGCGCTTCCTCGTCGAGCGCGCCGCCGGCGCGGCGGTGGAGACGCGCATCGTGGACATCGGCTTCTCGATCGTCGAGCGCGACAGCGCCTGAGCGGCGGCGACCCGCCCGCGCCCCGGGTTTTTCCGCACCCGGCCCTCCCGTTTTCCCGGTTGACGCGCCGCCGACCTGCTGGCTATGATGATTTGACAGCGCTAACATACCATCACGGACGGACCGGCGCGCGCCGCGCGCGCCCCTCGCCCTCCGGCCACCAGGAGACACCGCCTTGCCCTCTACCTTCCTCCCGCGCCGCCGGGTCCTGGCCGCAGCCGCCTGCGCCCTCGCGCCGTTGGCGGTCCTGGCGCAGCCGCAGGCCGCCTACCCCACCCGCCCGGTCACCTTCGTGGTGCCGTTCTCGCCCGGCGGCGGCACCGACATCGCCGCGCGCCTGCTGGCCAACAAACTCGGGCAGAAGCTCGGCCAATCGGTGGTGGTGGAGAACCGCCCCGGGGCCGGCGGCGTGCTCGCGGCCGATGCGGTGGCGAAGGCCAGGCCGGACGGCTACACGCTGCTGATCGCCAACGTCGGCACCCAATCGATCAATCCGTGGCTCTACAAGCTGCCGTACGACGCGGACAAGGCCTTCGCGCCGATCTCGCTCTTCGCCGACCTGCCCTTCGCGCTGGTGGTCAACCCGGCGGTGCCCGCCAAGACGCCGAAGGAACTGATCGCGCTCGCCAAGGCCGCGCCCGAGAAGTACACCTACGCCAGCTCCGGCAACGGCGGCTCGCCGCACCTGACGGCCGAGATCTTCCAGCAGGCCGCCGGCGTCAAGTTCACCCACGTCCCCTACAAGGGCGGCGGCCCGGCGATGGCCGACCTGATGGCCGGCCACGTGAACATGCTGTTCGCCTCCATCCTCGAAACCTCGGGCTACGTCAAGAGCGGCAAGCTGCGCGCGCTGGCGGTGACCAGCGCCGAGCGCTCGCCCGCCATGCCCGACGTGCCGACGCTGGCCGAGCAAGGGGTGCCCAACGCCGAGTCCGGCTCCTGGGTGGCGCTGCTGGCGCCCGCCGGCACGCCCGCGGCCATCGTGGACCGGCTCTCGGCCGAGGTCCGGGAGGCGGTGGCGACCCCCGACATGCGCCAGGCGCTCATCGCCCAGGGCGCCACGCCGCGCAGCAGCACGCCGGCGGAGCTGCAGGCGGCGATCGACCAGGCGAAGGACCGCTACGGCCGCGTGATCAAGGCGCGCGGCATCCGCGTCGACTAGCCGGACGGCGCGCCGGGCCGCTTCCTTTCGAGGACGAAAAGCGGCGTAAGCCGGCGTTCCTCCTTGGCTGCCAGCTATTCTATCGATAGCAAACGACGGGCGAACCGGGGAACGGAGGGCGGGCTTCCGCCGTCCAGCGCATGCGACACGGCCATGTCATCGGCCGCCCGAACAATCGGCGGCCCGATCCATCACCCCGCATTCCATGCCCCGCCTTTCCGCGCTCCTCGCCCGCCGCCTTCCCCGATCCCCCGCCCGATCCCGTCTCGCCATGGCCGTCGCGGCGGTTTCCGCCGCCGCCATCGCGGCCGGCTGCGGCGGTGGCAGCGACACGCCCTCCGTCACGCCGGTGCAGGTCCCGACCCTGCTCGCGCGCGCCATCCTGCCGGCCGATGCCAGCGTCGCGGGTCCGACCACGGGCCGGTACATCGGCGGCTCCGACCTCGCCAAGGCGAAGGCCTACGGCATCGCCCTGCCCCTGGTCGGAAAGCAGCCGATCGAGGGCATCTCCGCCATCGCCGACGGCCCGGAACGCGGCTGCTACTACGTGATGCAGGACAACGGCTTCGGCAGCAAGGCGTCCTCGCCCGACGCGCTGCTGCACGTCTACGCGGTCCGCATCGACGCGACGACCCAGGCGGTCCGGCCGGCCGACTTCAGGACCTGCGCGCCGCTCGACGGCTTCGGCAGCGACAGCTACATCCGCCTGCGCGACCCCGACCGCAAGCTGGGCTTCGCCGTGGTGGCCGATGGCGCGACCTATCCCGGCACGACCTCGGACGGCGCCTCCGGCGTCGCGGTCGATCCGCTGATCAGGCAGCAGCGCCTGCTGACCGGCGCCGACCTCGACATCGAGTCGATGGTGGTCGATGCCGACGGCAACTTCTGGTTCGGGGAGGAGTTCGGCCCGTTCCTGGTCAAGACCGACCGCACCGGCAAGGTGCTCCAGCGCGAGATCGCCCTGCCCAACGGCCTGGCCCTCGGCGCCAATCCCCTGGTGCAGACCAGCAACAACCCCTACCTCGCCAGCGGCGCCGCCGCCAACCTGCCCAGCTCGGGCGGCATCGAGAGCCTGGCGATCGACCCGGCCCGCAGCAAGCTGTTCACGCTGCTGGAGCACGAACTCTCGACCGACGCCGACAAGCAGCGGCGCATGCTCAGCGTGTTCGACCTGCGGACGAACGCCTTCCTGCCGGCGCCCTACGCCTACCGCGTCGGCAGCGGCAGCTACGTCAACGAGACCGGCGCGACGGTCAACGAGATCTACACGGTCAACGACATGACCGCGATCAACGACCACGAATTCCTGGTGCTGGAGAAGGACCGGGGCGCCGGCGATGCCCGCACCGGCCGGTTCCCCGCCACCGGCGCGGCACGGGTCGCGGCGCGCTACAAGAAAGTGTTCCGGGTCGACCTGAACGTGCGCGATGCCGCCGGCTACCTGGTGAAGACCGAGGTCGCCGACCTGATGAACCTGGCCGACCCCGGCCGCCTCGGCGGCAGCGCCACGCTCCAGGGCGTCTTCACCTTCCCGATGGAATCGGTCGAATCGGTGCACATCGTCAACGCCAACACGATCCTGGTGGCCAACGACAACAACTACCCGGGCGGCGCCAGCGCGCGCGACCCCGGCCAGCCCGACGGCAACGAATTCATCCTCGTCGCCCTGCCCACGGCGCTGAGCCTGCCGAGATAAGCGCCCGCCGCCCGGCCGGGCATGCCAGGGCCGCGGCTACGGCGCCAGGTGCGGCGCCAGGTAGGCCGCGGTGCGGCTGCCGTCGGCCCCCGCGACCTGCGACGGCGCGCCGGCCGCCACGATGCGTCCGCCGGCATCGCCCGCGCCCGGGCCGACGTCGATCACCCAGTCGGCCCGGGCCGCCACGCGCATGTCGTGCTCCACCACGACCACCGTGTTGCCGGCGGCCACCAGCCCCTCGAGCTGCTGCATCAGCCGGTCCACGTCCGCAGGGTGCAGGCCGGTGGTGGGCTCGTCCAGCACGTAGAGCGTGTGGCCGCGCGGGCTGCGCTGCAGCTCGGTCGCCAGCTTGATGCGCTGGGCCTCGCCGCCCGAAAGCTCGGTGGCCGGCTGGCCCAGCCGCAGGTAGCCCAGGCCGATGTCGCGCAGCACCGCCAGCGGCCGCAGCACCGCGGGCTCCTCCGCGAAGGCCGCGCAGGCCGCATCCACCGTCAGGCCCAGGATGTCGGCGATGCTGTGGCCGTTCCACCGCACCTCCAGCGTCTCGGCGTTGTAGCGCGCGCCGTGGCAGGCGGGGCACGGCGCGTAGACGCTGGGCAGGAACAGCAGCTCCACGCTGACGAAGCCCTCGCCCTCGCAGGTGGGGCAGCGGCCCTTGGCGACGTTGAACGAGAACCGGCCCGCGTCGTAGCGCCGGCGCCGCGCCAGCGGCGTGGCGGCGAAGAGCTTGCGCACCTGGTCGAACAGCCCGGTGTAGGTCGCCAGGTTGGACCGCGGCGTGCGCCCGATGGGTTTCTGGTCGACCTGCACCAGCCGGTCGATGGCGTCCCCGCCCCCCGCGATGCGGCCGCCGACCGGCGCCGGCGCGCCGGCCTCCAGCGCATCGCCCGCCTCGTCGTCGCCCGCCGGGACCGGGCGGCCCAGCCGCGCGGCCACCAGCTCCAGCAGCGCCTGGCTGACCAGGCTGGACTTGCCCGAGCCCGACACGCCGGTGACGGCGGTGAAGCAGCCCAGCGGGAAGGCCGCGTCCAGGCCGCGCAGGTTGTTGCGCTCGATGCCTTCGAGCCGCAGCCACGCCGACGGTTCGCGCGCGGCCCGGATGCCGGCGGGACCGGCCCCGCCGGCCGCCGTCTCCGGGAACAGATGGCGACGCGTCTGCGATTGCGCGACGGCCGCCAGCCCGGCCGGCGGGCCGCTGTAGAGCACCCGCCCGCCCTGCTCGCCCGCCGCCGGGCCGACGTCCACCAGCCAGTCGGCGCGGCGCATCACCGCCAGGTCGTGCTCCACCACGAAGAGCGAGTTGCCGGCCGATTTCAGCCGCTGCAAGGCATCGAGCAGCGCCTCGCCGTCGGCCGGATGCAGCCCGGCCGAGGGCTCGTCGAGCACGTAGACCACGCCGAACAGCTGCGAGCCGAGCTGCGTCGCCAGCCGCAGCCGCTGCAGCTCGCCGGGCGAGAGCGTCGGCGTGCTGCGGTCGAGCGCAAGGTAGCCCAGGCCCAGGTCGGTCAGCGTGGCCAGCCGGGCCGTCAGGTCCTCGGCGATGCGGCGCGCGGCCAGTCGCTTCTCCGCCGACAGGTGCGGGGTGCGGCGCACGTCGGGCGCGGCGGCATGGGCCGATCCGCCGGCGGCCACGCGCCGCGCGGTGTCGGCGCGCGACGCGGCGCGATCGAGGGTCGTGCCGGTGCGCGCGGCGTCCGGCCCGGCCGGCTCGCGTTGCTCGTCCGCATCGCCGAGCCGGTCCTCGGCCGCCGGGCGCAGCACTTCGGCCAGCCTGCGCAGCGGCAACGCCGACAGCGCGGCGATGTCGTGGCCGGCGAAGGTCACCGACAGCGCTTCCGGCTTGAGCCGCTTGCCGCCGCACGCCGGGCAGTCGCTGGCCACCAGGTACTGCGACACCCGTTTCTTGATGGCGGCGCTCTCGGTGGTGGCGAAGGCCTGCAGCGCGTAGCGCCGCGCGCTGGTGAAAGTGCCCATGTAGCTCGGCGACTGCTTCGCGCGGATCGCGGCCCGCACCCCGTGGCGGTCGAAACCGGCGTAGACCGGCACGGTCGGCTGCTCGTCGGTGAACAGGATCCAGTCGCGCGTCTCGCGCGGCAGATCGCGCCAGGGCACGTCCACGTCGTGGCCCAGCGTGGTCAGGATGTCGCGCAGGTTCTGCCCGTGCCAGGCCGGGGGCCAGGCCGCCACCGCCCGGTCGCGGATGGTGCGCGAGGGGTCGGGCACCATCGATTGCTCGGTGGCCTCGTAGACCCGGCCCAGGCCGTGGCAGCGCGGGCAGGCGCCCTCTGCGGTGTTGGGCGAGAAGTCCTCCGCGTAGAGCATCGGCTGCCCCGCCGGATAGCGGCCGGCGCGCGAATACAGCATGCGCAGCAGGCTGGAGAGGGTGGTCACGCTGCCCACCGAGGAGCGCGCCTGCGGGCTGCCGCGCTGCTGCTGCAGGGCGACCGCCGGCGGCAGGCCGTCGATGCTGTCCACCTCGGGCACGCCCACCTGGTCGATCAGCCGCCGCGCGTACGGCGCGACCGACTCCAGGTAGCGGCGCTGCGCCTCGGCGTACAGCGTGCCGAAGGCCAGCGAGGACTTGCCCGAGCCCGACACGCCGGTGAACACCACCAGCGCGTCGCGCGGGATGTCCACATCCACGTTCTTCAGGTTGTGCTCGCGGGCGCCGCGGACGCGGACGAAGCCGGATGCCGGCACGGCGGCGCCGGAATCCGCGGCGGCGGGGGCGGAAGTGGAGGAAGGCTTTCGGGCTCGTGTCATCGGGACGGATTCTGGTGCTCCCGCCCGGCGGGGCCTGCAACAAAAAACGCGGCGTCCGCCGCCCGGCCGCAGCCCCGCCCCCGTTCAGTCCCCGTATTCCTTGAGCTTGTTGTAGAGCGTCTTGACGCTCACCCCCAGGGCCGCGGCGGTGCGCTCGCGCTGCTGCTGGTAGTGCGCGAACGTGGCCAGGATCACCCGGCGCTCGACGTCCGCGAGCGAGGTGCCCACCGGGATTTCGAGCGTCGGCGCCTCGGAGTCCTCCGCGCCCGGGACGCCGGCCGGCGGCGGCGGCACCGCGACGGGCGCCTCGGTCGCCGCGGGCGAGGCCAGGGTGTTGCGCGGCAGCCACTCCGCGGTGATCGGCCCGTCGCCGGCCATGACGTAGGCGCGCTGCAGCACGTTGCGCAGCTCGCGCACGTTGCCCGGCCAACGATACTGCGACAGGCGCTGCAGGGCATCGGGCAGGATGGGCTTGTGCGTTCCCTCGCGCCGGGCGATCTCGTCGAGGAAATGGTCGACCAGCACCGGCAGGTCGTCGAGCCGGTCGCGCAGCGGCGGCAGGTGCAGCGGGAACACGTTGAGGCGGTAGAGCAGGTCCTCGCGCATCAGGCCGGCCGCCACCGCCTGCTCCGGATCGCGGTTGGTGGCCGCGACGATGCGCACGTCGGTGAAGCGCAGCTCGGTCGAGCCGACCCGCATGAAGCTGCCGGTCTCCAGCACCCGCAGCAGCTTGACCTGCAGCAGCGGGGGCATCTCGGTGATCTCGTCGAGGAACAGCGTGCCGCCGTGCGCCCGCTCGAAGAACCCGATGTGCTGGCGCTCGGCCCCGGTGAAGCTGCCCTTCTCGTGGCCGAAGATCTCGCTCTCGATGAGGTGCGGCGAGATGGCGCCGCAGTTGACCGCCAGGAAGGGCTGCGCGCGCCGCCGGCTCAGGTCGTGCACCGTGCGCGCCACCAGCTCCTTGCCGGTGCCGCTCTCGCCGGTGATGAAGACCGAGATGGCGGTGCCCGCCACCGAGGCCACCTGCTCGTAGACGCGCTGCATCGGCTCGGAGCGGCCGGTCATCTGGCCGAAGCGGCCGGTGGCCTCCCAGCCGGCGCGCAGGGTGCCGAGTTCGGCCTGCAGCACCGACGGCGGCATCCTGCGCGCCAGGATGCCGCGCAGGTGCCCGGGGTTGACCGGCTTGATGAGGTAGTCCACCGCGCCCAGGCGCAGCGCCCGGATGGAGGTCTCCAGGCTGGCATGCGCGGTCATCAGCACGATCTCGCAGCGGCCGGTGAGTTCGGCGTCCTCGCAGAGCGACAGGCCCAGCCCGTCGGGCAGCTGCAGGTCCAGCAGGATCACCTGCGGCATCTGCATCGCGATCATGCGGCGTGCCGCCTGCAGGGTCGGCGCGATGGCGGCCGAGAAGCCTTCCTTCGATACCAGGGCGGCCATCATCCGTGCGGAATCCGCATCGTCCTCGACGATGAGCACATGCCCCATGACCGATCTCCCCCTGTTTCTTCCGTGTTTCGATACAACTCCGGTTGCAGTCGCACTTAACAAATTATGAATACGAAGCCGGATGGCGCCGTAACACAGTGTCGGCGCCGGGCCCCCGGCGCTGCGGACCCGGCTCAGGGCTCTTCCACCACGCGGTAGAGCGCATCCACCGAGGAACGTGCCCGCAGGCAGCCGTCGAAGCCCGCGACCCGCATCGCGTCCGCCACCGCGGGATCGTCGGGCAGGTCGAACGCTACCATGCGCCCGGCGTAGCCGGCGGCGCGCGCCTGCCGGGAGCACTGCACGCGGGCCGGGCCCGGCTGGTCGCTGCCCATCAGCACGACCTGCGGATCGTCCTGCAGCAGGCGGCGCAGGCCGTCGGCGGCATCGCCGGTGGATTCGACCCGGTGACCGGCGGCCGCCAGGACGTTGCACACCCGGACGCGCACCGCCGCGTCCTGGTGGACCACCAGGATCTGCCGGCACCGCGATGCGGCCACCCGGTAGGAAGATCCGCCGGAGGGCAGCGTCCCCGAAGCTTCCGGTTCGGCGGACGGGGCAAGCGGATTCTGCCCCGGCGGCGGAATGTCCTTCGCCAGCGGCGCGTCGATGGCCGGCAGGCGCACCACGAAGCAGGCCGCCGAGGCCTTGCGGTACATGTCGACCTGCCCGCCGTGCAGTTCCACCAGGCGCGAGATCAGCGCCAGCCGCAACCCGAGCGCGCCCGCGCGGTGGTCCAGCAGCCGGTGCCCCCGGACGAAGCGCTCGAACACCTGCGGCAGGACGGTCGCCGCCGCGCCCTCGCCGGTGTCGGCGATCCTCAGCTCCGCCATCCCGTCGGCCGCCCTGCCGGTGCGGATGTCGATCCGGCCTCCGGGCGTCCGGCCGTTCAGCACCGCCACCAACAGGGTCGAGAGGGCCTGGCGCATGCGGCTCTCGTCGGCGTCGATCCAGACCTCCTGCAGGTCCAGCAGCACCTGGTGGCCGCCCAGCGCCTCGTCGTTGCGCAGGCGGGCGTGGATGCTCGCCACCAGGCCCGACAGCGACACCGGCTCGCGGTACAGCGCGATCTGCCCCGACACCACCTGCGACATGTCGAGCATTTCGCCGATCAGCCGGGCCATGTGGAGGGTCTGGCGGCCGATGACCGTGCGGGCCTCCGACTGCACGCCCGGATCGTCGCCCTCCACCTGCAGCAGTTCCGACGCCGACAGCAGGGCGCCCAGGGGGGTCCGCAGCTCGTGGCTGAGGGTGGAGAGGAACTCGTCCTTGGCGCGGGCGGCCGCCTCCACCTCGAAGCGGGCATCCGTCTCCCGCTGCTGCGCGGCCTGCTGCGCGCGTTCCGCGTTGGCGAGCGCGTCGCGCAGGTCGGCGATCTCCCTGATGGCGACGCGCTGGGAGGAGCGCACCAGCGCCGGCAGGGCCATGCGGTGCAGCGGACGGGTCACATGCCGTGCCAGCATCAGCGCCGCGACGATGCCGAGCAGCAGGCAGGCGCCGGTCGTCGACAGCGCGGCGACCACCGTTTCCCGGCGCGCCCGGTCGATCGGCGCGGCCGCCGTCTCGACCGACACCCCCCACGCGGTGGAAGGCACCGTCCTCCAGGTCGCGTAGACATCGACCGCGGGTAGGCCCATGCCGGAGCCGACGCGCGTCGCCCGGTCGATGCGCCCTTCGCGGCCGGGCACGCCGAACTGCGGGAGCGGCGCGCCGATCGGCGTGCGGGGCTCGGCGGTGCTGGCGATGACCCGCCGGTCGCCGTCGAACAGCGTGATCGCCGTCCCCCTGGGCAGCCGGGCGTCCTCCGCGAGCGCCTGCCAGGCGCCGCTGTCGATGCGCGCGGCCATCACGTGCGTCGCGGCGCCCGCCACCGGGATGGCCACGCACACCAGCGTGGCCGGCTGCGGGCTGACCGTGTCGGCGAACAGATCGGTCACGACCGGGGCATCGGGCCGGGCCTGGGCGCACTGCCGGCGCGTGGCCGGGGCGATGCCCGCCGCGCGGCCATCGGCCTGCGCGGTGTCGAAGACCGGCTGGCCGTCCGCGCCCAGCAGGAAGATGCTGTGCCAATTGCGGCGCAGCTGCGGCGCCATGCGCTGCATCCGCTCGAAACCCGCCATGTCGCCGCGCATCAGCGCCTCCGACCGGGCCAGGCCGTACAGCGCGTCGACCGACGCGCCGATCTCGCGCGAGACCATGCGGGCCTTGGCGTCGGCGTTCTGCAGCAGCATGGAGGCGGTATCCATTTGCTGCGTCCGTATCTCGCGGGCGATCTGGTAGGCGAAGAACACCGAGACCGGCACCAGCGCCACCAGGATGGTCACGATCAGGTACGACCGCAGCGACGCCACCGGCCAGAAGCGCTCCAGGCGCGCCCAGTACGGCGACGCAGCGTTCATCGGCACGCGCCCGACCGCGGGAACCGGGAACCGGGGTCGGAGGGCATGGGGATCCTTGGCATGGAGCTCCTTGTATCGGGAATGGGACGGACGGCGGCAGACGATCCCTGCCGACGCAATCGCCGGGCCAATGCCGCAAAACGGTCTGCCGGGCGCGCCGGGCACTGTAAACCTCGCGGCCCCGGGGTGCCGTCGGCACGCCGTTTGCCCCGGGTTTGCCGCAATTCCTACCGAAAAGCAGAAAAAACCGGTGCCCGCGCCGCGTCCCGCCCGCGGGCCGCCCTGCGGCACGCGGCTGGCACAGCCGTTGCAACGGGAGGGCAGCCCCGACCTGCCGCACGCCATGCCATCGCTCGCCCTCACCGCCCGCCCCGAGACACGCGCGCTGCTCTCGCCACGGATGCAGCAGGCGGTCCGCCTGCTGCAGATGTCGGCACTCGACTTCGCCCGCGCGCTGCGCGACACCGCCGAAGGCAATCCGCTGCTGGAAGTGGACGAGACGCTGCCCGAGGAGTCCCCGCCCCCCGCCGCGTCGCAGGCCGCGGCCCCGGTCGACGAGCCGCGTCCCGGCTGGCTCGACGGCCTGCCCGGCCGCCGTCCCGGCGGCGAGGACGATGCCGACCGCCTCGCGGGCCTGGCCTGGGAGCCGGGGCTGCAGGAACACCTGCACGCGCAGCTGCGGCTCCTGGCGCTGCCGGTGCGCGGCCAGCTGCTGGCCCATGCCCTGGTCGAGTCGCTCGACGACGACGGCTACCTGCGCATCCCGGCGGACGAAGCGGCGGGCGGCTTGGGCCTGACGCCCGCGCCCCGCGCGGACGAGGTCGCCGCCGCGCTGCAGCGCGTGCAGTCGCTGGAGCCGGCCGGCGTCGGCGCCCGCAGCCTGGCCGAATGCCTGGCGCTGCAGCTCGGCGCGATCGCCTGCCCGCATGCGCGCGCCCTGGCGGCGCGCATCGTCGAGCGCTACCTGCCGGTGCTCGCCGCGCACGACCTGCCCCGCCTGGCCCGCCAGCTCAAGGCGACGCCCGAGGCGGTGCGCGCCGCCTGCGACGCCATCCGGCACCTGGCGGCCCGGCCCGGCTGGGCGGTCGGCGGCGGCGGGGCGCGCGCCATCGTGCCCGACGTGGAAGTGCGCCGCAGCGGCACCGCCTGGGCCGTGGCGCTCAACGAGGCGGCGATGCCGCGGGTGCGCCTCAACGACCACTACGCGGGCCTGGTCGAACACGACCGCGCCGGCCCGCTCGGCACCTGCCTGCAGGACGCCCGCTGGACGGTGCGCAATGTCGCCCTGCGCTGCGACACCATCCTCGGCGTGGCCCGGTCGATCGTCGCGCGGCAGCCCGGCTTCTTCGCCCACGGGCCGCTGGCGCTCAAGCCCCTGTGCCTGAACGAGGTGGCGGCCGATGTCGGCACGCATGCCTCGACCGTCTCGCGCGCCAACAGCAACAAATTCATGCGCACGCCGTTCGGCGTCTTCGAATTCGGCTACTTCTTCGCGCGCCCCGTGGTCAGCCACGGCGGCCAGACCTGCGCGCCGCGCGCGGTCCGTGCGCTGGTGGAGGACATGATCGCCGCCGAGCCGGCCCGCGCGCCGCTGACCGATACCCAGATCGCCCGGGAACTCGTGCGCCAGGGACTGCCCGTGGCGCGGCGCACGGTGACGAAGTACCGCCAGTCGCTGCGGATCGAGCCGGCCGAACGCCGGCGCATGCTCCACCAGTCGAGGTCGGCGTGAACCACGGGCGCTCCGCTCCCCGCCGTCGCCACCCCTGCCGCGTCGCGCCGGCCCGGGACCGCATCCGGCCGAGGAGGGTCTTCCATGCCGCACTGGCCCCTGCCCTTGGATGACGCCCGGCGGCGCGACGCGGCGTCCGGACTCCATCACGACGGCGGCCTCGCAGCCCGGTCGCGCGGACTGCCGGGAGACCTCCTCCTCGGTTCCCCGACCCGCTGGCAGCCGTCGCTGCGCACCGCCGTGCGCACCGTGCTGCGGATGCGCACACCGGCGCAGCTGTGGTGGGGCGCCGAATCCATCTGCCTGTGCAACGACGCCTGGGCCGGCCTGTTCCGGGTCCCGTCCGATCGGGCGGTACTCCCCGCGGCCGCCAGCCCGGCGTCCGACCCCTGGCATCGCCTGCGCGGCGAGATCGACCAAGTGCTCGCCGACGGCAAGGCGCGGCGCACCGGCTGCCTGCGGCAGGTCGTGGCCGGCCGGGACGGCGCCGGTGGCGCTCGGGCGCGCTACCTCTCCTTCGTGCTGGAGGCCGTCGGCGACCCGGCCGGCCCGGACGGCCGGGTGCCGGGTGTCATGGCCTTGTGCCTCGACGACACCGCCGAGGTGCTGGCCCGGCGGCGCATGGCCGTCCGGGAGGCGCTGGCCGCCGCGCTCTGCGGCGCGGCCTCGCCCGACGAGGTCGCGGCCCGGGCGGCCGCCAGCCTGGCCGGCGCGACGGACGACCTGGCCGGGGTGACGGTCTACCTTCCTGACGGCACGGGCCGGCACCTGGTGCGGGCCGCGGAAACGCTGCCGGCGCGGACGCGGCCACCGGAAAGCCCGGACGCCGGCGCCCGGCCATCCGCATCCGCGCCCGGTTCGTGGCCGCTGCCCGAGCGCCTGCCGTGCGCGCAGGCGTCCGACGACAGTCCCTGGCCGGTCGCGCGGGCGCTGCGGGCCGCGCAGGCGGGCGAGGCGCCCCTGCGGCTGCGGCTGGCGTCCGGGTCCGTGGCGCAGGAGGACGGACAGGCTCCCGAATCCGATGCGGACCTGCCGTTCCAGGCCGCGATGCTCCCGGTGCTGTCGGTGCCTGCCCCGCCGTCCGGCGGCGGCCCGCGGCCCGGGGATTGCGCGCCGGAACTGCTGGCGGTCGCGGTCGTCGGCCTCCAGCCGCTGGCCGACTCCGACGCCGCGCAGTCCGACTTCCTGCAGGCCATCGCCGCACGGCTCGCGCAGGCGCTGCAGGCCGCGCGCAGCACCGAGCAGGACCACCGGCACGCCGCATTCCTGACCGCGATCGACGGCGCGCGCATCCGCTTCCTGCGCCAGGCGGGCGAAGGCCTGCGCAATCCGCTGGCCCGCATGCTCGGCCATGTCCACGGCCTGCTGGAGGACGACCGCGCGCCGGAGACCGGGGCCCGGCGCGGGGTCCTGTCGCTGCTGCAGCGGGATTTGCGCGAACTCGCCCGCATGAGCGACAGTCTGTTCGACGCGACCCGCATCCGCGCCAGCGCCCTGGAGCCGCGCTGCGCCCCGACCGACCTGGCCGCGCGGACCCGCGACCTCGTCGGCCTGTTCCGCGCCACGCTGCCGCGCGGCTGCCTGCGGCCGAAGGTCGACTGCCCGGCCCTGCCGCAACCGGTCTACGTGGACGCCGACATGTGGCAGCAGGTGGTGCTCAACCTGCTGTCCAACGCGGTGAAATTCACCGAGCGCGGCGGCATCGAGATCCGGCTGCGCGCGCAGGACGGCCATGCGGTGCTGACGGTGAAGGACACCGGCGTGGGCATCCCCGAATCCGACCTGCGGGCGCTGTTCGACCGGCGCAGCCCGACCGGCGGCGCGGGCCCGCGCCGCCGCGACGGCCTGGGACTGGTCATGGTCCAGGAATTCGTCCGCGTGCACGGCGGCACCGTCGCCGCCCGCAGCGCGCTCGGCCGGGGCAGCACCTTCACGGTCCGCATTCCCCTGGGCCATGCGCACCTGCCCGACGCCTGCATCGTCCGTCCGGACACGGACGGCGCTCCCGACGGCGCGCAGGCGCCTTCCGGGGCGCCCGGCGCGCCGGCCCCGGCCGCGCAGGACGCCTCGGGGGACGCGTCGCCCGCCCAATCGCCCGGCAGCCCGCCGGACCCCGTCGGACCGCCGCAGGACGCGCCGACCCGCCGGCAGAGCATCCTGTCGGTGGAGAGCGATACCGACATGCGCCGCCACCTCGCGCGCGTCCTGCAGCCGCACTGGGACATTCGCTTCGCGGCCGACTGCGCGCAGGCCCTGCGCCAGATCCGGCGCCAGCGGCCCGACCTGGTGTTGTGCGCCACCGCCCTGCCCCGCCGCGGCGGGCTGGACCTGTTGCGCGCCCTGCGCGCCGAACGCATCGCGGCGGACGGCCGGCCCCACGACCTGCCCGTCCTGATGCTGACCGCCGATCCGGACGAGCAGCAGCGCATCGCCGCCTTCGAGGCCGGCGCCGACGACTACCTGGTCCAGCCGATCGGGCCGCGCGAGCTGCGCGCGCGCGTCGGCCGCACCCTGGCGCTGGTGCAGCTGCGCCGGGAGGCCACGCGCCAGGCGATGGAGCTGGCGTCCCGCACCGACCAGCTGCGCCATAGCGAGGCCCGTTTCCGGGGCCTGGCCGAGGCGTCCCCGGCCTGCGTCTGGCTGGTGGATGCCGGAGGCGCGCTGGCCTACCTCAACCCGTGCTGCCTGGAACTACTGGGGCCCGCCGACGACCGCGAGGCCGCCACCGCATGGCCCCGGGCGCTGCATCCGGACGACGCGCCCGCCTACCGGCGGGAGCTGGACGCGGCGCAGCGCGAACAGCGCCGCTTCCATGCGCGCGTGCGGCTGCGCAATGCCCGGGGCGAATGGCGCTGGATGGACACCCACGGCATGCCCCTGTTCGGCCAGGACGACCTCTACATGGGCCACGTCGGGATGTCGCTGGACGTGACCGACGCGGTCGCGGCGGAGCAGGCGCTGCAGGACGCCGACCGGCGCAAGGACGAATTCATGGTCACGCTGGCCCACGAGCTGCGCAATTCGCTCGCGCCGCTGCACAACGCGGTGCACGCGCTGATGCGGCGGCCCGACATGCTCGCGGACAAGGCCCTGTCGCTGCACCAGGTCATGGACCGCCAGCTCGACCACATGGACCAGCTGGTCGAGGACCTGACCGAACTCTCGCGCATCGCCCGCGGCGTGGTCGTTCTGCACCCGAAGGAGATCGACCTGCATGCGGCCCTGCAGCGCGCCCTCGACATCAGCCGTCCGGCGGTCGAGCGGCAGCACCACCGGCTGCATGTCGACCTGCCCGGGACGCCGCTGCCCTGCCTCGGCGACGAATTGCGGCTGGCGCAGGCTTTTTCCAACCTGGTCAACAACGCCGCGAAATACACCCCGCCCGGCGGCGACATCCGGCTGGCGGCGCAGCGGCTTCCGGATGCGCTCGTCGTCACGGTGCGCGACAACGGCATCGGCATCGCGCCCGACATGATCGACCGGATCTTCGGCATGTTCGTGCAGGCGGACCGGCCCGAGAGCCCCGGGCCGGGCGGCCTGGGCATCGGCCTGGCGCTGGTGCGCAGCCTGGTCGAGCTGCACGGCGGGACCGTCGAGGCCCGCAGCGGCGGCCTGGGCCAGGGCAGCGAATTCCGGGTGCGGCTGCCCTGCGGGCCGACCTCCGGGCATTCGCCGGCGCAGGCGCCTTCGGCCGTTGCGCCCCCCGGGTCGCGGCCCGCCTGATCCGCCGGCCCCGGGCGGGCTGCCGCGTCAATCGGACGCCGGGCCCGGCTGCAGCCGCTCGACGATGCGTTTGATTTCGTCGATCGACACCGGCTTGGCCAGATGCGCGTCGTACCCGGCCGCCAGCGCGCGCTGCGCGTCCGCGTCGCGTCCGTAGCCCGACAGCGCGATGCTCTTGAGGCCGGACCAGTGCGCATCGCTGCGGATCGCCCGGATCAGCTCGTAGCCGTCCATGCCGGCCATGCCGATATCGCTGACCAGCAGGTCGTACGCCGCGTCCGGCGCGCGGAGCCGGTCCAGCGCCTCCAGGCCGTTGCGCGCGGTCTGCACCCGGGCCCCGTGGGCCCGCAGCAGCAGCGCGAAGGTCTCCAGCGCATCGCCCAGGTCGTCCACGCACAGGATGCGCAGGCCCTTGAGCGTCTGCACCCGCTGCAGCGGCGAATTCAGCGTGGAGGCCGCCGCCTGGTGGATCGGCAGCCAGACGCTGAACCGCGATCCGCGGCCGAGGCCCTCGGATTCGGCCAGCACCCGGCCGCCCTGCGCCACCGCCAGCTCCTGCACCAGCGCCAGTCCGATGCCCAGCCCGCCGTCGGTCCGGCTGTTGCGGCGGATTTCCTGGGTGAACATGCCGAAGACGCGCGGCAGGAACTCGGGGTCGATGCCCTGGCCGGTGTCGCTGACCTGCAGGCGCATGCAACCGTCGTCCGGCTCCAGCCGCACGGTGACCCGGCCGCCGGACGGGGTGAATTTCACCGCGTTGCTCACCAGGTTCCAGACGATCTGCTCGGTCCGCACCGCGTCGCCGCTGATGCTGGCGTCCGGATCGTCCGACTCCAGCACCACCTCGATGCCCTTGCCCTGCGCGTCGTTGCGCACCGCCTGCACGATGAGCGACACGATGTCGTGCAGCCGCACCGGCGCCAGCCGCAGCGCGAGCTTGCCGGTGCGCACCCGCGAGAGGTCGAGCAGGTCGTCGATGATCTGGGCCTGGCTCTTGACCGCGCGGCGGATGGTGTTGCCCGCCTGGATCACGCTGGGCACGCCCTGCACCTCGGGCAGCAGGACCAGCAGTTCGGCGTTGACCTGGATCAGGTTGAGCGGGTTCTTGAGTTCGTGCGACATCACCGCCAGGAATTCGTCCTTGGTCTCGTTGGCCACCTGGGCCTGCTCGCGCACCGCCTTCTCGCGCTCCAGCAACGCGTCGCGCGCGATCTCGAGCTGCTTGCTGGCGGTGATGTCGCGGGCGATCTTGACGTAGCCGGTGCTCGACGGGTCCACCAGGGGCGTGGTCACGCCGCTGCAGTACACCAGGCTGCCGTCCTTGCGCACATGCCAGCGCTCGTCCTCGGCGCGGCCCTCGTCGCGCGCCCGGCGCATCTCGTCCTGGGGCAGGCCGGCCAGGCGGTCCTCGGCGCTGTAGACCAGGCCCAGGTGCTCGCCGAGGGCCTCGCCGTCCTTGAAGCCGAAGACGCGCTCGGCGCCGGCGTTCCAGGTGGTGATGCGGCCTTCCTCGTCGAAGGTCAGGATGGCGTAGTCGCGGGTGGTCTCCGCTGCGATGCGGACCCGCTGCTCGCCCTGGCGCAGGCGTTCCTCGGCCTCGTGCAGGGCGGTCACCTCGATGAAGGTCAGCACCGCCCCCTCGATCTTGTCGCGCACCGTGCGGTACGGCAGGATGCGCGCCAGGTAATGCTTCCCATCGATGCTGCGCACCTGCCGCTCGATGATGGTCAGCGTGTGGAACACCTGGCTGGCATCGTCGGCCAGCGATTCGTAGTCGAGCTTGTGGGTGATGTCCAGCAGCGAGCGGCCCAGGTCGGAGGCGATCAGGTTGAACACCTTGACCGCCTGCGGCGTGAAGCGCTTGATGCGCATGCCGCTGTCGACGAAGACGGTGGCGATGTCCGTCGACGCCACCAGGTTCTGGAGGTCGTCGTTGATCCGCCCGGTCTCCTCGATCTTGACCTTGAGCTCGTAGTTGACGGTGACCAGCTCCTCGTTGATGGATTGCAGCTCCTCCTTGCTGGTCTCCAGCTCCTCGCTGGCCGACCGCAACTCCTCGTTCATCGCCTGCAGCTCCTCGTTCGAGGCCTTCAGTTCCTCGTTGGACGTATCCGACTGCTCGATGGTCTCCTGCAGGTGCTCCTTGAAATGCTTGATTTCCGTTTCGAGCTTGGCGATCAGCAGGTCGCGCTCGGGATCGGACGTCGCGCCGTCGATCACCGGCCGCAGGACCTCGTCCTCCTCCTCGAAGACCACCAGCGTCAGCTCGGTGTCGATCTCGGGATGCCGGAAGGGCCGGACGCAGATGTGCACGCTGGTCGGGGTGCTGTTGGCGCGCTGCATCCGCACGCCGCGCGCATCGACCCCGCGGCCGATCTGCGAGGCCTTGAAGAGCGCGGTGCGCAGTTCGAGCTGCAGTTCGGGATGCACGTTCGACAGCAGGTTGTGCGACGGCATGCCGCCTCCGTGCTCCATGAAGCGTCCCACGCCGGGGGACAGGTGCAGGATGTTGTAGTCGGCGTCGAGCAGGACGCTGGGCGCGGCGACCTCCTCCAGCGCCCGCCGGTGCAGGTCGGCCAGCCGCATGCGCTGCGGCTCGCGCGCGGCCTCCGCCACCACGCCCGGGCGTCGCTCGGCGGGCGCCTCCGACAGGATGGGGAGGTGCCGCACCCCCAGGGACGTCGAGCTGGCGCGGTAGATGCGGTTCTTCTTGTCCACCACGGTGAACGCGCTGCCCGCCGCGTCCGCCGATTCCGACGTGCCCAGGAACAGGTAGCCGCCGGGCTTGAGCGCGAACCGGAACATCTCGAGGATGGTCGCCTGCGCATCCCGGTTGAGGTAGATCAGCAGGTTGCGGCAGCAGATCAGGTCCAGCCGCGAGAACGGCGGATCGAGCAGCACGTTGTGCGATGCGAACAGCACCTTCTCGCGGATGGAGCTGACGATGCGGAACTGGTCCTGGTCGCGCACGAAGAACTGGCGCAGCCGCGACGGCGCGACGTCGGTGACGATGGCGCCGGGATACAGCCCGCTGCGCGCGCGCGCGATGGCACGCTCGTCCAGGTCGGTGGCGAAGACCTGCAGGTCCGGCGAAGGCACCTGGCTGGCGGACTGCTCGAAAAGCAGCATCGCGATGGAATACGCCTCCTCGCCGGTGGCGCAGCCGGCCACCCAGGCGCGGATCGGCGTGTCGACCGGCTGGTGCTCGAACAGTTTCGGCACCACCTCGCGTTCCAGCGACTCGAACGCGTCGCGGTCGCGGAAGAAGTTGGTCACGCTGATGAGCATGTCCTGCAGCAGCGGTTGCGCTTCCTCCGGATGCGCGCGCAGGTAGTCCCGGTAGGCCGGCAGGCCGTCCAGGCCGCGCACCTGCATCCGCCGCTCGATGCGGCGCAGCACGGTGGCGCGCTTGTAGTGCCGGAAATCGTGGCGCATCTGCGAGCGCAGCAGCAGCATGATGTCCTGCAGCGCGCTCTCGGCCTCCTGCGCGGCCTGCGCCCCGTTTTCCGGCAGCGACAGCATGCCGGCGGCCACGTCGCGCGGAAGCCGGATCCTGCGGGCGTTCTCCCACAGTTCCATCAGCTTCTGCGGCATGTCGGGCGCGGGCAGCACGAAGTCGACCATGCCGGTGGCGATCGCCGCGCGCGGCATGCTGTCGTGCTCCGCGTCCTCCAGCGCCTGCGCCAGCGTCACGCCGCCCCGCTCCTTCACCCGGGTCAGGCCCACCGCGCCGTCGGAGCCGGTGCCCGACAGCACGATCGCGATGGACCGCTCCGCATGCACCTGCCCCAACGTGCGGAAGAACAGGTCGATCGCGACATGGGGCCCCTTGCGGGGCTCCGCCAGCACCACCCGCAGATAGCCGTCGTTCATCGTCAGATCGTAGTTCGGCGGTATGACATAGACATGGTCGGGCTCGATGGGCATCGCCGCCTTGACCT
Source organism: Burkholderiaceae bacterium (assembly GCA_022702125.1). Lineage (GTDB taxonomy): Bacteria > Pseudomonadota > Gammaproteobacteria > Burkholderiales > Burkholderiaceae_C > JAKOND01. Next base: position 25,043 of record JAKOND010000180.1, read on the forward strand.
GCCGGACCGGCATCCGGGTGGACCGCTGCAGGATCGCGGCGGCGTGGCTGTCGTGGTTGGGGGAAAGGTGCAGGATGACCACGAAGGCCATGCCGGTCTGGGCCGGCATGTTCTCCAGCATGCGCAGCAGGGCCGGCATGCCGCCCGCGGAGGCGCCGATGCCGACCACCGGGAAGTCGAGATGGCTGGTCATCAGGCCCTCCCTCTCTTCGGGGTCTACCAGTCGGTCGGGGGTGTCGCTCATGTCGGAGTCCAGGGCTGATTGCGGGGCGGCGTCCTGCGAATCGGCATGTTCCCGCAGGCACGGCGCACCCAGCGTAGCGCCTTATTCACTCCCGATCCGGGCGGAAGCCCCTTTTTTGCGATGCCCGTCCGGCCCCCGCCCGTGCATTCGGCCGATGTTCCGGTGGGCCCGGGCCGTGCACGCCCGGTTACAGCGCGCGGACCCGGCTGCGCATACCTTGTGCGGTCGTCCATTCTTCTCCGGGAGCCCTCCATGCCGCAGCACCACGATCCAGCGCATACCCCATCGTCTCCGCCCGTCCCTCCGGCCGCCGGAGACACGGCCGTCGACAAGGCCACCGAGTCGGTCGCCGGCGAGGAAGACCCCGGCGCGGCCGACGATCCGACCAGCCATTCCTCGGCCCTGAAGCCGCCGCCCGTCCCGCAGCCGCCGGGCGATTCGCGCGGACCGGGCGGTCGTCCGGCCTGAGCCTCGCGCCGCCGCGACGTTCGGCACCGCTCGACTACGATCGGGCTCTCCAAGGCCCCGCCTCCGGCGCAGGGCCGGTTCCCCCCTGGCGGGCCCGGCCCGTCGGAATGCCCCGACCCCTCTCCTTTCCCCCATGAATCCCGACGCCCCGACCCTGTGGCTCCGCCCGCAATGGATGCTCGCCGCCCTCCTGGCGCTGCTGAGCATGCTGGGGCCGTTCTCCATCGACACCTACATCCCGGCCTTCGCCGGCATCGCCACCGCGCTGCAGGCCACGCCGCTGGAGATGCAGCAGACGCTGTCGGCCTACCTGTTCGGCTTCGCGGTCATGAACCTGCTGCACGGCGCGCTCGCCGACGCGGTGGGCCGGCGGCCGGTGGTCCTGTGGGGCATGGCGGTGTTCACGCTGGGCTCCCTGGGCTGCGCGCTGTCGCAGACGGTGGAGCAGCTGATCGCCTTCCGCGCGGTGCAGGGGCTGTCGGCCGGCGCGGGCGTGGTGGTGTCGCGCGCGATCATCCGCGACATGTTCCCGCCGGCCCAGGCGCAGCGGATCATGAGCCAGGTCACCCTCTACTTCGGCATCGCGCCGGCCATCGCGCCCATCGTCGGCGGCTGGCTGTTCGTGCATGCCGGCTGGCACAGCGTGTTCTGGTTCCTCACCGTGGTCGGCACCCTGCTGTGGCTGGCCAACTTCCGCCTGCTGCCCGAGACGCTGCATCCCGCGCAGCGCCAGCCGCTGCGCGTGTCCAACCTGATGCGGGGCTACTGGCAGCTAGGCTCCAGCCCGCGCTTCCTGCTGCTGGCGCTGGCCAGCGGCGTGCCGTTCAACGGCATGTTCCTCTACATCCTCGCGGCGCCGGCCTTCCTCGGCGACCTGCTGCGGCTGCAGCCGATCCAGTTCTTCTGGCTCTTCCTGCTGACGGTCGGCGGGATCATGGCCGGCGCCTGGACCAGCGGCCGCCTGGCCGGCCGCATCCCGCCCAAGCGGCAGATCCGCCACGGCTTCCTGGTGATGCTGGGCGTATCGGTCCTCAACCTGGCGGCCAACCTGCTCTTCCCGGCCCAGGCCTGGTGGGCGCTGCCGCCGATCGGGATCTACGCCTTCGGATGGGCGCTGGTGGTGCCGGTGGTCACGCTGCTGGTGCTCGACCTCTACCCGGAGCGGCGCGGCATGGCGTCCTCGCTGCAGGCCTTCATGGGCGCGGTGGCCAACGGCGTGGTGGCGGGCCTGGTCGCGCCGCTGGTCATGCATTCGACGGTTCTGCTGGCCCTGGCCTCGCTGCTGATGATGGGCGTGGGCTTGGCGGCGTGGTGGCTGCTGCACCGGCGCTGGCCGGAGATCGGCCGGCGCGCCGCCGTGGCCTGAGCACCCGGGGACGCTTCCGATGCCCGGCTCCCGACACGCCCCGGCCGCGATCCGCACCTACGGCATGCAGGAGCGCAGCGACCGGCTCGATTTCTACATCCGCGACCAGACCGAGCGTCCGGCGCTGACCGCGCCGCACCGGCACGACTACTTCCAGATCCAGGTGAACCTCGGCGGCGACACGGTGCAGCAGATCGGCGGCGCGGTGCGCGACTTCCGCCAGGGCATGCTGGCCTTCGTGCTGCCGCACCGGCTGCACCGCATTCCGCATCCGGACGACGGCCGCTTCATGGTGATCAATTTCGCCCAGGCTTTCCTGCGGCGCGACCTGGCCTGCGATCCGCTCGACCTGGAAGACGTGCCGCTGGCCGAGGCGCCCGAGCTGGCGCCCTTCCGGTTCCAGGAATACCTCGATTTCTCCTGGCCCGCGGACGAATTCGACAGCCTGCGGAACCTGCTCGACCGCATGCGCGCGCTCGATGGCGCACGCGGATTCGGCGCCGTGGAGGTCCTGCGCGGTTGCCTGCTGCAGCTGATCGGCACCGTCTGCATGCGCCACCGGGACGCCCTGCAGGACCTGGGCCGGCGCAGCGCCCAGCGCACCGGCCGGCGCGACGCGCTGGCGCGGGTGCGCGCCCATGTGGCGGCCCACCTCGCCGACCCGTCGCTCTCGCTGGCAGGCGCGGCGGCGGCCGCGTTCCTGTCGCCCAACTACCTGGCGCACCTGCTGCGCAAGGAGACCGGCCGCAGCTTCACCGAGATGGTGCTGGACCAGCGCATGGCCATCGCCCGGTCGCTGCTGGCCAGCAGCGGCCTGCGCATCGGCGCGGTCGCGCATGCCAGCGGGTTCGGCGACGAGGCGTACTTCTCGCGCCGCTTCCGCCAGTGCTACGGGCTGTCGCCGCGCGACTGGCGGCGCGGCCTGGCGGATTCCGGATCGCCAGACGGGCCGCATCCGCTCTGTCGGCGGCACGAGACTGCGCAAACCCCGTAGATTCGTCCAAGTCCTCCGGCGCCGCCGCCCCTAGACTGGTGCCGTTCCGCACCGCGTCGCCCCGCAGCCCCGCGCGGCGGCGCGACCCTCCCTCCCCCTCCAGGAAACCAGTCCATGACCTCCTACGTCATTCCGCCCGCGCCCCAGGCCTCGCTGCCGGTGGACGGCCAGTCCGAACGCTTCCCCGTCCGCCGCGTGTTCTGCGTCGGACGCAACTACGCCGACCATGCGCGCGAGATGGGCAACGACCCCGACCGCGAACCGCCGTTCTTCTTCGCCAAGCCCGCCGACGCGGTCGTGCCGGCCGAGGGCACCGTGCCGTATCCGCCGCTCACGGCCGACCTGCACCACGAGATCGAACTCGTCGTCGCCATCGGCACCGGCGGCGTTTCGATCGATCCCGCCTCGGCGCTCGACCATGTCTGGGGCTACGCCGCCGGCGTGGACCTGACCCGCCGCGACCTGCAGGCGGTCGCCAAGAAGATGAGCCGGCCGTGGGAGAACGCCAAGGGCTTCGACGCCTCGGGTCCGACCACGCCGCTGGTGCCGGCATCGCGCATCGGCCATCCGGCCAGCGGCCGCATCTGGATCAGCGTCAACGGCGACGTCCGTCAGCAGGGCGACCTCGCCGAGCAGATCTGGGCGGTGCCGGACATCATCGCCCACCTGTCGCAGTCGGTCCGGCTGGAGCCGGGCGACATCATCTTCACCGGCACCCCGGCCGGCGTCGCGGCGCTGCAGCCCGGCGACCGGGTCGAGGGCGGCATCGACGGCATCGCGAGCTTCCGCTTCACCATCGGCGACAAGGCGGCCTGAGACCGACCGGCAGTCCCCCGGGGACCGGGCCGCGTCGGCGAATCCGGCGCATCTCCGGATACGGCAGACACGAGAAAGCCCGGCACCTTCGCAGGTGCCGGGCTTTCTCGCGAGTAACCGGGCATTCGGCAGCGGCGCCAGGCACCGCTGCAGGACCCGGGCGGCCCGATCAGCGCACGGGCGGCTTGGCCGGACGGCGTGCACGGGCTTCTTGCGGCACGAACGGACGGCCGGCCGGTGCGCCATGGGCGCCGCCGAAGCCTTCGCTGCGGCGATCCGGACCACGGCCACCGCCGCGCGGTCCGCCGAAGGCCTCGTTGCGGCCGCCGCCGAAGCCGCCGGCGCTGTCGCCGAAGGCAGGCTTGCGGCCGAAACCGCCTTCGCGGCGATCGCCACCACGGTCGCTGCCCGAGCGATCGCCGCCGAAGCCGCCACCCGACGGACGGCCGAAGCCTTCACCGCCGGCAGGACGAGCCGGGCCGCCACGGCTGCGGTCGTTGAAGCCGCTGGCATTGGCATAGGCACCGCGCGGTTCGCCGAAGCCGCCCCGCGACTCGCCGAAACCACCGCGGGATGCACCGCCGCCGCCGAACTTGCGGTCACGCGACTGGCCATCGCGGCGTGCGCCGCCGCCGAAATCGCCGCGCGGGCCGCGAGAATCGACCATGCGTTGCTGCGGCTCCAGGCCCGCGATCGTCTCGGCCTTGAACTGCTGGCGGCTGTAGCCCTCGATGTCGAAGATCTTGCGACGATCGCGCATCTCGGCGAAGGTCACCGCCAGGCCGTCGCGGCCGGCACGGCCGGTACGGCCGATGCGGTGGGTGTAATCCTCGGCCTTCATCGGCAGACCGAAGTTGAACACGTGGGTGATCGTCGGCACGTCGATGCCGCGGGCCGCGACGTCGGTCGCCACCAGGATCTGGACCTGTCCCTGGCGCAGCGCCATCAGGCGGCGATTGCGCAGGCCCTGCGACAGGGCGCCGTGCAGCGCGACCGCGCTGAAGCCTTCCTGCTGCAGGTCGTTGGCCAGGCCGTCGCATTCCACCTGGGTGCTGGCAAAGACGATCGCCTGGTTGATGGTGGTGTCGCGCAGCCAGTGGTCGAGCATCTTGCGCTTGTGCTGGGCGTTGTCGGCCCAGTAGAGCTTCTGCTGGATGTTGGCGTGCTTCTCCTGCGGGCTGTCGATCTGCAGCTTCTGCGGCTCGCGCATCACGCGCTGGGCCAGCTGCTGGATGCGCGGCGCGAAGGTGGCGCTGAACATCATGGTCTGGTGACGCTCGATGGTCAGCTGGTTGACTTCGGCCAGGTCGTCCGAGAAGCCCAGGTCGAGCATGCGGTCGGCTTCGTCCACCACCAGGAACTTGACCTGGTCGAGCTTGATCTGCTGCGAGCGCTGCAGGTCCAGCAGGCGGCCCGGGGTCGCGACCACCAGGTTGGCGTTCTGCAGCTTGGCGATCTGCAACTGGTACGGCATGCCGCCCACCACGTTGGCGACGCGAAGGCCGCGGCAGTGCTTGACCAGTTCGATGGCATCGTGGGCCACCTGCTGGGCCAGCTCGCGCGTCGGGCACAGGATCAGCGCGCCGGGCGTGGCGGCCTTGAAGTGTCGCGGATTGGTCGGGTCCTTGCGGCGCGCGCGCTTGGCCGGCGCTTCGCCGCGGGCGATGGCCTCGGCAGCCTGGCGGTCCTGCTCGGCGCGCTCTTCTTCGTCGGCTTCGGCCTGCAGGCGGATCAGGGTATGGAGCACCGGCAGCAGGAAGGCGGCGGTCTTGCCGCTGCCCGTCTGGCTGGAAACCATCAGGTCGATGTACTTGCGGTCGCCTTCGGTGCCCGAGCCCATCGCCAGCGGAATGGCCTGGTCCTGCACGGTGGTGGGCTGGGTGTAGCCCAGGTCCGCGACGGCCTGCACCAGCTCGGGCGCCAGGCCCAGGCGGACGAAGCCGTTCGGCAGCGCCGGCTCGGCGGGCTGTTGTTCGTCCGCGTCGGAAGCGGCGTCGATCGGGGCGTCTTCGGCCGGGCCGGCCGCCAGGACGGCCTCGTCCTGCACTGCGTCGAAAGCGGCAGGCGCGGCCTGGTGGTTTTCGTTGGAAGAAGCGATGGTGGTATCTGCGGACGCGAAAGCGCCCTGCACTGCGGAAGTGTCAGTAGTCATGAAGTCGAGTTTTCATGCGAAAACGCCGCGGGCGCTGCCTGCGGGCGCTTCGTCAATGGTTTGAAAAAACATCAACCATCAAACGAAGCCGGCGTCGCCTCGGAGAATCGGGCGATGCTGGGGACCTGTTCTTGCCGAAACCGCGGGATGCGGTCGGCAGGTCCGGTGCATGAAGGGAGATGCTGGAAGGGTGCGGCGGGAAGCTTGGAGACGGCAACTCCGGCGCAGTCCGCAATTATCGCACGTTCAGGGATTTCCCGCAGGACTTTGTGCGCTTTCGGTTGCGGGCAGCGCATCGAACGCGGCGTCCGGCGTACTTTGCAACCGCAGGAAATGCGCGCGGTAGTGCGCCAGCTCGTCGATCGACTCGTGCACGTCGGCCAGCGCGGTATGGCGCTGGTGCTTGCGGAAGCTGGACGCCACCTCGGGCCGCCAGCGCTTGGCCAGTTCCTTGAGCGTGCTCACGTCCACGTTGCGGTAATGGAAGAAAGCTTCCAGCTTGGGCATGTATCGCACCAGGAACCGGCGGTCCTGGCCGATGCTGTTGCCGCACATCGGCGCGCTGCGCTTCGGGACGTACTTCGCCAGGAAGTCGATCACCTGCTGCTCGGCGTCGGCCTCGGTGACGGTCGAGGCGCGCACCCGGTCGATCAGGCCGCTCTTGCCGTGGGTGCCCTTGTTCCAGGCATCCATGCCGTCGAGCAGCACGTCGGATTGGTGAATGGCGAAGACCGGGCCTTCGATGCGGGGTTCGAGGTTCGGCCCGGTCACCACGACGGCGATCTCGAGCAGGCGGTCGGTATCGGGCTCCAGGCCCGTCATCTCGCAGTCGAGCCAGACCAGGTTCTGGTCGGATTTCGCCAGCACGGCGGCGGGCGCATCGGAGGAAGGGGAAGCGGCGGAATCGGAAGTCAGGATGTCGGGCATGGCGGCGATTGTCGCGCATGCACCCCGGATACCCTCGGACGAGCCCCGGCGCGCCCTTCGCGAATCGGACGCCACCCTCTACACTGCGCCCCTTATGCCCGACGCCGCCTCCGCCGCCCTGACCTCCTCCGCGCCGCAAGGCTTCCTGGGCATCGCCGCCGCCGCCCCGTCCGGGGCGGCGCAGTTCCTGCTCTACGGCTTCGTCGCCCTGCTGGTGGCCGGCACGCTGGTCCGCATCTGGCTCGCCTCGCGCCAGATGCGGCACGTGGCCATGCACCGGGGCGCGGTCCCGGCGCCCTTCGACACCCAGGTGCCGCTCGAAGCCCACCAGCGCGCAGCGGACTACACCATCGTCAAGACCCGCCTGTCGCTGCCCGAGACCGCTTTCGGCACCGCGGTGGTGGTGTGCTGGACGCTGCTCGGCGGGCTCGACGCGCTGAACCGGGCGCTCGCCGCCTGGCTCGGCGGCGGCATGCCGCAGCAACTGGCATTGCTGGCCTGCTTCGGCGCCATCGGCGCGCTGCTGGACCTGCCCTTCGCGCTCTACCGCACCTTCGGCGTCGAGGCGCGCTTCGGCTTCAACAAGACCAGCGCGCGCCTGTGGCTGGCCGATGCCTGCAAGTCGCTGGTCGTCGCGGTCGCCATCGGCCTGCCCATCGCCTGGCTCATCCTCTGGCTCATGGGAACGGCGGGCACCGGGTGGTGGCTGTGGGCCTGGGGCGCCTGGGTCGGCTTCAACCTGCTGCTGATGGTGGTCTACCCGACGCTGATCGCCCCCCTGTTCAACCGTTTCGAGGCCCTCTCCGACGAGACGCTGCGCGCCCGGGTCAGCGGACTGATGGCGCGGTGCGGCTTCCGCGCCCAGGGCTTCTACGTGATGGACGGCAGCCGCCGCAGCGCCCATGCCAACGCTTACTTCACCGGTTTCGGCGCGGCCAAGCGGGTGGTGTTCTACGACACGCTGCTCGCCCGCCTGTCGCCGGACGAGGTGGACGCGGTGCTGGCGCACGAATTGGGCCATTTCCGCCACCGCCACATTCAGAAGCGCATGCTGGCGATGTTCGCCCTCAGCCTCGGCGCCTTCGCGCTGCTGGGCTGGCTCTCCGGGCAGAGCTGGTTCTACCTGGGGCTCGGCGTGCGGCCCAACCTGGCGGCGCCCAACGATGCGCTGGCCCTGATCCTCTTCATGCTGGTCCTGCCGGTGGCGGGCTTCTTCCTGTCGCCGCTGCTCGCCCGCGGATCGCGCCGGGACGAATTCCAGGCCGACGCCTTCGCGGTGGCGCAGACCAGCCGGACCGACCTCGCCTCCGCGCTGCGCAAACTCTACGAGGACAACGCCTCGACCCTCACGCCCGACCCGGCATTCGTGCGGTTCTATTATTCGCATCCGCCGGCATCCGAGCGCCTGGCGCGCATCGCGACCGCCTGAGCGGCCGTTCCCCGTCCTGCCCTCCGCCCCCTCCCCGCTTCCACCGGATCCGTGCCCATGACCCTGCCCCCCTCGCCTCCCGCTCCCGCCGCGCGCGCCTTGCAGCCGACCGAAATCGTGGGCCGACTGGCGCAGCATCCCGGCTGGATGCTGGACGGCGATGGCGAGACGGTGGCGATCCGCCGCACGGTCCGCTGCGAGGATTTCCACCATGCCATGGCCTTCGCCAACGCGGTGGCCTACATCGCCCACCGCCTCCGGCACCCGCCGGCGCTGCAGGTCGCGGCGACCGAATGCACCGTGCGCTTCCGCACTGCCGCGGCCCGGGGCCTGACGGCGGCCGACTTCGCGGCGGCCGCGCAGGTGGACCTGCTGCTGGCGGAGTCGCCATGATCGAGCAGACGACCCGCGACGTGGGGCTGGTGGTGGCCAGCCATGGCCGGCACGTGGTGGTCGAGACTCCCGAGGGCCGCCGGGTGATCTGCCATCCGCGCGGCAAGAAGAGCCAGGCGGTCGTCGGCGACCGGGTGCTGTGGCAGGCCTCGCGCGACGAAGGCACGGTCGAGAAGGTGGTCGAGCGGCGCAACCTGCTCTACCGCCAGGACGAGATCCGCACCAAGTCCTTCGCCGCGAACCTCGACCAGGTGCTGGTGCTGGTGGCTGCCGATCCGGAATTTTCGTCGAGCCAGCTCGCCCGCGCGCTGATCGCCGCCGAGGACGCGCAGATCACGCCCGTCATCGCGCTCAACAAGAGCGATCTGGCCGAACCCTTCGCCCGCGCGTGGAGCCGGCTCGGGCCCTACCGCCGCATGGGCTACGCGGTGCTGCCGCTGGCATTGCGGTCGGATGATCCGGAACGCCAGCGGCAACTGCTGCTGGAACGCCTGCAGGGCCGCACGACGCTGGTGCTGGGGCCTTCGGGCGCGGGCAAGAGCACGCTGATCAACCTGCTGGTGCCGGGCGCGCTGGCGGCCACCGGCGAGATCTCCCGGGCGCTGAACTCGGGCAAGCACACGACCACCAGCACCAACTGGTACTGGGTCGACGAGGCGCGCACCACGGCGCTGATCGATTCCCCGGGCTTCCAGGAGTTCGGACTGCACCACATCCCGCCGGCGCGACTGGCCGGGCTGATGCCCGACCTCGCCGCCCACGCCGGGGCCTGCCGTTTCTACAACTGCAGCCACCTGCACGAGCCCGGCTGCGACGTGCTGGCCGCCGTCCGCGACGACGAGGCGCCCGAGAGCATCGCGCCGCACCGCCACCAGATCTACCGCGACCTGTACGCCGAGCTGTCCGCGCCGCCGCGGTACTGACCCGATCCGCCATCGGACGGGCGGACCGCGACGCCGCGGTCCGGGCCGCCGATTCAGGCGGCCGGCGCCTCCGCCAGCAGCACACGCAGGGCCCGCAACAGGGCCTCGCACTGCTCCGGGGTACCGACGCTGATGCGCAGGTACTGGGCGATGCGCGGCGTCGCGAAATGCCGCACCAGCACGCCGTGCCGGCGCAGCGCCAGGGCCAGGGTGGCCGCGTCTTGCGACGGATGGCGGACGAAGACGAAGTTCGCCTGCGACGGCACCACCTCGAACCCCGATGCTTCCAGGTCTCGCGCCAGCGATTCGCGCGACGCCATCACCCGCCGGCGCGTGTCCTGGAACCAGGCCTCGTCCTCGAACGCGGCCATCGCGCCGACCGTCGCCAGGCGGTCGAGGGGGTAGGAATTGAAGCTGTTCTTGACCCGCTCCAGTCCCTCGATCAGGTGCCGCTGCCCGCAGGCGAACCCCACCCGCAGTCCCGCCAGCGAACGCGACTTGGACAGGGTATGGACCACCAGCAGGTTCGGATGGCGATCGATCAGTCCGATGGCGCTCGGGCTGCCGAAGTCCACGTAGGCCTCGTCCACCAGCACGACCCGGTCCGGGTGCAGCGCCAGCAGCCGTTCGATCTGCTCCAGCGTCATCGGGCTGCCGGTCGGCGCGTTCGGGTGCGCCACCACCGCCCCCGCATACCGCAGGCCCGATTCCGGCGCGAAGCCCTCGACATCCACCTGCAGCCGCGCGTCCAGCGGGACGGTCCGCACCGGGATCGCGTAGAGACCGCAATACACCTTGTAGAAGCTGTACGAGATATCCGGCATCAGCAAAGGCGCCCCCGCCTGCTGGAAGAACGCGAAGAAGGCGTGGCCCAGCACCTCGTCGGAACCGTTGCCCACGAACACCTGCCCGGCATCGAGGCCATGGTAGGCGGCGATGGTTTCGCGCAGGCGCACGGATTCCGGATCGGGGTAGAGCTGCAGGTCCCGCTCCGCCGCCGACCGGATGGCCTCGACGACCCGCGGCGATGGCGGGTACGGGTTCTCGTTGGTGTTGAGCTTCACCAGGCGGTCGATCTTCGGCTGCTCGCCGGGCACGTAGGGCGACAGACCGCCGACGACGGGACTCCAGAAGGACGGTACGGTGGCAGGCAGGTTCATGGAAGGCAATCAGGGAGCGATGCGGTCTGCCGCATCCGGGGATCGGTCGGGACCGGCGGGGATCGAAGCGGTCACGTCGATGCGGAGGCTTCAACCCAGCAGCCGCGCGAGCGTGAGCAGGGCCAGCAGGCCCATCCACACCACGACCGACCGCCACACCAGGCCGACGATCTCGGCCAAGTGGCTGACGCTGGGCTCGCGGCCCGGCATCGTGTCATCGGACGACCCCGCGGGCGCCGGCGCGGCCGACGGATCCGGCAGGGCCAGCGGGGCCGCCGGATGACCGCCGAGGCGCACGCCCACCGCACCGGCCGTCGCGGCCAGCACCACGCCGTCGTTGTCGTTGGGAAAGC
>JAKOND010000133.1 GCA_022702125.1 Burkholderiaceae bacterium
GAGGCCTCGGAGCGCGCCGCAGCCGAGCGCCACCAAGAGATCGTCAGCGCCGATACGAAGACACGCGCCGCGCTGATCGACGCAGCGGCCCTGGCGAACCTGGCCAAGATCCGTGCACGCGAAACCGCGCGCGTGGTCGAGAAGCTGGCCGGGTCGCCCGACACGGCGACTCAGCAGCTGCGCGACGCCATGGATTCCTTGAAGGCCCCCCCGCTGGACGGCCGTGTGACGGCACCGGACGATCCGGACATCGCAGCCCAGCAGGCGAGGGCGATCAAGCGGCCGGTGGTCGAGGCGGAATTGAGCCAGGCGCTGCAGACGCGGTTCGTCGTTTCCACGGGAAACGCGGGCTGCTGGACAAGGGAGCGACCGAATTCACCTTCCGCGAAGGCGAACAGCGCGGCAAGGTGGCTTTCGTCGACATGGGCAAATCGCTCAGCACCACGCTCGAGGACAAGGCCACCATCCGCGCGATGGTCGAAGTCGCCACGGCCAAGCACTGGAAGGAGATCACGGTCAGCGGGACGGACGATTTCCGTCGCGACGCCTGGCTGGAAGCAAGCCTCAGCGGCATCCAGGTGCGCGGGTACGAGCCGCGCGAAGCGGACAAGCGGTTGCTCGCCGAACTGCGCGAGCAGGACCAGCCTGCCAACGTCATCACGGCGGCCGAACGCGAACACAAGAAGGAACAGCCGCGCGAGGCGCCGGCCAATCCAGCCCAGCCGCGCACGCATATCGACGGTGATGCCCTCACCGCGCACGAGAAGACCGTGCTCGACCACTCGCGGGCCATCCTGGACAGAAAAGCCCTTGGCGAGAAATTCACCCAGGCCGCCTTGAAAGAGCTGGAAGCCAAGCTGCGCGGAGAACGGGTGTACGTCGGCGAGCTTGTCGAGCACGGCCACGCGCCGTACCAGTTCAACAAGGACAAGGACGACAGCTACTACGTCACCCTCAAGACCCGGTCGGGCGAGCAAGTCATTTGGGGCAAGGGCCTGGAGGAGGCGATGGAGGGTCGCCGCACTGGCGACCAGATCGTCTTGCAGAACATCGGCAAACGCCTGGTGACCGTGCAGGAGCGCATTCGTGATGCGCAGGGCCGGGTCATTGGCCTGCAACCGAAGGAATCACACCTGAATGCCTGGAAATCGGAATCGCTGTCGAAGCTCAGTGAGAAGGCGCGTGGCGACGCCGTCGATCGGTCGGCGAATCGGCAACCGAGTTTCGGGGTGTACGACGCGAAGGCACCGCGTCTAACGGGGAAGTCGGTTGCAGTGGACGAGCGTAGTCCCGACAAGCAGCGTAGTGCCGAACCCCAGCGCAACCCGCGCGAACGCTGACCGCTCCAGGACGAGGAAAACATTCCATGAAAGCAGAACGAACCAGCGTCAAAACGTCGTTGATCGGCATGGCATTGGGCCTGCTGACGGCGTTCGCCCTGAATCCGGCCCGGGCGGCGGACGGGTGCAAGTTCCTGCTCTGCATCGCAGGCCCGTGGACCCGCATCGCCGAGTGCAGGCCGACCGTGCACGAAGTCTTCCATGACTTGGCGCGCGGACGCCCCTTGCCGAGTTGCAATATGAGCGGTGCAGCCAATACGGCGAAGAACCTCTGGTTGAACGATGCGACGTGTCCGGCGATGTACCGTCTTTACGACAATGATGGTGTTTATTCAGGCTGCCAGTACTCTGGAAATATCTCGGTAAGCATTAACGGCGCAGCCTGGTCGCAGGTATTCTGGGACAGGTCCGGCAACACATCGACTTTCTACAGTGAGGCGGCCAAATCGAGCATGGCACAGTCGCCAGGCGCAGCGCCACTCGACGACCGGTTCTCGAAAGACGTGAACAGCTGGAACTCCAGCCGCGTGAGCCCATGCACCTCCGCGGGGGGAGCCGTAGTCTTCGGCGAATTCGGCGCGTTTCAGAGCTGCAGTTATCCAAACGTCGTAAACGATTCGGGCGGTGGATAATCCATGAAAACCGTAGTCTCTGATATCACATTCAGGTGCCCGCGCCACCTGAATGAGAAAGCCATGGGGCGCTGACATGCTGCTGAGCTTCATCGCGTTGGCACAGCAATGCGCGCCCACGGTCGCGCCATCCACCCTTCGTGCGGTCCTGGCAGCGGAAAGCGGCGGCATGCCGCACGCCATCGGCAGGTCCATCAGGCACCGCTCCGGACAGTCCTTCCGACTCGGCCGGCAACCTTCCGGCACTGCCGAAGCCATCGGCTGGGCGACCTGGCTGCTGGCGAACGGCTATGCCTTCGATGCCGGCGTCGGGCAGGTGAACTCTTCCAATTGGCCTCGCCTTGGTCTCAATGCGAGCAATGTTTTCGATGCTTGCACGAACATCCGTGCTGCCGCGTATATCTTGACGGAGTCCTACAACAGGGCCATCCGTCGATACGGGCCGGGTCAGCAAGCGCTACGCGCCGCTGTGTCGGCCTATAACACCGGATCATTTTCCGCAGGTTATCGCAATGGCTATGTGAATCACGTAGCTGCAGCCGCCGCATTTCCACCCGTTATCCCGATCATCGGACCCTGAATACCTCTCCTGGCATCGGAATACCTCAAATGAAAAATATCCGCCTATTGCTGGCGTTCGCCTTCGCTTGCCTATTTTTGCCGCATGCGGCGATTGCCCAAACCATTCACCCCGGTAGCGCGCCTATCGATCAAGCACTTCGGATAATCGTTCCCTCGAAATTCAAGGTTGCCATCGACGAAACGATTTCGCGCGACTTGAATATGAGCTGGCCCGAATCGCCGAACTGGATGGTTGCCCTGGTGCAGGCCACCAGGAAAGCGGGTCTTCAGATTCATATCACCTGGGACAAGAACCTGCTGCGCGTGGTTCATCCGGCACCCGGGAACGAAAGTTCTCCTGCCTTGGTCGCCAAGCCGTCCGGATCGACCGCAGTCGCCTCGGCCGTCGCACCGGCGCCTGCCGCAGCCGGTGCAGCCCCCGCATCCCTTCTCCTCGCCGAGAAGGTTCCATCTGCCCAGCCCCTGCCCACGTCTCAGCCTGTGCAGTTGGTGGAGGCCATAGCAGAGCTTCAGCCCGTCACCGTGTCGGCCCGAGCGTCAGAGCAACCCTTGCTTGCTGGTTCTGCCGTCGTCCCAGTGACTGCGGACCCCACCCCCGCCGCCTCACCCGTCCCGGCCTACAAAGCGCTCGTCACCGATCGCAACCTGCGCGGGGTGGTCAACCGCTGGGCCAGGGAGAAGGGCATGCAGGAGGTCGTGTGGGAACTGGCCTCGGCCGACATCCCCGTGGATCGCGAAGTCCCCTTCGTCGGCGACTTCGAGCAAGCGCTGCGCGGTCTCATGCGGACGACTTCCTACACCGGCCAGCCCGCGCGCGCCTGCCTCCACAGCAACGAGGTGGTTCGCATCATCCCCCGCACCCGCTTCTGCAACCAACCCTGAGACTCCCATGCATTTCGATCTGAACCGTCTGCCTGCGTGGCTGGCTTGCGTGGGCCTGCTGTCCGGTTGCGCCGGGGGCCCGACTCCCTCGGAGATCCGTGGCCACGCCGCGGACATCAATACCGAAATCACCGCCCGGCGCGGTGCCGACGCGGCGCAACGCGCCGTGGACCGGGAACTGGTCGTGCATGTGGACGTGCCCTACATGACCAACCGGACCGTCGCGCTCGCCCGCGATGCCCGCCTGCCGGCGAGCTTCAAGAAAGCCTCGGGCTTCGTGCGGCCGAACGCTTCGATGGGCGGATTCACCATCACCGAGGTCGCGGATCTCATCACCAAGAATTACGGCGTGCGGGTGCGGATACGGCCCGATGTATTCCTGCCGGCGCTCTACCTGGTGCCCGGCAGCGGCTCCGAAAGCGGCGCCACTGGTGTTGGTGCGGCCGGCGCGGCCGGTGCAGCGGGTGCGATGCAGCCACCCGCGTTGTCCATCCCCCCGGGGGGTGCGTCCGGTCAGCCCGCGATCCAATCGCCGCTGCCGGGCTATGACACCCGGATCGACTTCGATTTCACCGGCTCCCTCGCGGACTACCTCGCGCGCGTCTCCAGCAAGCTCGGCATCAACTGGGAATGGATCGACGACGACCAGGAGCTGGTCCTGTACCGGCTCCAGCGCAAGACCTTCACTTTCGATACGGCGCCCACTCAAACCGCGATCACGTCCAACGTCAGCAAGGGCAGTTCCGCGTCGACCGGCGGCGGAGTCACCGGCGGCGGCGGCAGCGGCGGATCGAGCAGCGCCGGGGGCAGCAGCAGCGGATCGGGTTCGATCTCCGGCATGTCCCAAGCCAGCATGACGCTCAACTCCGAGGCCTGGGCATCGGTCATGTCCACGCTCAACCGCATGCGCACCCGTGCCGGCTCGGTGCAGGCCAACACCTATACCCGCACGATCACGATGATCGACACGCGGGACGTGATTCGCGACGCAGAGCAATACATGGCGCAGCAGAATGAAATCATCAACCGCCAGGTCGTGCTGCAGGTCCGTCTGGTGCGGGTGTCGCTCAATCGCACCAACCAGGCCGACCTGAACCTGAAGGTGGCGCTGCAACGCCTCGCCGAAGGCGCCACGAACCCGGCATGGACTTTCAGCGCGGCTGGTGCCGGTGCCCTGACGGCAGCCACCGGCGGCACAGGCACCTACACAGTCGTCGATCCCCAACGCTCGCTGTCGGGCTCCGAAGTCATCCTGCAGGCGCTGCGCGAAATCGGCGACGTGACCGAGGAGTTCACCCAGGACGTGCCGGTGCGCAACAACCGGAGTCTGCCGATCAGCGACCTCGCGAGCTTCGGCTACCTGGCCAAGACCACGCCGGCGATGGCCAGCGTCGGCACGAGTGGCGGCAGCAGCGCCGGCG
>JAKOND010000136.1 GCA_022702125.1 Burkholderiaceae bacterium
GCCCGGAGCGCAGCGCAGGGTCGCAGACCGCGGGGTCGCCTTTCTTTGGGTTACTTTTCTTTGGCGAAGCAAAGAAAAGTGACTCGCCCGCCGGGGCGAACTCCCGGCCCCGGAAAACAAACCCACAGCACCGCCCGAAAACGCAAACACCCCCAGGCCCCCAGCCCGAGAAAGCGAAGGCCAAGACAAAGCCCTCCCAGTCACCCCCCCGCCGAAACCCCCTCCTTCCGCAAAGCCTGCGCCACCGCCCCCGACAACGTGGCGATATCGAAAGGCTTCGTCAGAATCGACTGCGTTCCCAGCACCCGCCCCACCTCCGCCATATCCGCGTAGCCGGTCGCCAGCACCACCGGCAGCGGCCCCACCATCGCCCGGGCCCGGGCGACCACCTCGGCGCCGTTCATCCCCGGCATGGCGTAGTCCACGATCAGCAGGTCCGGCCGGCGCCGGCCGATCGCGGCCAGCCCCTGCGCGCCGTCGGCCGCCTCCTCCACATCGTGGCCCAGCAGCCCCAGGCTCTCGACGATCACCCGCCGCACGTCGGCATCGTCCTCCACCACCAGGATGCGGTGGCGCTGCGGCGGCCGGGCGTCCTCGGGCGCCTCCGGAAGGTCCACCGGCGCCGGCTGCTCCAGCGCCTGCGCCGCCGGGAAGTACATCTCCACCCGGGTGCCCTGGCCCGGGCAGCTGTGGATGAAGGCGCGCCCGCCCGACTGCTCCGCGAAACCGTAGACCTGGCTCAGCCCCAGCCCGGTGCCGCTGCCCACCGGCTTGGTGGTGAAGAACGGGTCGAACACCTTCTGCAGCAGGTTGGCCGGGATGCCGGCGCCGCTGTCGGCCACCGACACCACCACGTAGTCGCCCGGCGGCAGGCCGGTGGCGCCGGCGTCGCGGCGCTCGACCGCGATGGCCAGCCGGCCGCCCTCGGGCATCGCGTCGCGGGCGTTCACGGCCAGGTTGAGCACCGCCATCTCCAGCTGGCTGGCGTCGAGCACCGCCCGCAGCGCCGGGTCCTCGCCCAGCCGCCACTCCACCGCGATGCCCGCGCCGGTGGAGACGGCCACCAGCTCCTGCATGCCGGCCAGCAGCTCGCCGACATGGTTCAGGCGCGGCAGCAGCGACTGGTTCCGGGCGAAGGACAGCAGCTGCCCGGTCAGCTTGGCGCCCCGGCCGACGGCCCGCCGGGCCTGCGCGGCGATCGTGCCGATCCGCGACTCGGTCGAGAGCCGCGAGATCATGTCGATGTTCATGCTCACCACGTGCAGCAGGTTGTTGAAGTCGTGCGCGATGCCGCCGGTGAGCTGGCCGATCGCCTCCATCTTCTGCAGCTGCACCAGCGCCGTCTGGGCGCGCTCGCGCTCGGCGATCTCGGCCATGAGGCGGTCGTTGGCGCTGGCCAGCTCGCGGGTGCGCAGGGCGATGCGGTCCTCGAGCTCGCGGTTGAGCCGCTCGACCACCGAGCGGGTGTCGTCGAGCTGCTCCAGGTGGCTGCGGGTGGCGTACTGCCGGGCCCGGGCGCGCACCGCCGCGGCCGCGGCGCTGCCCAGCGTCTCGGCATCGACCGGGCGCTCCAGCAGCACCACGTTGCCCAGGCTGCGCAGCGCCGACAGCGCGCGCGGCGACCGGCGCCGCTCCTGCCGGGTCGCGAGCACGATGAAGGGCAGGTCCGACCAGCTCGGCTGCCCGTCGACGAACGCGGCGAAGGCATCCGCGGGCGCGTCGACCAGCACCTCTTCGGTCAGGATGACGGCGGCCGCGCTGCGCGGCAGCTCGGTCAGCACCTCCTGCACGGTGGCGCACGGGCGCGACCCGATGCCGCGCGACTTCAGCACGTCGTGCACCACCTGGGCATCGCGCCCGCGGGGGGCCAGGATCAGGACACGCCACTCCATGGCGCTTACGGTGCGGCGAGGGGGGTGTCGTGGCCGACGATGGCGCTGTCGCCCAGCATCGGCAGGCGGCCCGCATAGGCCGTGGTGCCGCCGAGCACGCCCTCGAAATCGGTCAGGGCCGCGCCGATCTCGACGCCCTGGCCGCCCTGGCCGCCGAGGCGGAACTCGCGGATGGTCAGCTCGTGCCGGCTGGTGCGGCTCTTGACCACCGAGACGGCCTTGAGCAGCCGTCCGCGCGATTCGAAGAAGCGGAACAGCAGGATGGTGTCGCTGAGGTAGCTCAGGTCCACGTCGTTGCGGCTCTCGCCCGCGAGCCCGTGCTGGCCGAGGATCAGCACGGTGACGATGCCGCGCTGGTTGAGGTAGCTCAGCAGCTCGTGCATCTGCAGCAGCAGGGACTTGGCGCCGGGCATCGCCTGGATGTAGGCGTTGATGCTGTCGATGGCCACCATGCGCGCGTCCTGCCGCTCGACCGCGTCGCGCACCATGTGCACGAACTTGCCCGGCGTGACCTCGGCCGGGTCGAGCTGCACGATGCGCAGCTGGCCGCCCTCGATGAAGGGCTCGATGCCGATGCCCAGCGCCTGGCAGCGGTGCAGCAGGGTGCCCAGGCCTTCGTCGAACAGGTAGTAGACGACCCGTTGGCCCCGGCGCAGCATCGCCAGCGCGCAGGTCAGCGCGGTGGTCGTCTTGCCCGAGCCCGAGGGCCCCATGAACAGCGTGCTGCTGCCGCGCGACAGGCCGCCGCCCAGGATCTCGTCCAGGCCGCCGGTGCCGGTGGACACGATCTCGGTGCGGAAGCCGCCCCGGTGCTCGGAAGCCACCAGCCGCGGATAGACGATCAGGCCGCCGGTGCTCAGGTCGAAGTCGTGCTCGCCGCCGCGGAACCGGACCCCGCGCAGCTTGATGACCCGCAGGTGGCGTTTCTCCGGGCCGTATTCGTCGAGGACATGGTTCAGGCCGATGACGCCGTGGGCGATGCTGTGCAGCTGCACGTCGCCGGCCTGCGCCGTCTGGTCGTCGAGCAGCAGGACGGTGACGCCCCGGGTGCGGAAGAAATGCTTGAGCGTCAGGATCTGGCGGCGGTAGCGCAGCGGGTCCTGGGCCAGCAGGCGCATTTCCGACAGGCTGTCGAACACCACCCGGGCGGGCCGCAGGCGCTCCACCGCGGCCATCACGCCCCGGGTGGTCTCGCCCAGCTCGATCTCCGACGGGTGCAGGATCGACTGCTCGGCGTCGGGGCTCAGCCCCTCCTCGGTCACCAGCTCGAACAGATCGATGCCGTCCAGGTCCCAGCCGTGCGATGCGGCCACGGTGCGCAGCTCCTCGGCGGTTTCCGACAGGGTGACGTACAGGCCGGTCTCGCCCTGCGCGGCGCCCTGGCGCAGGAACTGGATGCCGAGGGTGGTCTTGCCCGACCCGGGCGTGCCCTCCACCAGGTAGAGGTGGTCGGTCGGCAGGCCGCCGCCGAGGATGTCGTCGAGCCCGGGCACGCCGGTGGAGGCGCGCTCCTGGCGCTGCGGCGGCTGGGGAGCCGGGTCGGCGGGGTGGGATGGAGGAGTGTCGTGCGTCATGGCGGCCAGGGTGGAGAACGCCGCGCGCGGCAGCACTGCGGTCGGGCAAAAATCAATCCCGAAGTCTGGCACAGATGCCGCCGGCGCGCCGCAACATCGCGGGGAGGCGGCGCGGCTCGCGACACACCGCTGCGCCAGAATTCCCCCCATGCGTTTTCTCTCCGATCCCCACCGACACGCCCTGCCCGCGCCCCGGGTACCGGGCATGGTCACGGATGACATCCTGGACCGCCACCGGCGCCTGGTGGTCGGGCTGATGATGGGACTGGCCTCGGTCTGCGTCGCGGCGCTCTGGGCCTTCGAGCGTTCCTCCGGCATCCTGGCCGCGCTCGACCGCTACGCCTATCCGCTGCTGCTGGGACTGTTCGGCGGCGGCGCGGGCATCGTCGGCTGGATGCCGCGCTGGCGCGAGCGGGTCGAGCTGGCCGTGTACATGGGCGTGTCGGCGTACTTCCTCGTGGCGCTGTTCTCGTTCCTGACGATGCATTCGGACAACCGCCTGTACACCGTCGCCAACACGCTGCAGTGGCTGCCGCTGATGTACGTGGTGGCGTTCGTGGCGTTCCCGCAGCGGCAGGCCATCGCGACGGCGGCGGCGCTCTTCTGCCTGTCGCTGGTGCCTCCGGCGTTCGTCACGCTGCGCGGGGGCATCGACGTCTGGGACACGACCCTGGGCGGGCTGGTGGCCAACGCCTACGCGGTGCATGCGCTGCTGGTGCTGATGCTGTCCTTCTTCACCCTGCTCCTGCGGCAGTTCGAGCAGACCCGGCAGCATGCCCGGATGCTGGAGCACTTCGCCTACACCGACGGGCTGACCGGCATCCCCAACCGACGCGGCATCGAGCAGCGGCTGGACGCGCTGTCGCACGCGCCCGGCCGCTGCGTCGGGCTGGTGTTGCTGGACGTCGACCGGTTCAAGGCGGTCAACGACCGGTTCGGGCACCAGGCGGGCGATGCGCTGCTGCGATTCCTGGCGCACCGCCTCACCCGCGAGGTGCGCGGCGGCGACCTGCTGGCGCGCTGGGGCGGCGAGGAGTTCCTGGTCGCGGTGCCCGGCATCGGCCCGCCACCGGACGGGGGCGGCACGGCCGCGTCGGCCGCGGACACCGCGCACCTGGCCGAGCGCATCCGCCAGGCCGTCTGCGCCGAGCCCTGTCCGGCTTCGGGCCCGGTCACCGTCAGCGCCGGCACCACCGTCTGGCGCACCGGCGAGCCGCTGCACGCCGCGCTGCGCCGCGCCGACGAGGCGCTGTACGTGGCCAAGGCCCGGGGCCGCAACCGGGTCGAGGCGCGCTGAGCGCGGCGGCGCGGCGGACAGGGCGCCTAGACTGTGCGCCCGATCCCCGATGCGCCGGCCCGGCGCCCCGCCCCATGCCCCCCTCCCCGATCTCCCCGCCTCCGGTCCAGGCCCTGGTCTTCGATGTCTTCGGCACCGTCGTCGACTGGCGCACCGGCGTGGCCCGCGAGGCCGCGCCCTTCCTGGCCCGCCACGGCGCCGCCGGCGCCGACCCGGCCGCGTTCGCCGACGCCTGGCGAAGCCGCTACGCCCCGTCGATGGAGGCGGTGCGCAGCGGCCGGCGGCCCTTCGTCCGGCTCGACGTGCTGCACCGCGAGAACCTGCTGGCGACGCTGCCCGCGTTCGGCATCGACCCGGACGCGGTGCCCGCCGAGGCGATCGACGCGCTCGCCCTCGCCTGGCACCGGCTCGACCCGTGGCCCGACGTGGTGGCGGGCCTCGCGCGGCTCAAGGCGCGCTTCATCGTCGCGCCGCTGTCCAACGGCAACATCCGGCTGATGCTCGACATGGCCAAGCGCGCCGGCCTGCCCTGGGACGCGATCCTGGGCGCCGAGGTGGCGCAGGCCTACAAGCCCGCGCCCGAGGCCTACCTGCGCACCGCCGAGACGCTCGGCCTGCCGCCCGGTGCGGTGTGCCTGGTCGCGGCCCACAACGGCGACCTGGCGGCCGCGCGGCGCTGCGGCTTCGCGACCGCCTTCGTCGCGCGGCCCACCGAGCACGGACCGGCGCAGACCACCGACCTGCGCCCCGAACAGGACTGGGACTGGGTGGCGCCGGACTTCGGCGCGCTGGCCGACCGGCTCGGCGCCTGAGGGCCGCGGGACCGCGCGCGAAATCCTGTCCAATCGCCGCATGCAACGCTCACACGACGACGACGATAACAACGGCGGCAGCGACGGCACCGCGCGCCGCCTGGACGACCTGGAGGTCAAGGCCAGCTTCACCGAGGACCTGCTCGACCAGCTCAACCTGCTGGTCTACCGCCAGCAGCAGCAGATCGAGCGGCTGCAGCAGCAGATCGCGCAGCTGCAGCGGCAGGCGCCCGAGGGCGGCGCCGGCGCCGCGCGCAACCCGCGCGACGAACTGCCGCCGCACTACTGAGCACCGCCGGCCCCGGAAGGCCCGCCCCCTCAGTCGAGCGCGACGAGCTGCACCTGCACCCGGTCGCTGCCGTAGATCGGCACGGCCTTGAAGCCGCTCGCGGAGACGGTGTCGAACCGCCCCACCACCCGGCCGGCGGTCATCACCGTCACCGTGTCCCCGGCCTTGGGCACGTAGCCCTGCGCGAAGGAAATCGTCAGGGTGCCGGCCAGGGCGGCCGTCCCGTCCGCCGCCACCTGCCCGGCGCCGTTCGCGCCGATGCGGGCGTTCCAGGTGCCGGCGGCGGTCTGGGTGTAGCTGCCGCCGAGCCGCAGCGCGCTGTCCGCCCAGGTGGCCAGCGTGCCGCCGCCGATGTAGACCGGGCCCCGGCCCAGCGCCGAGGCGGATGCGGCCTGCAGCGTGCCGGCGGCCACTTCGGTGCCGCCGGTGTAGGCGTTGGCGCCCGCGAGCGCCAGGCTGCCGCTGCCCTGCTTGGTCAGCTTGCCGGCGCCGGCGATGTCGTTGCGCCAGGTGTCGCGCGCGTGGAAGCCGCCGCGCTGCGCGTCCATCGTGACGGCGACGTCGCCCTGGAAGCTGCCGTAGCCGTCGCCCGCGGCCAGCAGGTTCAGGCGGCCGTAGCCTTCGGCGTCGTCGAGGACCGGGTAGCCCGAGGGCAGCGCCGTGCTCTTGAGCACCACGCGCCGCTGCGCGTCGCTCAGGTAGGGCAGGCGCGTCTCCAGCACTACCTCCGCGCCCTTGGGCACGACGGCCGGGCGGGTCGCGTCGCCGGCCTGGCCGAAGCCGAAGACCGAGCGCCGGCGGTAGTCCGTGCGGTTCGTGGCCGCGTCGGCGAAGCGGTCCTGCGCGGTCGTCTGCGCATGGGCGTAGGCCAGGAACTGCTCGGGCGTGCCGGCGCCGACGGCGGCCATCAGCGTCTTCTGCGCCTGCTCGCGGGCGGCGGCGCGGGCTTCCGGGGCGGTCGCCGCGATGTTGCCGATGGCCGAGGCCTGGCCCAGGATGCGGCCGCCGATCACGTCGAGAGGCGAATGCATGCCGGCGACGATGCGGTTCTCGCCCAGCTCCAGCCCGCGGGCGAGCATCTCCTGGAAGCGCTCCGGCACCAGGTAGGCCATGCCGACCGCGTTGCGCACGGCCTCGGCCGAATGCCCGCTCGGGAAACCGCCGTCGGTCGCGGGCGCGCCGCTCTTGGCCGATTCCAGCGCCGGCACGACCCTGACGCCGCTGCTCCAGCGCCAGGGGCGCGCGTACTTGTAGAAGCGCTTGGCGGGCTCGGTGGAGGCGTTGTTGCCCATGCTCTGCACGAAGGCGATCGCGCGGCCGAACTCGGGGTTGGCGTCGCCGGCCACGCCGGTGTTGTTGCCGCCGTCGTCGTAGGCGACCGTGGCGGCGTCGGCGGGCACGCCGGTGATGGTGGTGGTCTGCCGGGCGGCGCGGCGCCAGGCGTCGGTCAGCGGGCCCAGGCCGTCGGTCGTGCTGTAGTTCTTGCCCCGGCGGTCGTCCAGGTAGGCGGCGCGCTCCTGCGCGGCGGTGCGGGCGGCGGTGGCGCGGACCACGTAGTCGATGTTCTCGCGGTGCACGGCGGCGTTCTTCACCGTGCCGTCGGTGGCGTCGCCCGGGATGCCGCGCCAGGCGGAGGCGGCGACGGCCGGGAAGCCGTCGCGCGCCGGGGCGGTCGCGCCGGCATCCACGAGCCGGGTGGACGGCTCCCACACCTCCAGGAAGCGCGACAGCACCCGGACGCCGGCGTTGGTGTCGAGGGTGGCGTAGCGGGCGTCGCCGCGCTGGTTGGTGGCCGCCAGGTCGACGAAGGCGAGCGCCTGCGGCGCCGGGGCGGTGTCGGCGTAGCCGAGGCCGGCCGGCGCCGAGGGCACGGCGTAGGGGGCGTTGTCGCCGCCCCCGCCGCCGCAGGCGGACAGGGCCAGCAGGGCGGCGAGCGCGGTGGCGCGCAGGCCCCCGGCGGAAAGGCGGAACGCGAAGGGAAGCGGCGTCGGATACGGCATGGCAGGGGGTCGGTCGCTGGGAATCGAAAGGCGCGACCCTAGAGGCGCGGCATGAAAGCCCCATGACACCGCGCCGCGCCCTCGCGCCGCCGGGGCTGCCGCGCCCGGCCCCCTGCCCGCCAGGCGTCAATCCGCCTTCGCCGGAACGGGCGGCTTGTAGCTGTTCGACAGGTCGACGTACAGCTGGCGCACGAAATTCAGCACCTCGATCTCGCCGATCGTGTTGTGGTCCGGGATGATCGACGCGTCGGTGGCGACGTTCCACACGATGCTGTGCTCGCCGAGATCCGAATCCGGACGATTCTCCAGCCGCAGGTTCCCGCAGTAGTCCCGCACCCATCCCTTGCGCAGACGCACGTTGCCCGTCGCGTCCCGCGACGATTCCACGAACCGGTCCCGGTAGCGCTTCGCGAGCGGCGTCTGCCCCCCGTCATCGAAGCAGAGGCCGGTCCTGTCCGGGCCGCCTTCCGCGTTCCGCGCGTCCTCTTCGGGGTGGCCGCCTTTTCGGAGCACGTGCGTCCGGTAATAATCCATATGCCCGTGCGTCTTTCGTATCGCCTCCGACTGGAGATCCGAATTGGCGGGATGCTGGAAAATCGAATTGATCGTCCGGGCCACGGGAAACGCGATGCGGGTGGCATTATCGGCGGACGAGGTGATCGATACCAGCAATGGCGGCTCGTAGATGCCGGGATTGTAGAATTTCGCCGCCCGGTGCACCGCGTCGTAGCGCGTCGCTTCGAAGGCGGGATTCAGCAGGATGATGAGGTCCGCGATGCCCTGCTGCCGGGTGGGAAGGCTCACCGGCCGGGTGTCGGCGGGCAGGTCGCGCACCCCGGACAGGGTTTCCAGGACGAAGGGCGCGGCGGATTCGAACAGGATCTGTCCGCCGAAGCTGTGCCCGATCATGACCGTCCGGAGCCGGCAGGTCTGGCTCTCGCCGCGCCACTCGGCGCCGCAGTTCTCGCCCTGCGGATGCGCCGGGCTGTTGTAGTGGTTGCGGACCGCCTTGATGCGCGAGAAGAATCCCCGCACCGATCCCAGCGAGACGTGGTGCGCCGCGTTCTTCCGGCCCCAGAAGCTGAATTCCTCCAGCACGGGCGCGTCGATCGACGCCCCGTTCCAGGCCACGTAGAACCCGAGGGTCTTGCGTCCCTTCTCGTGCGCGGACTGGTTGCTCAGCAGCTTGCGGAAACGCTGGACGTCCCGGTCGTCGTAGGCGGCCGAATGCTTCCAGCCGTGGACGAACACGATCGCCAGCACCTCGCCCTTCTCCGCCTCGCTCACCAGCGAGGAAATGGCGCAGTCCGCCTGCGCCGACGCGTTGCCCTGCCGCGCGTCGCCGCTTTCGTCGACGGTCGGATAGGCCCATCCCTGGTCGTCGAATTCCAGAAAATGCAGGACATAATCGTCCGACACTTCCGGGGTCGAATATCTTATATCCCCGGATTTTTTCGACAGATCGCACGATTCGATATTGTCCGCATGGACATTGGCACGGTGCGGCACCTCGGCGCAGCCGACCATGGCAACAATCGCCAGGAAAATCTAGGCGAGGATTCCGCATTTTCCGACATTTCCGCTGGATCGCATGATGATGCTCCTGTTGCAGAAGGAAACAGGATAATCCGGAGATTTTCTTCCTCCATCATCCTTTTTGATGAGCGCGGATCGAAGACCGCCGGCGCCGGCCCCGGGTTCGGTCCCCGTCCGGGCCGCCGCCCGCATCCGGCAGCGGCGCAAGGCCGGCGCCGCTGCGGGATACTGCCGCCCATGCCCCCGCCGCTCCCCCTGTCGCCCCCGCCGACTCGTCCAACGCCCGCCCTGCCCGGCCCGCTCAACCGCATCCTGCAGGGCCCGCCGGGCACCGGCAAGACGTATCGCGCGGTGGCAGAGGCGGTCGCCATCGTCGAGGGCGCGGACGTCGGCGCGCTGATGGCGCCGGAGGCCTACGCCGCCACGCAGTCGCGTTTCGAGCGCTACCGCGAGGAGGGCTGCATCGACTTCGTGACCTTCCACCCGTCGTACAGCTACCAGGACTTCGTCGAGGGCATCCGGCCGCAGACCACCGCCGACAACGGCCTGGCCTACGACGTGGAGCCGGGCGTGCTCAAGCGCATCGCCGACCAGGCGCGCTGCAACTGGGACGCCGCGCGCGCGCCCGCCGGCCTGGCGATGCCGGAGGAGGAGCGTTTCGAGCGCGCCTTCGCCCAGCTGATGACCGAGATCGAGGAATCCGCCACCGGCTTCGTGCGGACGCGGCTGTTCCGGGGCTTCGAGGCCGAGGTGCGCATGGGCGTGCGCGAGCGCAGCCTGTCGCTGCTGCTGCCGGGCGCGGGCACGCTCTACAACCTGCCGCGCCACCAGCTCAAGGCGCTGTGGCTGCGCCGCGCGGACATCCGCACGCCGGCCGACACCCGGCTCTACAACCGGTCCTTCTTCTGGGCCGCGCTGCAGCTGCTGGCGGACGTGGACCGCCGGCTCGGCCCGCCCGACTGCGCACGGCCGCCGACGCTGCGGCCGCACGTGCTGGTCATCGACGAGATCAACCGCGGCAACATCGCCAGCATCTTCGGCGAGCTGATCACGCTGGTGGAGGACGACAAGCGCCTGGGCGCGGCGCACGCGCTGTCGGTGCGGCTGCCCTACTCGCCCGAGGAGCGGCCGTTCGGGCTCCCTCCGAATCTTTACCTGCTCGGCACGATGAACACCGCCGACCGGTCCACCGCGCCGCTGGACCTCGCGCTGCGCCGGCGCTTCGCCTTCACGACGCTGGCGCCGGACGCGCAGGCGCTGCGCGCGATCGACGCCGGCCGGCCCACCGGCATCGACCTGGCCGCGCTGCTGGAGGCGCTCAACGCCCGCCTCGACTACCTGCTGGGCCCCGAGCACCTGCTGGGCCATGCCTACCTCGCCGGCCTGGCGGATTTCGACGCGCTGGAGCGGCGCCTGCGTGAACGCGTCCTGCCGCTGCTGCGCGAGCTGTTCCACGACGACGGCGAGCCGCTGCGGCTGGTGCTGCGCGACGGGCCGGACAAGCCCGCGGCGCTGCACATCGTGCGCGCCGCGGGCGCCGACCCGGCCGCGCTCTTCGGCAGCGCCGGCCGCGACCTGGAGCCGCGCACCCGCTACACCGTGGCCGACCGGCTGACGCCGCCGATGGTGCGGGCCATCCTGGGGTGAGGCGGAGGAACCGGAACGGTCCGACGTCCCGGCAGGCACCGCCCCCGCCCGTTTCAGGCGGCCGGCAGCAGCACGAGTCCGGGGCTTTCGAGCCGGAACGCCCCCACGGCCGCAGCCAGCGACGCCGCCTGGCGCCGCAGGCTGTCGGCGGCGGCGGCGCTTTCCTCCACCAGCGCGGCGTTCTGCTGCGTCACCTGGTCGAGCTGGTCCACCGACCGCCCGATCTGCTGGATGCCCAGCGACTGCTGCTCCGCCGCCGCGGAGAGCTCGGCGATCATCCGGTGCACCCGCCGGGCCTGCGACACGATCCCGGCCATCGACGCGCCCGCGTCGTGCACCCCGCGCACGCCCTGCTGGACCTGCTCGACGCTGTCCTGGATCAGCGCCTTGATCTCCCGGGCCGCCGCCGCCGAGCGGCCCGCCAGGCTGCGCACCTCGCCGGCCACCACCGCGAAGCCGCGCCCCTGCGCGCCGGCGCGCGCCGCCTCCACCGCGGCGTTGAGCGCCAGGATGTTGGTCTGGAACGCGATGCCGTCGATCACGCCGATGATGTCGCCGATCCGGCGCGAGGACTCGGCGATGTCCTGCATGGTGCGGACCGCGCGGTCGACCAGGTCGCTTCCCCGGTTCGCCGACGCCGCGGCGTCGGCGGCCAGTCGGCTCGCTTCGACCGCGGTCTCCGCGCTGTTGCGCACCGTGGTGGACACCTCCTCCATCGACGCGGCGGTCTGCTGCAGGCTGCTGGCCTGCTCCTCGGTGCGCTGGCTCAGGTCGGCGTTGCCGGTGGCGATCTGGTGGGAGCCGATGGCGATGCTGTCGCTGCTGGCGCGCACTTCGCTGACGATGCGCGACCACTGGGCCTGCATGCCGCCGATGGCCGCCAGCACGCTGCCCGGCGCGGCCGCCCGCGCGCCCGGCGCGATGCCCAGGTCGCCCTCGGCGAACCGGCGGACCGCCGCCGCCAGCACCGCCGGCTCGGAGCCGAGCGCCCGCGTGATCCAGCGGGCGGTTCCCAGGCACAGGGCCGCGGATGCCAGCGCGACGACCACGCCGATGCCGAGCATCCCGCGCGCCGCATCGCCCGCGTTGCCGGTCGCCTCGGTCGCCAGCCGCCGGGACGACTCCATCTGCAGCCCGAGCGAATCGTCGACCGCCTTGAACAGCGGCATCTGGCGATCGCGCATCTCGCCGATCAGCTGCGCGTGCGCCTGCGCCGCCCGGCCCGCGTACGCCAGTTCGACGACCCGGTCGATGGCCCGGTAGAACGGCTCGGAATATTCCGCGACGTCCTTGAGCAGGGCCGCGGCCTCGGGGTCCGGCTCGGCCGCCCGCAGCTTGCGCACGATCTCCGTGTTGAGCGACCGGATGCCGACGATCTTCCTCAGCTCCGCGTCCTGGAAGGCGCGGTCGTCGCTGATCAGGATGTTGCGCACCTGGTGGCCCTGGGCATTGAAGTTGTTGCGCATCTCCTGCAACTGGCCGACCTTGGCCAGCCGGTCGCTGGCGACGATGTCCACGTCGTGCGCCAGCGACCGCATCGTCGATGCGGCGAACGCGAAGCCCGCGAAGCACAGCACCAGCGCGATCCCGTAGCCCAGCCCGATCCGGGTGGACACTTTCATCTGTTCTTGTTCGGCCATGGCATGAAACTCCTGCAAATGTTGTGAACCATGGATGGCCGTGGCGCGACCATCCCCTTCCATGGTCCGGACAACGCATGTCCGGGCCATGAATGCACGGCAAAAATCCGCGGCGTCCCCCCCCGCGCCCGGCGCTCCGGAAACGACACGAACGCAACCCGCATGCCCCTTTCGACGCCCCTGACGCTGCAGACCCACCAGACCGTGCCGGTCGCCGACGATCCGGCCGCCGGCGGCGCGCCGGCGCTCGCCCCGCACGAAGTCGCGGCGCTGGACGCGCTCGGCGACCGCCTGGGCATCGGCCTGCTGGCCCACCTGCCGCGCCGCCGGGTGCGGCTGCAGCAGTACGTCGGGCTGCTGCACCTGCCCGGCGCGGCGGGGACGCCGGGACGCGCGCTGGAACTGCTGCCCCGCCTGGCCGGCCCCGGGGGCGCGCAGCCGGTGCCCGCCGTCCGGCACGACCTGCTGCGCATGCTGCTGGCGGCGCACGGCCTGCCGCACGGCCCCCGGCTGCACCTGCCGGGCGATGCCCGCGCGGCGCTGGCGCGCGCCGGCTGGCTCGATGTCTTCGTGCTCTGCTTCTGCGACACGCTGGCGCAGGCCCTGCGCGGCGGCCTGCCGCGCCGCTACCGCACGGTGGACGCCGACCTGCCGGCGGTGCGCGGCCGCCTGCGGCTCGATGCGCAACTGCGCGGCGACCCGGTGCACCGCGAACGGCTCGCCTGCCGCTTCGACCTGCTCGACGAGGACCACGGCCTCAACCAGCTGTTCCGGTTGGCGCTGGCGCGCATGGAGGCCCTGGCGCCCGGCGACGCCGCCCGCCGCGCGCTGCGCCCGCTGGCCGGCGCCTTCGCGGCGGTCCGCCTGCGCGCCGGGGACGGCGGCTGGTGGCGCGACCTGCCCGCCGACCGCCGCGACGCCCGCTTCGATACCGCCCGCGACCTGGCCGTCGCCTTCCTCGACGCGCTGGCGCCCGCGCCCGCCGCCGGCGCCAGCGCCGCCTTCGGCCTGCTGTTCGACATGGCGCTGCTCTTCGAGCGCTACGTCGGCCGCGCCCTGCGCGAGCACCTGCCGCCCGGCCTGCGCGCGACCCTGCAGCAGCCGGGGCCGCACCTGGTCGACCGCGCCGGGCACGGCGGCCTGCTGCGGCTGCGGCCGGACATCGTGGTCTGGCACGGCGACCGGCCGGTGTGCATCGCCGATACCAAGTGGAAGCCGCTGGACGCCGCCGGCGGCCGGCTGGGCGTGGCGCCGGCCGACCTGTACCAGATGCTCGCCTACGCCGACCGCTACCGCTGCGACCGGCTGCTGCTGCTCTACCCGTGGGACGGCGCGGGCGGGTCGGCGGCGCCGCCCCCGGCATCGCACCGCCTGGCCTACCAGGGCCGCGCCACCACCGTGCGGGTCGGGCAGCTGCCGCTGGACGACCTGGACCGGGTGCCGGCCCGCCTGCGCGCCCTGCTGGCCGAGGCGATGGCGGACGACGCGCCCGGGGCGGGCCCCGCATGACCGGCGCCGGACACCGGTTCGGCCTGGCGCGCCGACCAGCGGGTCAGGGCACGGGCGCGACCGCGCCCAGCCGACGGACCGCTTCCACGGCCTGGTCGGGCGTCGCGAAGTTGGCGAAGCCCATCAGCAGGCCGCCGGGCGACGAGGGCCGCATCCGCCAGTCGCTCAGGGCCTGGACGGCCAGGCCTTGCGCCCGCGCGGCGGCGGCCCAGGCCGTATCGCCCTGCCCGGACGGCAGGAGGGCCAGCACATGCAGGCCGCCGGCCTGCGGCGGGACCCGCAGCCGCGCGCCGAAGGTCTGCCGGAGCGCGTCGACCAGGTAGCCGCGCCGCTGCGCGTACAGCGCGCGCATCCGGCGCAGGTGGCGCGCGAAATGGCCCTGCTCCATGAAGTCGGCCACCGTGGCCTGCAGCAGGTCGGACCCCGGGCCGGGCAGATGGCCCGCCATGTCCCGGAACGCCCCGGCCTGCGGCGCGGGCACCACCAGATAGGCCAGCCGCAGGCCGGGGAACAGCACCTTGCTGAAGGTGCCGGTGTAGAGCACGCGCCCGTCGCGGTCCAGGCTCTTGAGCGCGGGGATCGGCCGGCCGTGGTGGCGGAACTCGCCGTCGTAGTCGTCCTCGACGATCCACGCCTGCCGGCGGACGGCCCAGTCCAGCAGGGCCATCCGCCGGGGCAGCGCGAGGGGTACCCCGGTCGGGCTCTGGTGCGTGGGCGTCACCACGGCGAAGCGGGCCCGGGCGGCGCGCCGCTCTCCGGCCTGCACCACCAGGCCTTCGCCGTCCACGGGCACCGGCTCCAGGCGCATGCCCGCGCGCTCCAGGAACCGGCGGCCCTGGAGGTAGCCGGGGTCTTCGTACCACCCCGCATCGCCGGGTGCCAGCACGGTGCGGCAGACGAGTTCCAGCGCACCGCGGTAGCCGGAGGTGACGAACACCTGCTCCGGCGCGCAGGCGATGCCGCGCGCGATGCCCAGGTAGGCCGCGATGGCGTGGCGCAGCGGCCCGTATCCGGCCGGGTCGGGATAGGCCAGGGCCGCGGCGTCCAGCGCCCGCAGGCGGCGCCCGGCCAGGCGGGCCCAGGTCTTGCGCGGGAACGCGTCCAGCGCGGGCAGGCCGGGCTGGAAGGGCCGGACCGCGTCGCGGGGATGCGGCGCTTGCGCCGGACGCCGGGGCGCGCGGGCCGCGGGCGCGGACCCGTCGGCGCCCGCCGGTCCGACCGGCTCGATCGGTTCCGCCGGATTCCCCAGCCCGGGCGCCACGAAGGTCCCGGCGGGCCCGCGCGCCAGGAAATAGCCCTCCCCGGCCAGCATCTGGTACGCCAGCTCGACGGTGCCCCGCGCCAGGTTCAGTTCGCTGGCCAGGCTGCGCACCGAGGGCACCCGGTCCCCGGCGCGGAGTTTTCCCGTGGCGATCGCATCCCGGTACCGCCCGTACAGCTGGCGGTAGATCGGCATGCCCTGCCCGCGGGGCGATATCGGATGCTGCAGGTCCACGCGATGTCCCATTTAAGTCGTCGAATTTTGCACCTGTGCGCCAGGGCATGGCCCGCGTACCGTATCGGTCGTGTCCCCCCCTCACAGGAACCTTCCATGCCGACCCCCCGCCTGCCGTACGCCACCCTGTCCCCGGACGCCTACCGGGGACTGGTCCAGACCAAGCAGGCCCTGGAGAAGGGCAGCCTCGGCAAGCAGTTGCTGGAATGGGTCTACCTGCGGATCTCGCAGATCAACGGGTGCGCCTTCTGCCTGGAGATGCACGCGTCGGCGCTGCGCGCGGGCGGCGCGCCGGACGCGAAGATCGACAGCCTCGCCGGCTGGCGCGCGAGCGCCCGTTTCGACGACCGCGAGCGCGCGGCGCTGGCGTGGGCGGAATCGCTGGCCGATGTCGCCTCGACCCACGCGCCCGACGGCGCATTCGATCCGCTCGAGGCGCATTTCAGCGACGCGGAGATATCCGACCTGTGCTTCGCCATCGCGCTGATGGGCGCATTCAACCGCCTGGCGATCGGACTGCGGCAGTAGGGACGCGCTTCAGCATCCGCCGACTCCAGCGTCAGCCCGAAATGGCCGCCGATCCCTTCCGCGTCATGCGCAACGCCAGCGCCGAGCACGGGAACCCCCGCGCCCGCAAGGGGATCGCGCAGACCTGCCGAGCGCCACCGGCAGGCGCAGTTCGCGCAGGTTGCAGCGGGAGCAGGCGTCCTTGATCGCGTCGGGGCGCGGGGAGCGGCGGGATGCATGGCGGCGCATGAGGGGAGCCGGCGACGCGCCGCGATTGCGCATGGAAACACGCCGGACCGGCTTCGCAGGCACACTGGAGTCTCGTTCCGCCCCTGCCCCCGGACCACGACGCGCGCTGACCGGCCGCCGCCGCGGCCCGCGTTCCGCCTCCGGCGGGGCGGCCCGTCCCCGACCTTCCGCGTTCCGGAGCCGACCATGCTCGAAAACCTGCCCGACGCCATCGGCCATGCGCTGCGCAACCAGCGCGCCGGGCTCGACAGCATCGCCTTCAACCTGATCGACCTGCGCCAGGGCACCGCCGCGCTGCAGGTCACCAGCCTGGCCTTCGCCGACCACGCGCCGATCCCGGTGCCCTACACCGCCGACGGCGCGGGCCTGTCGCCGCCGTTGCAGTGGTCGGGCGTGCCGGAGGGCGTGCGCTCGCTGGCGCTGATCGTCGAGGACGCCGACGCTCCCACGCCGCGCCCGCTGGTGCACGCCATCGTGGTCGACCTGCCGCCCGGGGACGGCGCCCTGGCCGAGGGCGCGCTCGACAGCGACGCGCACGAGGGCACCGGCGCCCTGCGGGTCGGCCGCAATTCCTACCTGCAGACCGGCTGGATCGCGCCCGACCCGCCGCCCGGCCACGGGCCGCACCGCTACGCCTTCCAGCTGTTCGCACTGGCCGACGGCCCGGCCTTCTCCAGCGACACGCCCGGGCGCGAGGCGCTGCTCGACGCGCTGCGCGCCCGCGCGGTCGCCAGCGGCTGCCTGATCGGCACCTACGAGCGCCACGACACCTCGGTGCGCGCGGACGACACCGTGCCCGTCGCCGCGCCGATCGCGTCCGGCCCGCTCGCCGCCTGAACCGCACCCGTCCCGCCATCCCGCCTGCCGATCCCACCGAACCGGGCCCGCACCGTGCCGCTTTCCACCGCCGCCCTTTCTGCCGCCGACACCGCCGCCGGCGGCGCGCAGCCCACGCCGTATGCGCGCGGCCGGCCGCCCTACCCGATGGAACTGCTGCCCTGGCTGCAGGGGCCGCTCGACCTGGGGCCGTCCTCGGTCGCGGTGGACCTGGGCGCGGGCACCGGCCGCTTCACCCGGCTGCTGCTGCAGACCGGCGCCGAGGTCATCGCCGTCGAACCGGTCGACGTGCTGCGCAACCAGCTCGCGACCCGGCTGCTCGGCGCGCGCGCGCTGGCCGGCACCGCGCAGAGCCTGCCGCTCGAATCCGGCTCGGTCGATGCGGTGCTGTGCGCCCAGTCCTTCCACCATTTCGCGGACGAGGCCGCGCTCGACGAGATCCACCGGGTGCTGGCGCCCGGCGGCCGGCTCGGGCTCGTCTGGCACGAGCGCGACGAGTCGGTGGACTGGGTGGCCGCCTTCGCCGCGATCATCGCGCCCTACGAGGTCGAGGCGCCGCACTTCCGCGGCGGACGCTGGCGCGCGCCGCTGGCCGACCACCCGGGCTTCGGGCCGCTGCACCTGGCGAGCTTCCCGCACCGCCACGTCGGCCCGCCGCGCGAGGTGCTGCTGGACCGGGTGCTGTCGATCAGCTTCATCGCCGCGCTGCCGCCGTCCCAGCGCGACGAGGTGGCCGACGCCATCGCCCACCTGATGGCCACCCACCCCACCCTGTGCGGCGCCGACACCGTGGCCTTCCCCTACTGCACCCGGGCCTTCCACTGCACGGCGCGCGCCATTCCCTGACGCCCCCGCCGCCCCGACGCCCGGTCCGGACGCCGCCCCGCCGCCATCCGCCGCGCCCCGGCCGGGCACGGTAGAAACACGAGGCTCCGGGGGCTTGTGCCTGAGCGAAGCCTTGCGACAGAATGGCCCGGGCCGTGCCGCTGCAGTCCCCGCGCTGTCACCGCGCGCCTGCCCGCACGCTCCCGGCCCGCTGCGCGGCCGACAACGCAACGGAGGAATTCCCGATGGCATACCGCTTCCTGGGCCGGACGCTGGCCGCCCTCAGCCTGCTCGGACTCGGGGGCGTCGCTCCCGGCGCCGCCGCCCAGACGGCCCCGACGCCCCAGGCGGGCGGCTACGCCCCGACCCGGGGGCAGTCCGGTAAGGACGTGATCTGGATTCCCTCGCCCGACGCGGTGGTCGACCGCATGCTGCAGATGGCCGAGGTCACCGGGAACGACCGGGTGGTCGACCTGGGCTCGGGCGACGGCAAGATCGCCATCGCCGCGGCCCGCAACCACGGCGCGCGCGCCCTGGGGCTGGAATTCAACCCGCAGATGGTGGACCTGTCGAACCACCGCGCCCGGGATGCCGGCGTGGCCGACCGGGTGTCGTTCCAGCGCGCGGACATCTTCGCGACCGACTTCTCGGGCGCGAGCGTGGTCACCATGTACCTGCTGCCGGAACTCAACCTGCGGCTGCGCCCCAAGCTGTTCGCCATGCAGCCGGGCACCCGGGTCGTCTCGCATTCGTTCTCGATGGGCGACTGGCAGCCCGACGAGACCGCCCGCGCCGGCACCGGCGAGGTCTTCCTGTGGCGCATCCCGGCCAACGTCTCGGGCCACTGGAAGGTCTCGACCGGCGGGCTCTCCGGCGCGCCGGAGAGCTTCCACTTCACCCAGAAATACCAGGAGGTCCGGGGTGACGCGGCGTTCGGCGCCCTGACCGCCAGCGCGGTGCGGCCCCAGCTCTCGGGCAGCACGCTGACCTTCGCGGTGCGCGATGCGACCGGCGCGATGCTGCGCTTCAACGGCCGGGCCGACGGCGACCGTATCGTGGGCGCGGTGGCGCGCGGCACCGCCGCGCCGGTGACCTTCGAGGCGGTCCGCACCGAGGGCGCCGCCCCCATCGCGGGCACCGGCGCCGCGGGCCCGGACACCACCGGCATCCGGGAATGAGCGGCCCCGGCGGCGCGGGCCCGGGGCGGCTGCGCCTGGGGCATGCCATCGCCATCGTCGTGGGCGTGGCCATCGGCGCGGGCATCTTCAAGGCGCCGTCGCTGGTGGCGGCCAACGTGCCCTCCGCCGGCTGGCTGTTCGCGGTCTGGCTGGCCGGCGGTCTGGTCTCGATCGTCGGCGCGCTGTGCTACGCCGAGCTGTCCTCGGCCTACCCGAGCCGGGGCGGCGAATACCACTTCCTGTCGCGCGCCTTCGGCCGCGGCGTGGCGCTGGTCTACGCCTGGGCGCGGTTCTCGGTGATCACCACCGGCTCGGTCGCGCTGCTGGGCTTCGTCTTCGGCGACTACCTGTCGCAGCTGCTGCCGCTCGGGCCGCACGGCGCGGCGGTCTACGCGGCGCTGGCGGTGGCGGCGCTGACCGCCGTCAACCTCCGCGGCATCCGCGACGGCGCCACCGCGCAGGCCTGGCTCACCGTGGTCGAGGTCGGCGGCCTGGCGATGATCGTGCTCGCGGCGGCCTGGCTGTGGTGGAGCGGCGCCGGCGCGGCCGGGGCGGCGGCGCCCGTGCCGTCCGGCGGCGCGCCGGCCGGGCCGGGCGGCATCGGCCTGGCGATGGTCTTCGTGCTGCTGACCTTCGGCGGCTGGAACGACGCCGCCTACATCAGCGCCGACCTGCGGCACCGGCGCACCATCGTATGGGCGCTGCTGCTGTCGGTGGGCTTCATCACCGCGCTCTACCTGCTGGTGAACGGGGCCTACTGGTACGCGCTGGGCCTGGAGGGCATGGCGAGGTCGGACGCGGTGGCGACCGACACGCTGGCCGCGGCCTTCGGACCGGGCGCGGGCCGGCTCGTGGCCGCGATGGTGGCGGTGGCAGCGCTGACCTCGATCAACGCCACGCTGATCGTCGGCGCCCGCACCGCCGGCGCGCTGGGGCGCGACTGGCCGCGGCTGCACGCGCTGGCCGCCTGGGACGAGGCGCGCGGCGTGCCGCGCAACGGCTTCCTGGCGCAGGGCGCGCTGGCGCTGGCGCTGATCGGCGTCGGCACCGCGTTCCAGGGCGGCTTCCGGGCGATGGTGGAGTACACCGCGCCGGTGTTCTGGCTGTTCTTCCTGCTGACCGGGCTGTCGCTGTTCCGGCTGCGCCGCACCGAGCCCGCGCATCCGCGCCCGTTCCGGGTGCCGCTCTACCCGGCGCTGCCGGCCCTCTTCTGCCTGAGCTGCGCCTACATGCTGTGGTCGAGCCTGTCGTACGTGCGCTCGCAGCAGTTCGGCAGCTTCAACGCAGCCTGGGTGGGCATGGCGGTGCTGGCGAGCGGAGCCCTGCTGTACGGGCTGGTCCGCGACGGCGACGCGGGCACGGCGGCGGGGCCCGACGCGCCGGAGGCCGCCGACGGCCGCGCTCCCCGCTAGGCGCCCCCCGACAATCGCTCCGCACTTCCTCGCAACAGAAAGAGACACGCCGCATGCGCCGTTCCGATCCCCCCCGCTTGTCCCGCCGCCATCTGCCGGCGCTGGGCGCCCTGCTGGCCGCCGCGCTGCTGATCGCCGCGCCGTCCGCGCGCGCCGCCTTCCCCGAGAAACCGATCAAGGTGGTGATCGGCTTCCCGGCCGGCGGGCCGCTGGACCAGCACGCGCGGCTGCTGTCCGACAAGCTGACCGCGGCGCTCGGCCAGCCGGTCATCATGGACTACAAGCCCGGCGCCGGCGGTTCGGTCGGCGCCGAGAACGTCGCCCGCGGCCCGGCCGACGGCTACACGCTGATGCTCGGCAACACCGGCGTGCTGGCGATCAACGGCGCGCTCTACGCGAAGCTGCCCTACGACATCCTGAAGGACTTCGTGCCCGTCGCCCGCACCGCGCAGCAGCCGCTGGCGCTGCTGGTCAACCCGCAGGTGCCGGCGAAGACGCTGCAGGAATTCGTCGCCTACGCCCGGCAGCACCCGGGCCGCATCAACTACGGCTCGGCCGGCAACGGCGGCATCTCGCACCTGGTGCCGGAGATGTTCAAGAACGCCACCGGCACCTTCATGGTCCACATCCCGTACCGCGGCAGCGCGCCGGCCTTCACCGACCTGATGGGCGGCCAGGTGCAGTTCATGGCCGAGTCGATCCCGCAGGCCGCCGGCTACGCGAAGCAGGGCAAGGTGCGGGCGCTGGCGGTCACCAGCCGCGCCCGCAATCCAGCGCTGCCCGACGTGCCCACCGCCATCGAGGCCGGGGTGAAGGACTTCGAGGTGGTCGGCTTCTACGGCTTCATGGCGCCGGCCGCCACGCCGCCGGAGGTGGTCGCCCGCCTGAGCGACGCCTTCCGCCAGGTGCTGGCCGACCCGGAGGTGCGCCAGCGCATGG
This sequence comes from Burkholderiaceae bacterium, assembly GCA_022702125.1. Lineage (GTDB taxonomy): Bacteria > Pseudomonadota > Gammaproteobacteria > Burkholderiales > Burkholderiaceae_C > JAKOND01. The sequence continues at coordinate 21,639 of JAKOND010000136.1, forward strand.
TCGCCCAGGGCGCCGACCCGGCCTTCCTGGGCAGCGAGGACTTCGGCCGCTTCCTGGGCCGCGAGATCCCGCGCTGGCGCCAGGCGGTCAAGGCGTCCAACGCCAAGATGGACTGACCGCCGGCTCCCGGCGGCCCAACGGCCCTCCGGCGCCGGCTCAGGCCGGCACGATCGGCACGTAGACCTCGCCGCCGCCGCGCCGGAACTCGGCCGACTTCTCGGCCATGCCGGCGGCGGCGGCGTCCGCCTCGGCCACGCCCTGGCGCGCGGCGTAGTCGCGCACCTCCTGGGTGATCTTCATCGAGCAGAACTTCGGCCCGCACATCGAGCAGAAGTGCGCCACCTTGGCCGATTCCTTGGGCAGCGTCTCGTCGTGGAAGGCGCGCGCGGTGTCGGGGTCGAGCGCGAGGTTGAACTGGTCCTCCCAGCGGAACTCGAAGCGCGCCTGGCTCAGCGCGTCGTCGCGCGCCCGGGCGCCGGGGTGGCCCTTGGCGACGTCGGCGGCGTGCGCCGCGATCTTGTACGCGATCAGGCCCTGCTTGACGTCGTTGCGGTCGGGCAGGCCCAGGTGCTCCTTGGGCGTGACGTAGCAGAGCATGGCGGTGCCCATCCAGCCGATCATCGCCGCGCCGATGGCCGAGGCGATGTGGTCGTAGCCGGGCGAGACGTCGATGGTCAGCGGGCCCAGGGTGTAGAACGGCGCCTCGTGGCAGTGCTTCAGCTGCTCGGCCATGTTGGCCTGGATCAGGTGCATCGGCACGTGGCCCGGGCCCTCGATCATGGTCTGGACGTCGTGCGTCCAGGCGATCCGCGTCAGCTCGCCCAGGGTGTGCAGTTCCGCGAACTGGGCCGCGTCGTTGGCGTCGGCCGCGCAGCCCGGGCGCAGGCCGTCGCCGAGCGAGAAGCTCACGTCGTACTGCTTCATGATGTCGCAGATGTCCTCGAAGTGCGCGTGCAGGAAGCTCTCGCGGTGGTGGGCGATGCACCACTTGGCCATGATCGAGCCGCCGCGCGAGACGATGCCGGTGCGCCGTTTCGCGGTCAGCGGCACATGCGCGAGCCGCAGCCCGGCATGGATGGTGAAGTAGTCCACGCCCTGCTCGGCCTGCTCGACGAGGGTGTCGCGGAACAGCTCCCAGGTCAGGTCCTCGGCCACGCCGCCGACCTTCTCCAGCGCCTGGTAGATCGGCACCGTGCCGATGGGCACCGGCGAGTTGCGCACGATCCAGTCGCGGGTGGTGTGGATGTTGCGGCCGGTGGAGAGGTCCATCACGTTGTCCGCGCCCCAGCGGGTGGCCCAGACCAGCTTCTCGACCTCCTCCTCGATGCTGGAGGTGACGGCCGAGTTGCCGATGTTGGCGTTGATCTTGACTAGGAAGTTGCGGCCGATGGCCATCGGCTCGACTTCCGGATGGTTGATGTTGGCCGGGATGATGGCCCGGCCGCGCGCCACCTCGTCGCGCACGAACTCGGGCGTGATCAGCGGGGGGACGGCGGCGCCCAGCGCGTTGCCGGCGAGGCGCGCCTCGCGCTCGGCGTCGTCCTGGTAGCGCGCCATCCAGGCGCGCTTGCCGTTCTCGCGGATGGCGACGTACTCCATCTCGGGGGTGACGATGCCGCGGCGGGCGTAGTGCATCTGGGTCACGTTGGCGCCGGCGCGGGCGCGGCGCGGCGGGCGCTGCAGCGCCTCGGCCTGCCGGCGCAGTTCGTCGATGCGCGCGCCGCCGGCGTGCGCCCCGTCGTCCAGCGCCACGCGGGTGCGGCCGGCGTAGGGCTCGGTGTCGCCGCGCGCGGCGATCCAGCCGTCGCGCACCGCGGGCAGGCCCCGGCGCACGTCGATGGCCGCGTCCGGGTCGGTGTAGGGGCCGGAGGTGTCGTAGAGGGTGACCGTCTCGCCGTTGGTCAGGCGCACGTCGCGCATCGGCACCCGCAGGCCGGGGTGGATCGTGCCGGCGACGTGCGTCTTCGTCGAGGCCGGGAACGGCATGCGGCTGCGCGCGAGCAGCTCGGCGAAGCGGTCGGGGGAGAATTTCTCGTCGCGCGGGGCGGCGGGGCCGTCGGGGGCGGCGGGCAGGCGTTCGGGGGCGTTCATGCGGAGCATCCTCAGGGTTGGTTGGATGCCCCGGAATGCCCCTGGCCGGCGCCCCATCTTCACTTGCAGCTATCGAAACGATAGCGCGCGACGGAACGGGAGAGACAGGATGCGCTCTTCTTACGCCGGTACGAGCCGGATCAAGTTCATCGGGTTTAGCGTCGCGATCGACACAGTCTCAGCACATCGGTGCACCCCGGAGCAGCGGCCAGTGTAGGCAGTCCCGCGTCCGCCGGTCAAGCGGGCCGGCCCGGACCGCCGCCCCGCAGCGCATCGGCCAGCGCCTGCACCGAGCGCAGCCGGGGCTGCTTGCGCAGCGCGTACATCCACAGCGCGCGCGCCGCCCACGGCTCGGCCAGCGCGCGGCGCGCGAAGCGGCGGCTGCCGGCGTAGCCCGCCAGCGCGCTCGTCGGCACCACCGCGATGCCCAGCCCGGCCTCCACCATCCGGCAGACCGCGTCGAATCCCTGCACCGAGACGGTGATGCGCATCGCCCGGCCCAGCGCGTCGGCCCGCACCGCGAGGAAACGGGCCAGCGCGCCGTCGGGATGCACGCCGACCAGCGGGTGGTCCAGCACCTGCGCGAACCGCGGTCCGCGCGATCCGCCGGCGGCCAGCGCATGGCCGCGCGGCAGCAGCACCAGCAGCGGGTCGTCGGCGAAATGCCAGCCCTCCAGCCCGGCCGGCACCGGCGACTCCACGCACACGCCGAGGTCGGCCCGGTCGTCCAGGCAGGCGCGCAGCACCTCGGGCGTGTCGGCCTCCTGCAGCGACACCTCGACCTGCGGATGCGCCGCGAGGAAGGCCCGCAGCCGCTCGGGCAGGAAGCCCACCACCGCCGACGCGTTGGCGTGCAGCCGCACCCGGCCGCGCGGCGTGCCGTCGAGCATGCGCACTTCGCGCGCCAGTTCCTGCAGCGCGTCGTCGATGCGGCCGCCGCGCGCCAGCACCAGCCGGCCCGCCTCGGTCAGCGCCACGCCTCGCGGCGAGCGCACCAGCAGCGCGGCGCCGAAGGCGTGCTCCAGGTCGTCCAGCCGCCGGCCCAGCGCCGAGGGCGCGATGTGCTCCTGGGCCGCGCCGCGCACGATCGAGCCGGCGCGCGCCACCGCGAGGAACAGCCGCAGGCTGTAGGGATCGATGCGCGGCGCCGGCCGGGGAACGGTCATGGCACGGCGGGCGACGCGACGGACGCGCCGGCGGCAGGCGCCGCACCGTCCGGCTCCGGCAGCGCGATCCCGGCGCGCCCGGCCACCGCCGCCCAGATGGCGCGGCGCGCCGTGTCGTCGGACCGCGCCCAGGCCCGGATCTCGTCGAGCGTGCGCAGGCAGCCTTCGCAGTGGTGGCGCAGGGCATCGAGCCGGCAGACGCCGATGCAGGGCGACAGCAGCCCGGCGGCGGGCGCGGCGCCCGGCGGCGGCGCGGAAGGCGCGAAGGCCAGCGCGGCACGCGCCGCCAGGGCCGCCACGACCGTCCCGTCCGGAAGGCCGAACGGCGCGGCGGGCGCAGGCGGAGCCGACGGTGCGGACGGCACGGGCGATACGGGCGATGCATCCGGGGAGTCGTGTGCGGCGTGGGGCATGGAGAATCGGTTCATCGGAAAAGCGGGAGGGGTCGGCGCGGCACGGTGCGCCACGGAGCGGCATGTTCGGGGTGCCCGGGCGGACGCGCCTTCCCTGGCCACAATGGGTTGCGAAGCACCGCCACGGCCGAACCACAATGGTCCGCGGCATGCGTCGCCCCGAGGAGGCGTATTGTCTTCCCTGACCGCGCCGCGCGCCCCCGCCCCGCCGTGCTCCCCGCCCTTCCCTTCCGTCCGCATGCATACCGTCGAAATCGTCCTCCTGCTCCTCACGCTCGGCGCCCTGTCGGGGCTGGCCGGGCGCTTCATGCGCGCGGTGCCGCTGCCGCTGGTGCAGATCGCGGTCGGCGCGGCCGTCTCCATCCCGCAGTCGGGCCTGCACATCGCCTTCGACCCGGAGCTGTTCCTCGCGCTGTTCATCCCGCCGCTGCTCTTCGCCGACGGCCGGCGCATCCCCAAGCGCGAGTTCTTCCAGCTGCACCGGCCGATCCTGACGATGGCGCTGGCGCTGGTCTTCTTCACCGTGCTGGGCCTGGGCTGGTTCGTGCACTGGATGATCCCGGCGATGCCGCTGCCGGTCGCCTTCGCGCTGGCGGCGGTGGTTTCTCCGACCGACGCGGTGGCGGTGTCGGCCATCACCCGCGGGCTGGGCATGCCCGCCACGCTGGAGCACGTGCTCGAAGGCGAGTCGCTGCTCAACGACGCCTCGGGCCTGGTGGCGCTGAAGTTCGCGGTCGCCGCCACCCTCACCGGCGCCTTCTCGCTGCGGGAGGCGGGCACCAGCTTCGTGGTGATCGCGCTCGGCGGCGTCGCGGTGGGCGTGGCGCTGGGCTGGGGCTTCGGATGGCTGCGCAAGGCGCTCAGCCGCCATCTGCGCGACATCGGGCCGCAGACCACCATGCTGCTGCTGATGCTGCCCTTCGCGGCCTACATCCTGGCCGAGCATTTCGGCGTCTCGGGCATCCTGTCGGCGGTGGCCGCCGGCATGACGCTCAACGTCTCCGACCTGGAGCGCGGCGAGTACGTCCACGAACGCATCCAGTCCCAGGCCGCCTGGGGAATGATCGAGAACACCTTCAACGGCTCGATCTTCCTGCTGCTGGGCCTGCAGCTGCCGACGGTGCTGGGCGGCCACTGGCTGGAGGCCGGCTCGGCCGGCGGCCGCTGGAGGCTGGTCGGCTACGTGGCGGCGATCTCGGTGGTGCTGCTCGGCCTGCGCTGGCTGTGGGTGACGCTGGCGGTGCGCCGCCAGCTGTGGCTGGCGCAACTGCGCGGCCGGCCGCTGGAATTCGAGCCCACGCCGCGCATCGCCGGCATCGCCGCGCTCTCGGGCATCCGCGGCGCGATCACCCTGGCCGGCGCGCTCTCGGTGCCGCTCGCGCTGCCCGACGGCAGCCCGTTCCCGGCGCGCGACCTGCTGGTCTTCCTGGCCACCGGCGTGATCCTGTTCACCCTGGCCGCCGGCGCCATCGGCCTGCCGCTGCTGCTGCGCAACTTCCCGCAGGTGGAGGACCTGCAGGCCCGCGAGGAACGCATGGCGCGCGGCATCGCCGCCCAGGCCGCGCTCGACCGCCTCGAAGCCATCGAGGCGCCCTCCGCGCCCGACCTGGAAACCCCGCAGGCCGAGGCCATCGCCCGCGTCGCCACCGAATACCGCCGCCGCGTCGAAACCTCCAAGGCCGAGATCGGCGACGAGGCCGACGGCATCAGCGACTCCCAGCGCCTGCAGCGCATCGAGAGCGAGCTGCGCCTGGCGGCCCTGCGCGCCGAGCGGGCCGCGCTCTACAAGCTGCGCATGGGCAACCGCATCAACGACACCACGTTGCGCGCGCTGGTGCAGGACGTGGACCTGGCCGAAGTGGCGCTGCGGCGCCGGATGAAGGCGCTGCGCCGGGAATGAATTCCCGGCGGCGCATGCCGTGGCGCGCGAACGCCCTTCCCGTCCCGAACCACCCCAACACCTCCCCCGCCTCCCTCACCCACCGCCCCGCGCATGGCACGCCTCTACCTGCTCTTCCTGCTGCTGGCCCTCGCCGGATGCGCCAGCCCGCCCGCGGCGCGCCTGCAGGCCGCCGCGGGCCACTGCGATCCGCCGCTGCCCTACCGCTACCGCCCGGCGTCCCTCCCGGATCCGGACCCGGAGACGGCCTTCACGCCGGAGCTCCTGGCGCGCTACCCGCGCCGCAACCTGCTGACGGCCAACGCGGTGGGCATCCTTCCGGCGCTGCGGACCCTGGAAACCCTGCGGGCCGCCGCGCCGCCGCAGCCCGATCCGGCCCGGGAACTGGCGGTGCTCCGGCAGCAGCAGCGCATCCTGACGCAGGTCATGCTGGCGAGCAGCACCGTCAGCAGCCTGGCCGCCGAACTGGACTGCGAGGGCGAGCGCGCCGACCAGATGGCCGGCTACCTGTCGGCCCTGGACGACCGCCGCACCCAGCGCCTCAACGTGCTGTCGATCGTGGTGGGCGCGCTCAGCGGCATCGGCACGACGATCGGCAGCGACCGGTCGACGCAGTACGCCTTCGGCGTCGGGGGCGGGCTGGCGGCGGCAGGCCTGGGCCTGCTGACCCTGGCCCAGGACGGCCACACGAACGAATTCCAGCACCCCCGCAACCTGCTGGCCGACGTGTGGGACGAACGCCCCGTCTCCGCGGCCTGGCCGCCCGGCGTCTGGCGCATGCTCACCGATCCGGCCTTCAGCAACCAGGGCCGCACCAGCATCGCGCACAACACCCGCGAGCGCTGGCAGCGCTCCGGTCCGCTCGCGCAGCCCGATTCGGACGAGGGCCGCCGGCTCGCCGCCCTGCTCTTCGGCGCCGGCGGCACCTACTCGGCCGACCAGCTCGCGGTGCGGGCCAACATGCTCAACGAGCTGCAATCCGCCGTGCGCCTGCTCAACCAGGAGCTGCAGGGGCTGCTGCTGGCGCTGGTCGAAGACTGAGTCGGGTGCCCGGAACGACCGGGGTGATTTACCAGTCCCTTCCGTTCCAGGGACTTCGAACGCGTTCCCGGGCTCGAAAGCCAGCGCTGCGGCCGTCGCGTGTTCGCCGCTGCCGGCCCGGCGCGGGTCGGCACGATGCGTGCTCGGCGTGCCAGCGCCCGGGCTGTTCGGCGGCGATGCGTCCGACCGCGCGAGCCTGCATGGTCGGCTTCGATCGAGCCGACGGCCAACTGCACGAGGTCGGGTCAGGATGCGCGTGTCGACTGCCGGGACCCGACAGCATTCATTGCACACCGCAGAAGTCCTATCGAACTTCTGATGCAAGCCCTAGACAACGCCGTGCGGCCGCTTCACCAGCGATGCATACAGATCGATGTGCCTGCGCGTCATGGCATCCACCGAATACTCCTCGAGGGCCCGCATGCGGGCCACAGTGCCCATGCGCTTCCGCAATCCCGGATCATCCAGCAGAGCCTGCAATGCGCATGCCAAAGCACCTGCGTCACGCGGCGGTACGGCCAGACCGGTGATGCCATGCTGATGGACGACATTCACCCCGTTGCCCAGTTGCGTACAAACGACCGGCTTGCCGCACGCCATTGCCTCCAGTTGGACGAGCCCGAAAGCTTCGCTCTGTTCGACAGAAGGCAGGCAGAACACGTCGCATGCATGGAAATAGGCCGAGAGCTCCGATTCTGGAATGCGCCCCGCAAAGATCACTTTCTCTTCCACGCCGATCTCCCGCGCGCGGGCGATCAGCTGGTTGCGCAAGGGACCGTCCCCCCCCAAGAAAAGCAGCGCGTCGACTTTCCGCATCGCTTCGATCAGAACCTCGAACCCCTTGTAGTAGACATGCCGCCCCAAGGCGAACACGATCGGTCGGCCTGCGGCTTGGAGCAGCAATTCATCGCGTTTCAAACGGGATCGTACGTCGAGCGCGAGTTCGTCGAAATCCAATCCGTACGGAATGACATGGCGTTTCTCCGGCGGCAGCTCGTCCGGAATCTGGGTCGATGCATCGAAATGGGCCTGTGTTGCCGCAACCACCGCATCGGCATTCCGCGTGACACGCGACAACAAAGGCTGGTAGACGCGCAGGAGATTTTTTTGCTTGACGATGTCGCTATGCCAACTGATAACTCGCGCGATATCCCGTGGCATCAGCAATGAAATGAGATGCGACAAAGGATCGGGGAAATGCATGTGCATCACATCGAACGGCGCCTCGCGTTGCAAAGCCCAGGCACTGGAGATCTGCGAAGGCGTCAAGGGCGTGCGGGCGAAAGTACCGTATGTGGGGGTCTGCACCAACCGATAGCCATCCTGTAAGGTGTCGCTTCCCTCCCTGTCCAGCGATGCCACGAGATTGACTACATCATGTCCAGCGGCAGCCAGCTGACGGCTCAGTATTTCGGCGTGTCGCTCCACACCACCGTGTTGGGAATGCCAAAACCGACCGAACTGGAGAATCCGCATGAAACCGGGTAAGTTGTACTCAATGGCGAAGAAAATTCGCCGAAAAAACTCGCACGTTACAAATATTGAAATAGAAGCTACAGCTTCCGATCATCCGCAATCTGCAACAACCCATCGAAGATGAGGTTTTCGACGAGTACGAACGGGCGTGTCATGCTAGGAGCCATCTTCCAACCTGCTCCTCCTGTCATCACGCAATCAGGCATCTTTCCGGAATGCTGGAGTACATGCTGCACCATGCGTTCAACCGCACCGGCGATGGCAAAAGTCCCGCCACTCGTCAATGCATCGCTCGTGTTGGTAGGAAACATGCACACCTCACCCGTGGGGACGTGCAGCCCTGCCGTTCCGGATTCCAAGGCCTTCAACATGATCCCATGGCCTGGCAAGATGAGCCCACCCATGAAATATCCGTGCTCATCAACGGCCTCGACAGTTACCGCCGTTCCGACCATAACCAGCACCAAAGGACAAGGAGATACATTGTCCAGACGCATGTGATGCCACGCGCCGATCATAGCAACCCAACGGTCCGGTCCTAGGCGCGAAGGAAAATCGTACCCGTTTTTAAGACCAGACTCTTTTTCACTTGCCACAACCCATCGAGGATGAAGATTCCAGATTTCCATCTGTTCTTCCACACGCCGCCTGATCGCTTCACCGGCCACATTGCAGCCAAGCATGGAAACAGGAGGCACCAAATCGCGCCATGCTCCCTCTGACAAACGCTCGATATTGTCCAGAAACTCAACACCATGTGCCAACATCTGCGCATGACGAGAAGCATGAGAATACTGAGCCCATTTGAGCCGCGTATTGCCAATATCAATTACGAGAAAGGACATCTATGCGCTTTTCCGTCGAGTTCAGCGATGATCTTACAGATGAACGCTTGAAAATAAAACGTCATTCCAAAGCAGAAAGCCCCTTCAGTCGAGGGACTGAAGGGGCATCTGGGCTGTAGGAGCCTGACGATGACCTACTTTCACACGGGAACCCGCACTATCATCGGCGCGGAGGCGTT
>JAKOND010000137.1 GCA_022702125.1 Burkholderiaceae bacterium
ACCGAGCACCGCAGGGTGCCCGGAGCGCAGCGCAGGGTCGCAGACCGCGGGGTCGCCTTTCTTTGGGTTACTTTTCTTTGGCGAAGCAAAGAAAAGTGACTCGCCCGCCGGGGCGAACTCCCGGCCCCGGAAAACAAACCAACCACGTCGTCCGCACAAGCAAGCCCCCCAAAACCCATAGCCTCGCGAAGCCCCACCCCATGCCGAGCTTCCTCCTCAGACGCACCCTCTCCACCCTCCCCGCCCTGCTGCTGGCCGTCCTGCTCGCCTTCGCCCTCACGCGCCTGCTCCCCGGCGACCCCGCCGCCGTCCTCGCCGCCGGCATGGCCCAGGCCGGCCCCGAGGACCTGGCCCGCCTGCGCGCCGGCCTCGGCCTCGACCAGCCCCTGCCGGCGCAGCTCGCCCGCTACCTCGCCCGCCTCGCCCACGGCGACTGGGGCACCGCCTTCACCACCGGCCAGCCGGTCCTCGCCGACCTGGCGGCGCGCCTGCCCGCCTCGCTCGAACTCGCGGTCGCCGCCTTCGCCCTCGCCACCGCCGCCGCCCTTCCCCTGGGCATCGCGGCCGCCCTGCGCCCCGGCCGCGCCGTCGACCACGCCTGCCGCGCGCTGTGCGCCGCCGGCGGCTGCCTGCCGGCCTTCGTCACCGGCCTGGCGCTGATCGCCGCGTTCTACCTGGGCACGGGCTGGGCGCCCGAGCCCATCGGCCGCATCGACCCGCTGCTGGCCCCGCCCCCGGTCCGCACCGGCTTCCTGCTGGCCGACGCCGCGCTGGCCGGCGACGGCGCGGCCTGGCGGTCGGCGGCGGCGCACCTGCTGCTGCCGGCGCTGGCGCTGGCGCTCTTCGCGCTCGCCCCGCTGGCCCGCACCACACGGGCCGCGATGCTCGGCGTGCTGGGCGGCGACGCGATCCGCACCGCCCGCGCCCTCGGCCTGCCCTGGCGCACCGTGGTGCTCGGCCGCGCGCTGCGCCTGGCGATGCCGCCGGTGGCGACCGCCATGGGCCTGGTGCTGTCGGCGCTGCTGGGCGCGAGCGTGGCGATCGAGAAGCTCTTCGCCTGGCCCGGCATCGGCGGCTACGCCCTGGACGCCCTGATGGCCGCCGACCACGCGCCGGTGCAGGGCTTCGTGCTGCTGGTGGCGCTGCTGTTCGCGGGCATCCACCTGCTGGTGGACCTGCTGTGCCTGGCGCTCGACCCCCGGCTGGCCGAGGGCGGCAGCGCATGAGGCGCGGCACCCGCGACCGGTCGGAAGACGGCACGGACGGGCCGGGCGCCGGGTCCGGCGCGGCGGACGCCCCGCGCCGGCGCCGGCGCGGGCTGCCGCCCGCCCTGTGGCCGGCGGCACTGCTGCTGGCGCTGGCGGTGGCCGGCCCGTGGCTCGCGCCGCACGACCCGCTCGCCACCGACATGGCCGCCAGCCTGCGGCCGCCCTCGGCCGCGCACTGGTTCGGCACCGACACGCTCGGGCGCGACGTGTTCAGCCGGGTGCTGGCCGCCGCCCGGCTCGACCTGGCGATGGCCGTGGCGGCGGTGGCGCTCTCGGCGCTGCCGGGCATCGCCCTCGGCGCGGCCTGCGGGCTGCGCGGCGGCTGGCCGGACCGCGCCGTCGGCCGGCTGTCCGACGCGCTGATGGCCTTCCCGCTGTTCGTGGTGGCGCTGGCGCTGGCGGCGGTGCTGGGCAACTCGGTCGGCAGCGTGGTGCTGGCGACGGCGGCGATCAACCTGCCCTTCTACCTGCGCCTGGCGCGCACCGAGGTGGCGGCGCGGCGCGGCGCGGCCTACGTGCAGGCGGCGCGGCTCGCGGGCCTGGGCGGCGCGGCGCTGCTGCGCCGGGTGCTGCTGCCCAACGCGCTGCCGGTGCTGGCGGTGCAGGCCTCGACCAATCTCGGCTGGGCGATCCTCAACGGCGCGGGGCTCTGCTTCCTGGGCCTGGGCGTGCGCCCGCCGACGCCCGAATGGGGCGTGCTGGTCAGCGAGGGCGCGCAGGTGCTGCTGGCCGGGCAGTGGTGGGTGGGCGCCTTCCCGGGGCTGGCGCTGTTCGGCGCGGTCTACGCCTTCGCGCTCGCGGGCGACGCGCTGCGCGACCGGCTCGATCCGCGGAGGCGGCCGTGAGCCGCCGCCGGGACGGAGGCGCGCGGTGACCGCGCCGCTGCTGCGGGTCGAGGACCTGTCGGTGCGCTTCGGCACCCGCGACGGCGCGGTGCGGGCGCTCGACGGCCTGTCCTTCGCGCTGGACGCGGGCGAGACCCTGGCGCTGGTCGGCGCCTCCGGCTCGGGCAAGTCCACCGCCGCGCTGGCGGTCGCCGGCCTGCTGGACCCGGCGGCGCGGGTCACGGGCGGCAGCATCCGGCTGCGCGGGCGCGAGCTGCGGACGCTCGACGCGCGCGGCTGGCAGGCGGTGCGGCGGCAGGACCTGGCGATGGTGTTCCAGCAGCCGCGCCGGGCGCTGGACCCGGTGCGCCGCATCGGCGACCAGCTGGCCGACGCGCTGCGGGTGCGCGAGGGCCTGCGCGGCGCGGCGGCGCGCGACCGCGCGGTCGCGCTGCTCGCCGCGATGGGCCTCGACGACCCGGCGGGCCGGCTGCGCGCCCGGCCGCACCAGCTCTCGGGTGGCCAGTGCCAGCGGGTGCTGATCGCGCTGGCGCTGACCGGCCGCCCGGCGCTGCTGCTGGCCGACGAACCGACGACCGCGCTGGACGCCGCGACCCAGGCCGCCGTGCTGGCGCTGATCTCCGTCCAGGCGCAGGCGCGCGGGATGGCGACGCTGTGGGTGACCCACGACCTGGCGCTGGCGGCGCAGCGGGCGGACCGGATCGCGGTGCTGGAGCACGGCCGCATCGTGGACCGGTTGCCGGCGGCCGCGCTGGCGCCGGACCCGTACGCGACGCCCGCGCAAGGGGCCGCCGCGCAGGCCGGCTGGCATGCGCGCACCCGCCGGTCGTGGACGACGGCCACCGACCCGGCGCCGCCCGGACGCCCGGAGACGACCGGCCCGGGCACCAGGGCTACCGGCAAGAGCGGCAGCACCGATGGCAGCGGCAGCGGCGACAGCATGGACGCCGGCACGGCCCCGCCGCTCCTCGCGGTGCAGGGCCTGCGCCGGCGCTTCGGCGACCGCGCGGCGGTCGACGGCGTGGATTTCGTGCTGCGGCGCGGCCGCGCGCTGGGCCTGGTCGGCGAGTCGGGCGCCGGCAAGTCCACCGTGGCCGCGCTGGTGGCCCGGCTGCTCGACGCCGACGGCGGCGCGGCGTGGCTCGACGGCGGCGCGGCACGGCCCGACAGTCGTCCGGCCGGCTCCGAAGGCATCGCGGGGACGGCCGCCGTCTCCGCCGCCGCCGACCTGCTGGCGGTCCCGGCCGCCGCCGCCCACCGCGCGCCCTGGCGCCGCCGGGTGCAGATGGTGCTGCAGGACCCGCTCGACAGCCTCGACCCGTCGGCCCGCGCCTGCGACGCCATCGCCCAGCCGCTGGCGCGGCTGGAGCGGCTGCGCGGCGCGGCGCTGGCGCAGCGGGTGCGCGAGGCGGCCGACCTGGCGCGGCTGCCGCAGGCGCTGCTGCAGCGCTATCCGCACCAGCTCTCGGGCGGCCAGGCGGCGCGGGTGGCCATCGCCCGCGCCATCGCCGTGCGGCCCGACCTGCTGGTGCTCGACGAGCCCACCAGCGCGCTCGACGCCGCGGTGCAGCAGGAGGTGCTGGCGATGCTCGCCGGCCTGCAGCGCGCCACCGGCATGGCCTACCTCTTCGTCTCGCACGACCTGCGGCTGGTGCGCCGGCTGTGCGACACGGTGCTGGTGATGCGCCACGGCCGCATCGTCGAGCAGGGACCGACGGACCGCGTCTTCGGCCAACCGGCCCAGGACTACACCCGCGCGCTGCTGGCGGCGGTGCCCGGCGGCCTGCCCGGGGACTGCGCCGGGCCGGCCGGGCATCCCGGGTAAAGGCTCCGTATCCGCCGGATGAATTCCGGTAAATCCCCTGCCGGCCTACACCGCTCGACAGCGCCGCGAGGCAAGATGCCCGCATCGAGCACGAATAAGGAAACGTCCATGCGCACGCAACGACTGATCGCCTCCGCCCTCGCGGCCCTGACCCTCGCGGCGTCCGGCGCCGCCTTCGCCCAGCCCGACGGCCGGGGACGGCCCGACGACCGCGGCCCGCACGGCAACGAATGGCGCGGCGGCCCGCGCCCCGACGACCGGCGCGGTCCGGACGGCCCCGGGCACGGCCCGGGCCGCGGCCCGGGCGTCGCCCGCGGCAACCCGCATGCCCACGACCACGGCCCGGGCGCGCACTACCAGCGCGGCGGCCGCCTGCCGCCCGAGTACCGCCACCGCCAGTACGTGGTGGACGACTGGCGCGGCCACCGCCTGTCGCAGCCGCCGCGCGGCTACCACTGGGTGCAGGCCGGCGGCGACTACCTGCTGGTGGCCATCGCCACCGGCGTCATCGCCCAGGTGCTGCTGGGCCGCTGACCGGCATCACGCCGCCGGGGGGACCGGCGTCGCCTCGGCCGCCGCTTCCGGCCCGCCGCGCACCGAGCCGCGCACCATGTCGAAGCGGAACAGCCGGCATTCGATCGGGCCGTTCCACATCGGCACCCGGCGCGACTCCTTCAGGCGCATGCGGCCCGGCAGCTTCAGGTCGGGCGTCAGCATCCAGGCGGTCCAGCCGGCGTAGTTCTTTTTCCAGTGCGAGGCCAGCTGCGGGAAGAAGTCGCCGCCGTCCTCGGTGTGCGCGGTTTCCCGGCCGCCGGCCGGCGCCGCCGCAGGGAACCGTTCCTCGGGCGCGCGTCCCGCCGGCGGGCGGTACAGGTCGCGCGAGGTGCGCGCCGCGCTGTGGCGCCCGGCCACGCCGCCGGCCTCGATCCGCTCGCCGTAGGGCGGGTTGAGCAGCATCAGGCCGCGCTCGGACGGCGGCATGCGCTGCAGCGCATCGCCGCCGCGCAACTGCACCGCGTGCGCCACGCCGGCGCGCTCGGCATTGCGCTGCGCGAAGTCCACCATCCGGTGCGACACGTCGCTGCCGAAGATCGGCACCTCCGGCGCCAGGACATCGGCCTCCGCCTGGGTCTTGATCGCGCTCCACACGTGCGGCTGGAAGGGCAGCAGCTTCTCGAACGCGAAGCGCCGCAGCAATCCGGGGGCGATGCGGCAGGCGATCTGCGCCGCCTCGATGGCGACGGTGCCGCTGCCGCAGCTGGGGTCGTAGAGCGGCAGCGCGGCATCGCCGCCTTCGCCGCCGCCGGCCGCCAGGCCGTCGGCCCAGCCGGTGGCGGCGATCATGGCGGCGGCCAGGGTCTCCTTGAGCGGCGCGTCGCCCTTGTCCTCGCGCCAGCCGCGCTTGAAGAGCGGCTCGCCCGAGGTGTCGATGTAGAGCGTGGCGCTCTCGGTGGTCAGGTGGGCGTGGATGCGGATGTCGGGCCAGCGGGTCTCGACGCTGGGCCGCTCGCCGCGCTTGTGGCGGAAGCGGTCGGCCACCGCGTCCTTGATCCTGAGGGCGGCGAAGTTCAGGCTCTGCAGCGGGCTGTGCTGGGCGGTGACCTCGATCTTGAAGGTCTGCCGCGGCGTGAACCAGATCTCCCAGGCCACCTCGGAGGCGGCCTGGTAGAGGTCGCCCTCGTTGCGGTAGGGCGTGTGCGAGAGCTGCACCAGCACCCGCTGCGCGAGCCGGCTGTGCAGGTTCAGCAGCAGCGCCTCGCGCCAGGAGGCGCGCAGCAGCACGCCGCCGCGCAGGGTCTGCAGGTCCATGCCGGCCAGGCCGGTGAGGCGGTGCACCTCGTCGGCGAGGAAGCCCTCCACGCCGGCGGCGCAGGGGAGGAAGAGTTGGAGCTGGTTCATGGCGGGAAGAAAGGAGACGGCGCGGGGCGCGAGGCGGAATTGTCGCCTCAGCCGTCGGTCCCCTGCGCCATCGCGGCGAGCGCGGCGGACGGATCGCCGACGCATGACATCCGCACGACATGGTGGTAACAGAGCTACAGGCCTCCAGCCGCGAGCCGAAGTCATGGATACGGCCCCCATCGCGGCCACAGCATGGGGTCGGCACACGATGCGCGATCCCAGCTACAGCAACAAGGACCCTATGCTGAAAACCCTCCGTGCCCGACTCATCGCCATCTGCGTCGCCATCACCGTGCTGTCGCTGCTGGCGCTCGCCTGCGCCACCTTCGTCGTCGTGCGCGGCAGCATGCTCGACAGCCTCGACGACGCCATCGGCCAGCGCACGCGGCTGCATGCGGCCGACCTGGCCGACTGGGTGCGGGAGAAGCAGCGCGTCACCGGCTCGATCAAGGTCGCGGTCGACCAGGCCGATCCGGTGCCCTTCCTGGTGGCGGCCAAGCAGGCGGGCGGCCTGGACGACGCGTACTTCGTGTTCGCCGACAAGCGCAACGTCTTCGCGCGCCCCGTGCCGCCGGGCTACGACGGCACCGCGCGCCCGTGGTACCGGCACGCGGTGCAGGCCGGCGGCCCGTCGGTGACGCCGGCCTACATCGGCGCGAGCACCGGCAAGCTGATGGTCACCTTCGTGGAGCCGGTCGGCCCCGCCGGCCGGCCGGTGGCGGTGATCGGCGCCGACATCTTCCTCGACACGGTCGGCAAGACGGTCGCCGCGATCCGCCCCCTGCCGAAGAGCTTCGCCTTCCTGCTCGACGGCCAGGGGCGCATCCTGGCCCACGCGCAGGCCGACCTGGCCCTGAAACCGGTGTCGGCCCTTTCGCCCGCGCTGGACGCGGACCGGCTGGCGCGCCTCGCCGAGCACGGCGGCCGGGAGGACGTGCGCATCGGCGATGCCGACCAGCTGGTCTACGCCGCGCGCGTCGAGGGCACGCCCTGGACGCTGGCCATCGCCATCGACCGCGCCGAGGCCACCGCGCCCCTGAGCCGCCTGCTCGCGGTGGCCGCCGGCATCACCGGCCTGTGCGCGCTGCTGGCGGTGGCGCTGGTGACGCTGGCCGTCAACCGCCAGCTGCGCCGGCTGGCGCTGGTGCGCGACGCGCTCGACGAGATCGCCTCGGGCGACGGCGACCTGACGCGCCGCCTCGACGCCTCCGGCACCGACGAGCTGGCCCAGATCGGCCGCGCCTTCAACCGCTTCGTGGACAAGATCGCCGCGGTGCTGGTGCGCATCCGCGCGTCCTCCGAATCGGTGCGGCTGGCCACCGGCGAGATCGCCAGCGGCAACCACGACCTGTCGGCGCGCACCGAGCAGCAGGCCGGCTCGCTGGAGGAGACCGCCGCCGCGATGGAGCAGCTGACCGCCACCGTGCAGCAGAACGCCGAGAACGCCCGCCAGGCCAGCGGCCTGGCCGCCGACGCCTCGTCCGTCGCCACGCGCGGCGGCGCGGTCGTCGGCCAGGTGGTGCAGACGATGGACGGCATCACCGCCGCGTCGCGCAGGATCGCGGACATCATCGGCGTGATCGACGGCATCGCCTTCCAGACCAACATCCTGGCGCTCAACGCGGCGGTGGAAGCCGCCCGCGCCGGCGAGCAGGGCCGGGGCTTCGCGGTGGTGGCCTCCGAGGTGCGCGGCCTGGCCCAGCGCAGCGCCGGCGCGGCCCGGGAGATCAAGGACCTGATCGGCGCCTCCGCCGCGCAGGTCGACGCCGGCAGCCGGCTGGTGCGGGACGCCGGCGCCACGATGGAGCAGGTGGTCGCCAGCGTGCGGCGCGTCACCGACATCGTCGCCGAGATCAGCGCCGCCAGCCAGGAGCAGAGCACCGGCATCGCCGAGATCGGCAACGCCGTCGGCCTGATGGACCAGGGCACGCAGCAGAACGCCGCGCTGGTCGAGCAGGCCGCCGCCGCCGCGCAGTCGCTGGAGCAGCAGGCGGTGCAGCTGGCCGACGCGGTGGCCGGCTTCCGGCTGGGCGACGGGCCGGCCCCGGGCACGCACGCACCGGCCCGCCACGCGCACAATGGCCTGCCGCGGCCGAACCGGCCCGCCCTTCCTGCGGACAACCTCCCATGACCTCTCCCCGCCTGCGCAGCCTCCTCGGCGCCCTGCTCGCCTGCGCCGCCCTGGCGGCGCTGCCGGCCGCCGCCCAGATGCCCGACCTGGGCATCAAGTCCCTGCTCGGGCGGGCCTCCGACAGCGCGCTCGACCGGCTGGCCCAGCCCGGCGCCTTCTCGGCCGACGACGCGATCCGCATCGCCCTGCCCGGCGGCAAGGGCGTGAACGGGCTGATGGGCCTGGCCGGCAAGGCGGGCCTGACCGGCGACCTCGACGCCGCCCTGAACCGCGCCGCCGAGCAGGCCGCCGCCCAGGCCAAGCCGATCTTCCGCGCCGCCATCGACAAGGCGAGCTTCGCCGACGCGGTCGCCATCGCGCGCGGCGGCGGCACCGGCGCCACCGACTACCTGCGCCAGAACACCGGCGCCGAGATCAACGCCCGCCTGCTGCCGCTGGTGCGCGGCGCCCTGCAGTCCAGCGGCGTGATGCGCCAGGCGCCGAACCTGGCGGCCTTCGGCCTGAACGAGGGCGGCCTGGCCGACTACGTGGCGCGCAAGACCTCCGACGGCATCTTCACCTACGTGGGCCGGGAGGAGACCCGGCTGCGCCAGGACCCGATCGGCGCCGGCCGGGAACTGCTCAAGGGCCTGCAGCTGCCGAAGTTCTGAGGGCGGGGGCGCCGCCCGCGCCCGGCCCGGCGGCCCGGCTCAGAGCGCCTTGCGCAGGTTCGCCGGCGCGATGCGCAGGGCCTCGCGGTACTTGGCGACGGTGCGGCGGGCGCACTCGATGCCCTGCTCCTTGAGCATGTCGGCGATCTGGCTGTCGGACAGCGGCTTCTTGGGGTTCTCGGCGGCGACGAACTGCTTGATGAGCGCGCGCACCGCGGTGCTCGACGCGTTGCCGCCGGTCTCGGTGCCGAGCGCCGAGCCGAAGAAATACTTCAGCTCGAAGGTGCCGAAGGGCGTGGCCATGTACTTGGCGGTGGTCACCCGGCTGATGGTGGACTCGTGCAGGCCGAGCTCGTCGGCGATCTCGCGCAGCACCAGCGGGCGCATCGCCAGCGCGCCGTGGGTGAAGAAGTTCTTCTGCCGCTCGACGATGGCGTTGGACACCCGCAGGATGGTGTCGAAGCGCTGCTGGATGTTCTTGATGAACCAGCGCGCCTCCTGCAGCCGCTGCTGCAGCGCGGCGCTGCCCTCG
>JAKOND010000151.1 GCA_022702125.1 Burkholderiaceae bacterium
ATAGAACAGGGGCTCGAGCTATGCTACCTGCGCATCTTCTCGGTGTTCGGAGAAGGACAATACATGCAGAACTTCTGGCCTGCGTTGCGTGAGGCGGCGCTGTCCGGCGCGGACTTCCCCATGACTCCTGGCGAGCAAGTACGCGATTACGTCAAGGTGGAAATGGTAGCCCAGGCCTTCCTTGCGGCCGTCCAGCGTGGTGACATTACGCAAGGTAGACCGTGGGTTCGCAACATAGGTTCGGGTCGGCCGGTTTCCATGCGGGAGTTTGCGAACGAATGGTGGACGCGCTGGCGCGCGGAGGGCCAACTGCTGGTAGGTGCGCTGCCTTATCGGCCCAACGAGATCATGCGTTGCGTTCCGGTCATCGAAACGGATGTTTGGGGGGAAAAGCAATGAACGGATTGGATAGAAAAGTGGAACTCCGCGCCTTTGATGGCCGCACGGTGCTGGTCACTGGCGCGCAGGGCATGTTGGGGAGCGCCTTCGTCGAAATCCTACAAAAGCTAGTGCCGGGAGCAAAGGTGATTGCGCCCAGCCGCGTCGATTTGGACGTCACGAGGCAGGAACAGGTGCTAAGCCTGGAGCGCTATTACCCCGACTTCATTTTCCACTGCGCACTCCATACCAACGTGGACTGGTATGAGGATCATGCGAGCGAGGGCCTAGAACTTGCCCGAAGAGGCCTGGAGAACGTAATTACCCTGGCCCGAAGGACAGGCGCACGCATCTTCTATCCGCAGTCTTTCCTGATATATGACGGGACCTTGTTGCCTATAGATGAGCGGACTGAGCCCCGTCCTCTAAATGCCTACGGTCGTGTGAAATGGGATTGCGAACAGCAGTTGCGGCAGGAATTGCCGCAGAGTCTAGTTGTCCGTCTAGGCGGGCTTTTCGGCGGTCGTGAGGCAGATAAGAATTTTGTTGGCCGGATTATTCCGCATATGCGCTCGCTGATCTGTCAGGGGGTGGACCGCTTTGAGGTGGGCGATCGGGTATGGCAGCCTAGTTATACGCACGATTTGGTCTTCAATATTCTGCTGCTGCTGGCCCGGGACTGCGAAGGCAGCTATTGCATGGCATCACATGGTCAGGCATCGTTTTTCGAGTTGACGCGCGAGATCGCGATGCTGCTAGACCTGGATGCCCACCTCCAAGTTGTGCCCGTTCTAGCGCAGGCCATGGCCGGTCGCGAAAAGGCGCTCCGGCCCGTGGCGGCCGTAATGCGCAATACTGCGTTGCAGAACGCAAGACTGGATAGGCAGCGTACTTGGCAATCGAGTCTTGCCGAATACTTGGCACAACCATTCTTCCAAATGCGTTCCATATGAGCCGATCCCTGCTTTCCCCCTTCGATTCCCCATACCTGGGTACCTTGCGAAATCGTGTAGCCATGGCTGCCATGACCCGAGGCTTCGCCGATGCCGAGCATTGCTGTACACCCGACATTGCCGACTACTACGGCCGCCGGGCTCGCAACGGCGTGGCTCTGATTCTGTCCGAAGGCATCGTGGTCGATCCTTCGGGCGACGGCTACAACCACGTGCCTCATTTAGCCACCGATGCCCAGGCGCAGAGTTGGGGGCCTGTCTTGGAGCAGGTGCACGCGGCCGGTAGCCTGATGTTCGCGCAGCTCTGGCACTGCGGCCGCATCTCGCATGCGGACTTCACGAATGGCATCGCCCCAGTAAGCTCTACCGATCAACCTGCCGAGGGCACGAACCGCCAGAATGGCAAGCCCTACGGCACGCCGCGCCGTCTTCGAGCTGACGAGATTCCTGCCATTTACCACATGATCGAACAGGCGGCCCGGCGTGCCCTGGACATAGGCTTCGATGGCGTGCAACTGCATATGGAACATGGCTACCTGTTCGATCAGTTCCTGGATGCACGCATCAACGATCGCACGGATGCCTATGGAGGAACGGTGGAGAATCGCTGCCGCATTGTGCTGGAGCTGGTTGAGCGGCTGCTGCCGCTGTGTGGTGATCGACGGTTGATGCTGCGGCTTTCACCTTCGCGCATGCTGGGTGGGAATATCTACGACTGGCCTGACCTGGAGGAGATGCTGCACTATATTGTCCCGCGTCTGAATGCGGTAGGTGCTCGTCTTCTGGACATTAGCTGCGCTGATGCGCCATATGCCAAAACATCAGGTCGTGTGATACGCACGGTGCGACAGTTGTGGCCGCATTTTTTGATGGGTGGGGCATCGCTCACGCCAGATCAGGCGGAGGCGGAGATAAGTGCAGGTCATCTCGACATGGTGACCTGGGGTCGCGCCATACTGGCAAACCCGAATTTTGTGGATCGCATCACAGTTGGCGAAGCGCTGATTCCCATGACAGCGGAAGTGCGCGCGTCTCTGTACTAACACGCCTCTCCCGCAACACTTCTGGACTGCACCCCGTGTCCGCAGACACCAGATCACCCTTGGTCTAGGGAATCTCTCTTCTGCCGGAACTCGCGCGGCAAACGGTATTTCAGGGCACTGTGCGGGTGGTGCTTGTTGTAGTGCTCGAAGGCGAGTCCGAGGCTCTGGATGGCCGTGCGCGCGTCGGGCTTGGGCATGAAGGCGGTGTAGTCGCGCTTCATCGTCTTGATGAACGATTCGGCCTCCCGTTGCTCCTGCGTTGAGCACACCGTTGTCGTCAGTGGCTCCAGGCCGATGTCCAGCGCGAAGGCGCGCGTGCGGCGGGCGACGTAGGGCGCACCGTTGTCGGTCAGCCATTCGATCGGCTTCCAGGGCACCGCCTGGCCGAACCGGTGCTCCACCGCCGCCAGCATCACGTCGCGCACGATGTCGCCGGTCTGCGCACGGGTAGAGGCTGTCCAACTCATGGCTTCCCGATCGCAGCAATCGAGTGCGAAGGTAGCGCGGACCGGCTCGCCGGTGTCGCAGCGGAACTCAAAGCCGTCCGAGCACCAGCGCCGGGTCCTTATCTCTACAGCCACACGTCTGTCGTGACGACGTTGCAGGCAAGTTGGAGTAGGACGGCGTCCTAGCAACAAGCCATGCGTGCGCATGACCCGGTAGACCCGCTTGACGTTGATCGCCGGGGCCCGGCGTGCTTAGCGCCTGCGACGCAGCACGCCCCAGGCGCGCCTTTAGCCATAGCTGGGCAGGTCATCTACCGCCTGTTGTAATTCAGCGATCAATGCCGTGTCGTCCCCGCCGCGGGTTGAGTGACCATCGCGCCAGTGCGCGGGGCGCGCCCGTCGTGCCGAGGCTGCAAAGCGCGCTACGCCGGGGACGTTACAGACCGACTTCATCCGTCGTCCTCCAGCAACAAGGGCGAGCGCGCAATGCAGTTTTTGCTCGGCCGTACTCCACCGCTTCCTTCAGGATCTCGTTCTCCAACGTTTTCTTGCCCAGCACTCGCTGCAATGCCTTGATCTCCTGGAGCGCTTTGGCCAGTTCGGAGGCCGGCACCACGGCTTCGCCTGCGGAGACGGCCGACAGGGCTCCGGCTTGGTGCGGCTTGCGCCACTGGAACAGCTGGTTCGGGTTCACCGCATGGCGCCGCGCAACGACAGAAACCGAGTTTCTCGGTTCATAGCTCTCACGCACCATCTGCAGCTTGTCCTGCAGCGACCAGCGTCGGCGCTGCTCAGGACCGACCACCTCCGATGCCACGCCACCACGCGCGCAGAAGGCTTGACATCGACAACGGTGTCTTATCTTAGGTAGGTGACTATGTCCGCTGATTCAAGGGCTGTTCCAGCGCCTTTAACCTAGCTTGTTCTGAAAGAAGTCGCTGATCGTCATCGGCTGGGCTTCGACCTCAGCCAGCCTCTCCAACGTGGAGTCCAGATCGCGGTTCATTTCATTCCACCAGCGTAGCGACGGGGAGAACATTTTCGTGAACTTGGCCTCGAATAGCGCGAAGTGCTTCAGGCCCACCAGGTCCAGATCGCGATCGAGCGGCACCAGACATTCCTTGGCGAAGCGGTAGGCGTCTTCCAGTGTGTCCGCCGCATGGCCGCGCAGTCGGGCGTAGTGCGTCCAAACGTAGTTCTCGTAGGAAATACGAGCCAAGCGAAGGAAGTGCTCCTGCTGCCAGTCGCACTGGAAGAAGGAAGCCGGCCGCGGGTCCTCGGGCACGCTCCACAAGTCCACCATGTCCTGGGTGCGGCCGACCAGGATCTTCTCGGAAAAGTGGAAAGGGATATAGGCCCAACTCGACGAGATATGGATGCCGATACGGCCACGGTTGCGTTGGCCGTCCTCGAATAGACGGTCGATGCAGCGGTACACCGATCCGGTCAGGATCACGTCCGACCGCGAGCGCACCACGTATTGGACGCCCGCCCGCTGCATGGCGGCGCTCCCGGCCTGGCAGGCCTTGATGATGTAGTTGCGGGTGTCGTGCACCACATGGCCGGGCAGGTCGATCTGCACGATCTCGTCCACCCAGGGCCGGCCCCAGTCGACCCTTTCCTTCGCCTCGGTTGTCCAGGTCACGAACACCAGGTGGGCGGACGGATGCTTGGTACGGGTGCGCGCCAGTACGAGCGGGGTCTGGTCGAGCACCGGTCCCTGCAGGAAGATGCCCACCCGCGGCGGGGCTGATTGCGCCGGCT
>JAKOND010000182.1 GCA_022702125.1 Burkholderiaceae bacterium
GGCCTTGTCCATCTCACCTGCCTGCCGGGCCGTTTCGTGCGCCAGGGCGAGCCGGCTGGCGAAGGCCGCATCGTAGGCCGGAGTCGTGTCGGTGAAGCGGGTCCGAGTCGTCGAATGCAGTTCGACCAATCGCAATTCAAGCGACTCCTTCTGCGCCACGAAGACTTCGTAACGCTTGGCGATGCCTTTGGCTTGGTCGACAGCGTCGAGCATCGGTTGACGAAGCACCTCGAGGATCAACCAGCCTTCGGTTGGCGCTACCCGCTTCGCTTGCGCTATCGCGTCCTTGAGCTTCGCGCGCAGTCGGACATAGGTGACGGGCAATCGGTACTCGACCAGCGCCTTGTCGCCCAGCAGGTGGCCCAGTTCGGTCCACAAGTCGACGACATCCTTGAAAGTCTTGCCGTCGGCGTTGACCGGACCTTCGCCGAGCGCGCCCTCGATCAGCGCCTTCAATTCCTCGAGATTGGCCAGCCCCGCGGCGATCACGTTCGGATCGTTGATTTCGAGCATCACCTTGGTGTCTTCGCCACGCATGCGCAGTTCCCGGTAGAGTTCCGCGAACCGTGACTCATTCAGATCGAACAGTTTGTTCAATTTGCCGGTGACTGCCTTGAGCGTTTCCTGCCCAGCCTTGCGTCGCGCATTGAGTTCCACGACTTGCTGCTTCAGCGCGTCCTTCAGTGCCTTGTCGTTCGCCTTCCAGTCATTTGTGACGGAGAGCGCGAGCGCGATGCTCGGATCGAACCTGTCGCCGATCGCTCGACGATAGGGTGTGCCGTCACCGCCTCCGGCCTCGAACAGGCGCAAGCGATCGCTGATCTGCGCATGCAGTGCCGGCAGTTCCAGGTTCTGCTTGAGCGCCGCCATCTGCTGGGGATTCTTGGCCAGGGCGTTCAACTCCTCGAGCACGAGTTTGGCCCCTGCC
Organism: Burkholderiaceae bacterium; assembly: GCA_022702125.1. Lineage (GTDB taxonomy): Bacteria > Pseudomonadota > Gammaproteobacteria > Burkholderiales > Burkholderiaceae_C > JAKOND01. Next base: position 929 of record JAKOND010000182.1, read on the forward strand.
TTCACCTGGTCGTCGAAAGCGCGGCGCAGGGCTGCCGCAGGCGCTTCGCCCTTTTGCAGCTTCGGCCCGCGTATCGTGTCCTGTGCGGTAGCACGCAGCACCTCGACCCGGCGCCCGAACATGGACCGAGCGGCGTCCAGCGGACTGTTGATTGACGGGTCTTTCGTCTCCTCCAGCCGCTCTTGCAGCTGCCGCATCGACTCATTCAGCGCTTTGTCCCACTGGCCCCATTCCGCTGCAACCTTCTCCTGCATCGCCCTAAACGGTGCAAGATCGGCGCCGGGTTCGAGGTTAGCCGCTTTCGCGTCCGCCTCCAGCGCATCGACACGTTGCCGCAGCCGCGCGACCGACGCTGTCAGGGAGGCCAGGTCGTTGCCAACCGCTCCACGCTCGAGCGTCTCGTGGCAGTCGTCGGCGATGCCGTTCGCCCGCGCGGCGAAGACAGGCCAGCCCGCGAGGCGATTAGCACGCTTGGCAATCGGCCCGAGCTCTTTCTTCGCGAGGTCCCACGTGCTCCGCAGCCCCTGCGCGTCCGCCACAGCCTGACGGCCCTCGTCCCTCAGCTGCTGCAGGTGCGCCAATGCTTCCCCGTACGCGTGTTCGCTGCGCAAGCGATCCACCGTGGCGGTGTCGTTCAGCGCCGTCATCAGACTCGACGGCGCGCCCTGGCCTTGCAGTTGCTGCGCCAGCGTCGCCACCTCCTTCCGCACCAAGCCGACCTGCGTATCGACCAGTCGCGCCGCGGCGGCGACGCCGGTCAACTCGTCGGCGAGCGCGGTCAGCGCAGCGATCGGATCGGACGCGCCGATCGCCGCAGCGCGCGCCTTCTGCTGCATCGCATAGCGCGCGTGAGGCTCGCAGTCCTCGCAGAGCTTCATCGCGCTGTCGACGCGGTCGAGCAGCGGCTTCAGCGGTGAATTGCCTGCGGTCAGCGTCTCGAGGTAGGTCGCCGATGCCTCGCGCGCTTCCTTCAGCGCCGCATCGCCCTGGCCCTTGATGGCTTTCAGGGCGGCCGCGTAGCCGGCCGCAGGCACGCCGGTGGGGCCGGGCGGGTGAGCAGCCATCGCCGCGGCGAGCTTCCGGCGGATCGCGTCCATCGCCGGGGGGCTGCCCGGCAGCGTGTCGAGCTCCACAACGGCGCGCTGCAGTTGGTCCCAAGCCGCGCGGTAGCCCGGCAAGGACTCGTTGTCTTTCTCGGCCGACTTCTTGAGTTCCCCCGAACGCTGCGTCGCGGCTTCCAAGAGACCCGCATGCGCGGCCAGCAGGCTCGTCGCTTCTTTCGCCACGGACGCCGGCTCGGTGCTGCCGGCAGTCGCCAGCAACTGGTCGGCTGCGTCGATCGCACCGACCGCGTCGCCGATCAACCGGCACATCTCGGGGTCGCTGGTCGCGCCGCGCAGCAGGCCCGCCTTCGCGATCTGGTCGTTCAGTGCCTTGCGTTTGCCCTGGTACGTCTCGAGCGCCGCGACTCCCGCTTTCGGCGCCTTGCCCTTCGCAGCGTCCTTGAGGTCCTCTTCGTACTTGTCGAGCTTTCCGATCGCCGTGCCGATCGCGGCCGCGTCGGCCGCTGCGCTCCAGGCTTGCCGGGCGGATTCGATTTTTGCCGTCGCGGCGCTCAGGTCGAGCGATCCGAGAACGGACATCCGCGCCAGCGCCGTCTGGGCCGCGCGGATTTTCTCATCGGCCTCACGGAGGGCCTTGTCGTGCGCTGCAGCGGACTTCTGCAGTTCAGCCGCAGCGTCTTCCAGGGCTTGCGCCGCCAAAACGGCAGCGGCCGCGTCCCCAGCGTCGGCCCAAGCCTTGTCCCGCGCGACGAGCACGGCGCCGAAAGCGGCAAGC
>JAKOND010000170.1 GCA_022702125.1 Burkholderiaceae bacterium
CTCCTGCGCGTCGATCAGGTGCAGCCACTGCTGCTGGGCGTCGGCCGACGCCCGGCCGGCGGCGAACAGGCCGACGCCCACCGCGCGCTCCTGGCCCGCGAACTCCTTGCCCTGCTGGAAGTTGAACATCGCCACCAGCAGCCGCGAGATGCCGGGATCGGTGGCGCTGTCGGCGGCCTCGAACACCACCGCCAGCAAGCCGGAAATCAGCTGGATGTAGGCGCGGGTGGCCTCCGCCGGCGCCAGCGCCAGCGCATCCGCGCGCTGCCGCAGCCCGGGCAGGGCGTCGAGGCCGTGGAGCACGTAGGCGATGCGGCTGAACAGCCGCGCGCCGTTGCCGATGCGGCCGCCCTCGGTGTCGAGCCGGTCGAAGGCCGCGCGCGCCGCCGCCTCGGTGCGTTCGCATTCGGCCCGCTGCTGCCGCCGCGCCTCGCCGAAGCGCAGGCCCTGGCTGCCGAGGAAGACGTTGGTCAGGCCGCGCTCCTTCTGCAGCGCATGCACCAGCCGGCCGGTGGCCTGCACCAGCGTGCCGGTCACCATCAGCTGCTCCAGTTCGCGGATCTCGCACTGGCGGGCGGCGACGAGGAAGCTCAGTCCGGATTTCATCGGGGGGAACCAGGTTGTGGGGGGCGCGGCCCGCGGGCCGCAACCGTCGAGCAATCGCCGTGCCGCGCGCGGGCCTAGAGTTCCTCGACGCGGCGCGCCGGGTAGCTGTCCCAGGTCTGGCAGCCCGGGCACTGCCAGAAGTGCCGGTTGGCCTCGAAGCCGCAGGCCGCGCAGCGGTAGCGCGACAGCGGCTTGGCCGCCAGGTCGAGTGCGCGCTGGACCTGCGGATGCACGGGCGCCTCGTCGGGCGCGAGGCTCGGCTGGCCGGCCATCCACTTGGCGGTGGCCACCAGCGAGGGCTCGCGCTCCAGGTGGCGCAGGTACCAGCCGCGCGCCCCGTCGCCGGCCCCGGCCGCCTTCTCCAGCGCCACGATGGCGTCGAGCACGTCGAGCGACGGGGACTGGTCGTAGTAGCGTTTCAGCTGCTCGCGGGCCGCATCGGCCTGGCCGCTGTCCTGCGCCGCGCCGGCCAGCGGCGCCGCCACCAGCGGCATCCACAGCGGCAGGTCCTGGCCCAGCGCGCGCAGGGCCTCGAAAGCGCCCGCCGCATCGCCGGTGCTGCGCTGCAGCAGCGCGCGCTCGATCCGGGCGCGGGGCGCGTCGGGCGCGGTGGCGACGGCGCGGTCCAGCAGGGCGCGGGCCTCGTCGGTGCGGCCGGCGGCGACCTGCGCCACCGCCTGCTCGCACAGGTAATGCGCGAGCCGCGGCGCGAAGTTGCCCTGGCCCGAGGCGGTCATCCGGGCGGTGATCTCCGCCGCCTGCTGCCAGTCGCGCGAACGCTCGTAGATGGCCAGCAGGGCCAGCCGCGCCTGTTCCTCGAAGGGCGTGCCCTCCAGGCGGCGCAGCGCCTCTTCGGCGCGGTCGAGCAGGCCGGCCTTGAGGTAGTCGAGCGCCAGCGCGTGCTGGGCGCGCTCGCGGTCGGCCCGGCCCAGGTCGCCGCGCGACAGCAGGTGCTGGTGCACCCGCACCGCGCGGTCGTACTCGCCGCGACGGCGGAACAGGTTGCCGAGGGCGAAATGCAGCTCCGAGGTGTCCGGGTCGTTCTGCACCGCCTCGATGAAGGCGTCGATGGCCTGGTCCTGCTGCTCGTTGAGCAGGAAGTTCAGGCCGCGGAAGTAGGCCTTGGGCGCCTGGCGGTTCTCCAGCCGCAGCTGGCGCAGGTCGAAGCGCGAGGCCAGCCAGCCCAGCCCGAAGGCGATCGGCAGGCCGAGCAGGCTCCAGACGACATCAAACTCCATGGGGAATCTGCATCACGTCGTCGGTGATCCGGGCGTCGGGCCGGCCGGCCGGCGGCCGGGCATCGGATACCAGGGCCACGCTGGCCATGCCGGCCGCGGCGGTGGTGCTGGTGGTCGCCGCGTCGGCGACGCCGGATTCGGGGGTGGTCGCGGCCGGCGCCGTGGCCGGCGGCATGCCCGCCCGGCGCACCGCGCTGCGCTGCGTCCACCAGCGCGGCACCATGCCCAGCACGCCCACGGCCAGACCCAGCGCGAAGGCGGCCAGCACGATCAGCACCATCGGCGCGCGCCACTGGGTGCCGAAGAAGAAATGCACCGATCCGTCCTGCTGGTTGTTCAGCGCGAAGGCGAAAAGGGTGAAAAAAATGGCTGCCTTGAGCAGCCACAGAAGGTATTTCATGCGTTTCCCGGAGGGTGGCGACCGGGCGCGATTTTACCGGCCCGAGCTGCCGGGGCGGCTGGCGTCCAGGCGGCGGGCGTTCTCCAGGAGTTCCAGCTCGGCGGTGCGGCGGTCCACCGCCTCGCGCAGCGCCTTTCCGGGCTTGAAGTGCGGCACCCGCTTGGCGGGGATGGCGACGCTCTCGCCGCTGCGCGGGTTGCGGCCCATGCGCGGGGCGCGGTGGCTGACGGAGAAGCTGCCGAAGCCGCGGATCTCGATGCGCCGGCCGTCGACCAGCGCGTCGCTCACGGCATCGAGCACGGCCTTGACCGCGAGCTCCGCCTCGCGCTGGGTCAGGTGCTTGAAATGCGCGGCGAGTTCTTCGACGAGATCGGAACGGGTCATGGCGATCGGGGGAGCGGTGCGGAAGGAATTCGGAGGTTGCGACCCCCAAAGAGCCGCAGCCAAGAAAAAGGGTGGCAGGCCCGCCGCGAAGCGCTGGGCCATGCCACCCCGGCCGGAGCGCCGGACCCTGTCGCCAGGGGCCGGACGCCACGGGACGGCTTAGCCGTTGTTGCTGTTGTCCAGCTTGGCGCGCAGCAGGGCGCCCAGGCTGGTGGTGCCGGCGTTCTCGCGGGCCGACTGCTGGCTCAGGTTGGCCATGGCGCCTTGCTCTTCGGCCATGTCCTTCTGCTTGATGGACAGCTGGATGTTGCGGGTCTTGCGATCCACGTTGACGACCACGGCGGTGACTTCGTCGCCTTCCTTGAGCACGTTGCGGGCGTCTTCCACGCGGTCACGCGAGATTTCGCTGGCGCGCAGGTAGCCGATGATGCCGTCGGCGAGTTCGATCTCGGCACCGCGCGGGTCCACGGTCTTGACCTTGCCGGTCACGACCTGGCCCTTGTCGTTGACGGTGGCGTAGGTGGTGAACTCGTCGCTGTCGAGCTGCTTGATGCCCAGCGAGATGCGCTCGCGGTCCACGTCCACGGCCAGCACGATGGCTTCGACTTCCTGGCCCTTTTTGTAGTTGCGCACCGCGGCTTCGCCGGGTTCGTTCCACGAGAGGTCGGACAGGTGCACCAGGCCGTCGATGCCGGCGGCCAGGCCGACGAACACGCCGAAGTCGGTGATCGACTTGATCGGGCCCTTGACGCGGTCGCCGCGCTTGGTGTTCTGCGCGAAGTCCTGCCACGGGTTGGCCTTGGTCTGCTTCATGCCCAGGCTGATGCGGCGCTTGTCTTCGTCGATTTCCAGGACCATGACTTCGACTTCGTCGCCCAGCGAGACGAGCTTGCTGGGGGCGATGTTCTTGTTGGTCCAGTCCATTTCGGAGACGTGCACCAGGCCTTCGATACCCGGCTCGAGTTCCACGAACGCGCCGTAGTCGGCGATGTTGGTGACGCGGCCGAACAGGCGGGTGGCCTGCGGGTAGCGGCGCGAAACGCCCATCCACGGGTCGTCGCCCATCTGCTTGAGGCCCAGCGAGACGCGGTTCTTCTCGGTGTCGAACTTGAGGATCTTGGCGGTGATTTCCTGGCCGGCCTGGACCACTTCGCTCGGGTGGCGGACGCGGCGCCATGCCATGTCGGTGATGTGCAGCAGGCCGTCGATGCCGCCGAGGTCCACGAACGCACCGTATTCGGTGATGTTCTTGACCACGCCGTTGACGATGGCGCCTTCCTTCAGGGTTTCCATCAGCTTGGCGCGTTCTTCGCCCATCGACGCTTCCACGACCGCGCGGCGCGACAGCACCACGTTGTTGCGCTTGCGGTCGAGCTTGATGACCTTGAATTCCAGGGTCTTGTTCTCGTACGGGGTCAGGTCCTTGATCGGACGGGTGTCGATCAGCGAACCCGGCAGGAAGGCGCGGATGCCGTTGACCAGCACCGTCAGGCCGCCCTTGACCTTGCCGCTGGTGGTGCCGGTGACGAATTCGCCGGATTCCAGGGCCTTCTCCAGGGCCAGCCAGGAGGCGAGGCGCTTGGCCTTGTCGCGCGACAGGATGGTGTCGCCGTAGCCGTTCTCGATGGCGTCGATGGCCACCGAGACGAAATCGCCGACCTGGACTTCGACTTCGCCCTGGTCGTTCTTGAACTCTTCGAGCGGGACGTACGCTTCGGACTTCAGGCCGGCGTTGACCACGACGAAGCTGTGCTCGATGCGCACGACTTCGGCGGTGATGACCTCGCCCGCGCGCATTTCAGAACGTTGCAGCGATTCTTCGAATAGGTCGGCAAAAGATTCAGACATGAATTTTCCTATCCGCACGACAGGTTTCCGGCAGCGGGATTGCTACCGTTTCTACGGCTGTATGCGGTGATGGGGTGCGGCGTGTGCCGCGGTTCGTTGCAGTCACCCCGGAGTCGGTGCGCGTGAGGCGCGGCGGGAACCCCGGGGACCGGTATCAGCCTTCGGCGACGGTCGCGAAGGGCTGGCGTGCCTGCCACCAGGCGAGCACCTGCTCGACCGATTCTTCGATGGTCAAGCGGGAGCTGTCCAGCACCAGGGCGTCTTCGGCTGGCTTGAGCGGGGCGACGGCACGGGAGGAATCCCGCAGGTCGCGCGCTTCGAGGTCGGCGCGAAGGTCGGATATGTTAGCTGAAATCCCTTTGGAAATCAACTGCTTATGGCGCCGTTCCGCACGTTGCGCGGCGCTGGCGGTCAGGTAGACCTTGAGCGGGGCCCGCGGGAAGATCACCGTGCCCATGTCGCGGCCGTCGGCGACCAGCCCGGGCAGGCGCCGGAAGCCCAGCTGCAGCGCCACCAGCGCCTCGCGCACGGCGGGCAGGGCGGAGACGCGCGAGGCGTTCATGCCGGCCTCCTCGGTGCGGATGGTGTCGGTCACGTCGTCCTCGCCCAGCCAGATCCGGCCGTCGGCGAAGCGCGCCGGCAGCGTCCGCGCCAGGGCGGCGATGGCCGGCTCGTGGGCCGGGTCGATGGCGAGGCCGGCACGCGCCGCGGCGAGCGCGGCGATGCGGTACATCGCGCCGGAATCCAGGAAGTGGTAGCCCAGCCGCGCCGCCACCGCCGCCGCGACGGTGCCCTTGCCGGAGGCGGTCGGGCCGTCGATGCACAGGACCGGGACGCGGTCCGTCGGCGTGCGCGCGACCCCGAACAGCGTCTCGAAATAGTCGGGGAAGGTCTTGGCGACGCACTTCGGGTCCTCGATGCGCACCGGCGCGCCGTCGGGGTTGAAGGCGGCCAGGGCGAAGCACATCGCCACCCGGTGGTCGTCGTAGGTGTGGATGCGGGCGGCGCGCCAGGCGCCGGCGGGCAGGGGATGCACGCGCAGCCAGTCGGGGCCGGTCTCGACGGTGGCGCCGAGCTTGCGGGCCTCGGCGGCCATCGCGTCGATGCGGTCGGTCTCCTTGACGCGCCAGCTGGCGATGTTGCGCAGGGTGCTCGGGCCGTCGGCCAGCAGCGCCATCGGCACCAGGGTCATCGCCGCGTCGGGGATGCGGTTGCAGTCGAGGTCCAGCGCGCGCAGCGGCCAGGCGCCGCGGCGGATGCGGATCCAGTTCGGGCCACTGTCGATCTCGGCACCCATCGCGCGGGCGGCGTCGATGAAGCGGATGTCGCCCTGGATGGAGTCCTCGCCCAGGCCGTCGATGCGGATGCCGTCCGTGCCGTCGGCGGGCTTGGCGATGGCGCCCAGCGCGATGAAATAACTGGCGGAAGACGCATCCGATTCGACATGGATCGCGCCCGGCGACCGGTAGCGGCTGCCGGCCGGGATGGTGAAGCGCTGCCAGCCGTCGTTGCGCACCGCGATGCCGAAGCGCGCCAGCAGCTCCAGCGTGATCGCGATGTAGGGCCGCGAGATCAGCTCGCCGACGACCTCGACGACGATGTCGCGCGCCTCGGCGACCAGCGGCAGCGCCATCAGCAGCGCGGTCAGGAACTGGCTGGAGACGTCGCCGCGCACCGGGATCGGCGCGTCGAGCGCCAGCGCGGCGCGTCCGATGCGCAGCGGCGGATAGCCGTCGGCGCCTTCGTAGGCGATGTCGCAGCCCAGGGCGCGCAGCGCGTCGACCAGGTCGCCGATCGGGCGTTCGTGCATCCGGGGCACGCCGTGCAGCCGGTAGTCGCCGCCGAGGATGGCGAGCGCCGCCGCCAGCGGGCGCATCGCGGTGCCGGCGTTGCCGAGGAACAGGTCGGCCCGGGGTGCCGGCGTGCGTCCGCCGAGCCCGGTGACCGCCAGGCTGCCGTCGTCCTGCGGCGCCAGGCCGCAGCCCAGCTGCCGCAGCGCGTCGAGCATGACGCGGGTGTCGTCGGAGTCGAGCAGGTCGTGCACCCGGGTCGTGCCCTCGGCCAGCGCGGCCAGCAGCAGCACCCGGTTGGAAATGCTCTTGGAGCCGGGCAGCCGCACGCGGCCACCGGCCGATGCCAGCGGAGGAAGGTCGAGGAAGGCGGTGGCGTACATGGCGCGGACGGGGTGCGGGTGGAGGGAAGGGGGAAAGGATGCGCGGGACGGGGACCCGGGCGGCGGGCCGGGGCGCGGGGAGGGCCGCCGGAGGAGTTTCGCGCCGTATGCGGCGCAGGGCAATGCGCCGCCGCCGCTGCGCGGGGTCCGGGTCCTCAGCCGGGCGACGGTCCCGTTCCGGAAGGCTGGGCGAGGTGCGCAGGCGCGGCGACGGCCGCGGCCGGTGCGGCGTCCGGCGCGCCGTTCATCCGCCACTGGCCGCGCACCGCGCTCGCGCGTGCGATGGCGCCTTCGAGCGCCGCCGCATCGCCGGCGACGAGGGTCTGCTCCAGCGCCTGCAGCGCTTCGCGGAAGGCGCGCGACTGGGCCAGCACCTCGTCGCGGTTGGCCAGCAGGATGTCGCGCCAGATGGTCGGGTCGCCGGCGGCGATGCGGCTGAAGTCCCGGAAGCCCGGGCCCGCCAGCGACAGGAAGCGGTCGCCGCGCGGCTGGGCCGCGATGGCGTCGACCGCCGCGAAGGCGATCAGGTGCGGCAGGTGGCTGACCGCCGCCAGCGCGGCGTCGTGGGTGTCGGGCGCCATCTGCGACACCCGGCAGCCCAGCGCGGCCCAGCAGTCCTGCGCGCGCTGGAGCTGCGCGGTGCGGGTGCGTTCGATCGGCGTCAGCACCACCTGCTTGCCGCGGTAGAGCTGGGCGTCCGCATGGGCGACGCCGGCCTGCTCCTTGCCGGTGATCGGGTGCGCCGGGACGAAGGAGCCGACGCGGTCGCCCAGCGCCTGGCGCGCGGCGGCGACCACGTCGGCCTTGGTCGAGCCGACGTCCATCAGCAGCATCTGCGGCGTGACCAGGTGGCGGATGCCGCGCAGCGTGGCCTCGGTCGCGGCCACCGGCACCGCCAGCAGCACGATGTCCGATCCGGCGACGGCCTGCAGCGCGGACGGCGCCTCGGCGTCGATCACGCCCATCCGGCGCGCCTGGTCGGTGGTGGTCGGCGACTTGCTGTAGCCCACCACCCGCCGCACCAGCCCGGCCTGCCGGAGCGCCAGCGCGAAGGAGCCGCCCATCAGGCCGCATCCGATGAGTCCGAGCTGCTCGAACATGCCCGTGCCTCCCGCTCAGCCCGCGACCGGGTAGGTGCCCAGCACCTTGTAGAAGGCGCAGAGGGCCCGCAGGCCGGTCAGCGCCTCGGCCACGTGCGGCTGCGACGGGTGGCCGTCGATGTCGATGTAGAAGTAGTACTCCCAGTGGCCGGTCTTGGCCGGGCGCGACTCGAAGCGGGTCATCGACACGCCGCAGTGCTTGAGCGGCACCAGCAGGTCGTGCACCGCGCCCGGACGGTTCGGCACCGAGACCACCAGGCTGGTGCAGTCCTTGCCGCTGGGCGCGGGCGTGCCGAGCGTCTCGGGCAGGCAGATGACGGCGAAGCGGGTGCGGTTGTAGGCGTCGTCCTGGATGGCCGGCGCGACGATGTGCAGCCCGAACTGGCTGGCCGCGCGCTCGCTCGCCAGGCCGGCCCAGGCCGGGTTGGTGGCCGCCAGCCGCGCCCCCTCGGCGTTGCTCGACACCGGGCGCCGCTCGACGTGCGGCAGGTGCTTGGTCAGCCAGCCCTGGCACTGCGCCAGCGCCTGCGGATGCGCCAGCACCGCCTCGATGCCGTCGAGCGAATCGCTCTGGCGCAGCAGGTTGTGGCGCACCAGCAGGCTGACCTCGCCGACCACGTGGCAGGGCGTGTGCAGGAACAGGTCGAGCGAGCGGGTGACCACGCCCTCGACCGAGTTCTCGACGCCGACCACGCCGAACTGCGCGCTGCCGGCGGCGGTGGCGTGGAACACCTCGTCGAAGTTGGCGCAGTAGACCAGGTCGGCCGCGCCGCCGAAGAACTCCACCGCCGCCTGCTCGCAGAAGGTGCCCGCCGGGCCGAGCACCGCCACGCGCTGGGGCGACTCCAGCGCCAGGCAGGCCGACATGATCTCGCGCCAGACGGCCGCCACGTGCGTGCCCTTGAGCGGGCCGGGGTTGGCCTTCTGGATCTTCTCGATCACCTGGGCGACCCGGTCCGGACGGAAGAAGGGCGTGCCCTCGCGCTTCTTCAGCTCGCCGACCTGCTCGGCGACCAGCGCCCGGTCGTTGAGCAGGCGCAGCAGCTGGTGGTCGAGCGCGTCGATCCGCTGGCGCAGGTCGGCGAGGGTGGTGTTCGGGGGCAGGGCGTTGCTCATGGCGTTCGGGGGCGGTCGGTCGTGCGCGGTCGGTGGAGGCGGGATGCGGCGCCGCCGGGCCGGCGCGCCGCGGGGCCGGTCAGGCCCGGGTCTTCTCGAAGTCCTGCAGGTAGTCGACCAGCGCCTGCACGCCCGCCAGCGGCAGGGCGTTGTAGATGCTCGCGCGCATGCCGCCGACGCTGCGGTGGCCCTTGAGCTGCAGCAGCCCGCGCGCCTTGGCGCCGGCCAGGAAGGCGTCGTTGCGGCTTTCGTCGCGCAGGAAGAAGGGGATGTTCATCCGCGACCGGGCCGCCGGCGCGATGTCGTTGACGTAGAGCGAGGAGCCGTCGATCGCGCGGTAGAGCAGCTCCGCCTTCGCGATGTTGCGGGCCTCCATCGCCGCGATGCCGGTCAGGCCGCCCTCGGTCTGGCGCTTGAGCCACTGGAAAGTCAGCCCGGCGATGTAGATGCCCCAGGTCGGCGGCGTGTTGTACATCGAGTCGTTCTCGGCGACCGTGCGGTAGTCGAAGGCGCTCGGGGTGATCGGCAGCGCATGGCCCAGCAGGTCCTCGCGCACGAAGACCAGCGTCAGCCCGGCCGGACCGAGGTTCTTCTGGGCGCCCGCGAAGGCCAGGCCGACCCGGCTCCAGTCGATCGCCCGCGAGGCGATGTGCGACGAGCAGTCGATGACCAGCGGCGCGTCGCTGCCCAGCGCCCGCAGGTCGGGCAGTTCGTGGAACTCGACGCCGTGCAGCGTCTCGTTGCTGCACAGGTGCACGTAGCTGGCGCCGGGCGTGAGCCGCCAGCCGGCGGGCGCCGGGATGTCGCGGAAGCGCTCGGCCTCGCTGCTGGCGGCGACGCGGGCGGTGCAGTAGCGGCCCGCTTCCTGCGCCGACTTCTTGCTCCAGCCGCCGGTGACCACGAAATCGGCCGTCGCGCCGCGCGACAGGTTGAGCGGCACGATGGCGTTCTCGGCGATGCCGCCGCCCTGCATGAACAGGATGCGGAAGTTCGCCGGCACCGCCAGCAGCCCCCGCAGGTCGGCCTCGGCCCGGGTGTAGATCTCGGTGAACTCCTTGCCCCGGTGGCTCATCTCCATCACGCCCATGCCGCTGCCGTGCCAGTCGAGCATGTCGGCGGCGGCTTCCTGCAGCACCTCCTCGGGGATGGCGGCCGGGCCGGCGGAGAAGTTGTACGGTCGGGTCATCGGAACTCTCGTTGGATACGCTGCGAGCCCGGGTGCCTCCTGGGCTGGCAGCTATGAAAAAAGGAGCATCCAGGCGGCAGGCGCATCCGGACGGCAGGCGGCCCGCCGGGCCGCCCGCGCGGGAACTCAGTCGGAGGCCGTGCCGTCGTCCGCCACGCCGCCGTCCGCCGGCGGCTCGGTGCCGGCCGTTTCGTCGCTGCCGACGGCGCCGGCCGGGGCCTCGCCCTCGGCCGCGCCGTCCGCATCGGCCGCGGCGTCGTTCTCGACGATGCGCTGCAGGCCCGACAGGCGCGAGCCCTCGTCCAGGTTGATCAGCGTCACGCCCTGGGTGGCGCGGCCGAGTTCGCGGATCTCGGCGACCCGGGTGCGCACCAGCACGCCGCGGTCGGTGATCAGCATGATCTCGTCGTCGGCATGCACCAGCGTGGCGGCCACGACCTTGCCGTTGCGCTCGCTCTGCTGGATCGCGATCATGCCCTTGGTGCCGCGGCCGTGGCGGGTGTACTCGGTGATCGAGGTGCGCTTGCCGTAGCCGTTCTCGGTGGCGGTCAGCACGCTCTGCTGCTCGTCCTCGGCCACCAGCATCGCGATCACGCTCTGGCCGTCGTCGAGCGCCATGCCGCGCACGCCCCGGGCGTTGCGGCCCAGCGGGCGCACGTCGTCCTCGGCGAAGCGCACCGCCTTGCCGCCGTCGGAGAACAGCATCACGTCGTGCCGGCCGTCGGTCAGCGCGGCGCCGACCAGGTAGTCGCCCTCGTCGAGGTTGACCGCGATGATGCCGAGCTTGCGCGGGTTGCTGAACTCGTCGAGCGCGGTCTTCTTGACCGTGCCCATCGAGGTCGCCATGAACACGTAGCGGTCGGCCGGGAAGGTGCGCTTGTCGCCGGTCAGCGGCAGCACCACGTTGATCTTCTCGCCGTCCTGCAACGGGAACATGTTGACGATCGGCCGGCCCCGCGAGCCGCGCGAGCCCGCCGGCACCTCCCAGACCTTGAGCCAGTACAGCCGGCCGCGGTTGGAGAAGCACAGGATGTAGTCGTGCGTGTTGGCGATGAAGAGCTGGTCGATCCAGTCGTCTTCCTTGGTCGCGGTCGCCTGCTTGCCGCGCCCGCCGCGCTTCTGGGCGCGGTACTCGGATAGCGGCTGGCTCTTGATGTAGCCGGTGTGCGAGAGCGTCACCACCATGTCGGTCGGGGTGATCAGGTCCTCGGTCGAGAGGTCGAACGCGCTGTGCTCGATCTGGCTGCGGCGCGCCCCGAGCTTGCTCTGGCCGAACTCCTGGCGGATGGCGGCCAGTTCCTCGCCGATGATGACGGAGATGCGCGCCGGCTTGGCCAGGATGTCGAGCAGGTCGGCGATCTCGGCCATCACCTCGCGGTACTCGGCGGTGATCTTGTCCTGCTCCAGCCCGGTCAGGCGCTGCAGCCGCATCTGCAGGATCTCCTGGGTCTGCACGTCCGACAGGCGGTACTTGCCGTCGGCCTGCAGGCCGAATTCCGCATCCAGGCCGTCGGGGCGGTAGTCGTCGGCGTTGATGGTCGAGCCGTCCTCGCGCGCCCGGGTCAGCATGTCGCGCACCAGGCTGCTGTCCCAGGTGCGCTGCATCAGCTCGGCCTTGGCCACCGGCGGCGTGGGCGCGTTGCGGATGATCGCGATGAACTCGTCGATGTTGGCCAGCGCCACCGCCAGGCCTTCGAGCACGTGGCCGCGGTCGCGCGCCTTGCGCAGGTTGAAGATGGTGCGGCGGGTCACCACCTCGCGGCGGTGCCGCAGGAAGACGACCAGCAGGTCCTTCAGGTTGCACAGGCGCGGCTGGCCGTCGACCAGCGCCACCATGTTGATGCCGAAGGTGTCCTGCAGCTGGGTCTGCTTGTAGAGGTTGTTCAGGACGACCTCGGGCACCTCGCCGCGCTTGAGCTCGATGACCAGGCGCATGCCGGACTTGTCGGATTCGTCCTGGATGTGGCTGATGCCCTCGATCTTCTTCTCGTGGACCAGCTCGGCCATGCGCTCCTGGAGCGTCTTCTTGTTGACCTGGTAGGGCAGCTCGTCGACGATGATCGCCTGGCGCTGGCCGCGGTCGATGTCCTCGAAGTGGCAGCGCGCCCGCATCACCACCCGGCCGCGGCCGGTGCGGTAGCCGTCGCGCACGCCGTTCATGCCGTAGATGATCCCGGCGGTGGGGAAGTCGGGCGCGGGGATGATCTCCATCAGCGTCTCGATGTCCGCGTCCGGGTGCGCCAGCAGGTGCAGGCAGGCGTCCACCACCTCGTTGAGGTTGTGCGGCGGGATGTTGGTCGCCATGCCGACCGCGATGCCGCCCGAGCCGTTGACCAGCAGGTTGGGCAGGCGGGTCGGCATGACCAGCGGCTCCTTCTCGCTGCCGTCGTAGTTGGGGCCGAAGTCGACGGTCTCCTTGTCGAGGTCGGCCAGCAGCTCGTGCGCGATCTTCGCGAGGCGGATCTCGGTGTAGCGCATCGCCGCCGCGTTGTCGCCGTCGACCGAGCCGAAGTTGCCCTGGCCGTCGACCAGCAGGTGGCGCATCGAGAAGTCCTGCGCCATCCGCACGATGGTGTCGTAGACCGACTGGTCGCCGTGCGGGTGGTACTTGCCGATCACGTCGCCCACGATGCGCGCCGACTTCTTATAGGGGCGGTTCCAGTCGTTGCTGAGTTCGTGCATCGCGAACAGCACCCGGCGGTGCACCGGCTTCAGGCCGTCGCGGGCATCGGGCAGTGCACGCCCGACGATCACGCTCATCGCGTAATCCAGATAGCTGCGGCGCATTTCCTCTTCGAGGCTGACAGGCAAGGTTTCTTTGGCGAACTGGGTCATGGAAAAGGCGATGCCGTACAGCGAAGGAATTCCCGATTTTATGGGCAAGCGGCCGCTTGTCGCGAATGAGCAACAGAAGCGGGCAAAAGCGTGGCTGTCCTACGATACAGGCCGTTGCCGCGCCCCGTTGGAACAAGTCGCTATGGCACAATCATTTCAACGTTTTTGGTGATGGTCACTGACGACGTACCGAATCGCAGCGCGGCTGCGGCCTATTCCCCAAGAGGAGAACCATGAAGAAACTCAACAAAGTGGCGATGTTGTTTGCCTCTGCAGCACTCGTGACTGCCGCTGGTGCCCAGACCACCCGTGTGACGGCTGCCAATGGCGGCAACACCGTCGACAACTGGCAAAACGGCACGAGCGAACTCGTGTGGAAGAACGGCACCAACGAATACTGCTGGCGCGATTCCTTCTGGACGCCCGCCACGGCCGCTGTCGGCTGCGACGGCGCCCTGGTTCCCGTGGCCGCACCCGCTGCGCCCCCGGTCCCGCCCGCGCCTGTCGCTCCGGTGGCACCGCCCGCACCGCCGATCGCCAGCAAGGTCACCTTCGCCGCCGATGCGTTCTTCGACTTCGACAAGTCCGTCCTCAAGCCCGAAGGCCGTTCCAAGCTCGACGAACTGGTCCGCCGCATCGCCGACGTGAACCTGGAAGTCGTGATCGCCGTCGGCCACACCGACTCGGTCGGCACCGATGCCTACAACCAGCGCCTGTCGGTCCGCCGCGCAGAAGCCGTCAAGGCCTACTTGGTGTCCAAGGGCGTCGAACGCAACCGTGTCTACACCGAAGGCAAGGGCGAGAGCCAGCCGGTCGCCGACAACAAGACCGCCGAAGGCCGCGCCAAGAACCGTCGCGTGGAAATCGAAGTGGTCGGTACCCGCAAGAACTGATTCTTCCGGATCGCTTCCTGAAAGCCCGCAGGCCCCAAGCCTGCGGGCTTTTTTTCGTCTGAGCGAGAATCCGAGCATGACCATCCAGACTTCCCCGAACGTTCCGGCGTCCAATGTCGATCCAGCCGAATTGGCCAAATTCTCCGAGCTGGCCCATGGCTGGTGGGACCCGCGCGGCCAGTCGGGACCCCTGCACCACATCAACCCGCTGCGGCTGGACTGGATCGACGGCATCGCGCCGCTTTCTGGCCGCGAGGTCCTGGACGTGGGCTGCGGCGGCGGCATCCTGTCCGAATCGATGGCGCAGCGCGGTGCGCGCGTCACCGGCATCGACCTGGCGACGCGCGCCCTGCGCGTGGCGCGCCTGCATGCGCTCGAAACCCAGACCGGCGGCGTGGAGTACCGCGAGATCAGCGTCGAGGACCTGGCCGCCGAGCGCCCCGGGAGCTTCGACATCGTGACCTGCATGGAAATGCTGGAGCACGTCCCCGATCCTTCCTCCGTGGTGCGGGCCTGCGCGTCCCTGGTGCGGCCCGGCGGCACGGTCTTCTTCTCGACCATCAACCGCAATGCCAAGGCCTTCGCGCTGGCCATCGTGGGGGCGGAATACCTGCTCAACATGCTGCCGCGCGGCACGCACGAGTACGCCAAGATGATCCGGCCCAGTGAACTGGCCGCCCACTGCCGCGCGTCCGGCCTGGCCTTGCAGGCCAGCCGCGGCCTGCACTACAACCCGTTGACCAAGCGCTACTGGATGGACGCCGACACCAGCGTCAACTATTTCCTGGCTGCGACCCGGCCTGCGGCGGCGAATCCGCCGCCTGCGGCAGATCCCGCTGCGGAAGGTGTGCCGGCATGAGGGCGGACATCCGTGCAGTGCTGTTCGATCTCGACGGCACCCTGCTGGACAGCGCCCCCGACCTGGGCAGCGCGGCCGACCAGATGCGGCTCGAACGGGGCCTGGAGTCGATTCCGCTGGAGCGCTACCGGCCTTTCTCCGGATCCGGTGCGCGGGGCATGCTGTCGGTCGCCTTCGGCATCAGCCCCGAGCACCCCGACTTTCCCGCGATGCGCGAGGAGTTCTTCGTCAACTACGAGAACCGCATGACGCTGGCCACCCATGCCTTCGACGGCGTGGAGCAGCTGCTCGGAGAATTGTCCCGCCGCGGGCTGCCCTGGGGCGTGGTCACCAACAAGTCCAAGCGCTTCACCGATCCGCTGCTGGCCGGCATGCCGCTGTTCGCCCCGGCGGGGGCCATCGTCAGCGGCGATACCACGCCGCATGCCAAGCCGCATCCCGCCCCGCTGCTGGAAGCGGCGCACCGGATCGGCGTGGCGCCGGAGCATTGCGTCTACGTGGGCGACGACGAGCGCGACATCGTGGCGGGCAAGGCGGCCGGCATGGCAACGCTCGCCGCCGCCTGGGGCTACCTCGGCGTGCATTCGGACCTGCGTGGCTGGAATGCCGATGCTGAAATCGATTTTCCCCTCGGGGTCTTGAAATGGCTGGACCTCGCCTAAAATACTCGGTCCCGGGGCTGCATTGGTTTCGACGTGGGTTCGGACGCGTGGCAGGGCATGTCGAGCTCAGTGCGCTCGTAAATCAGACTGAAACAAACTAACTGCAAACGACGAACGTTTCGCACTCGCCGCTTAATAACCGGTGAGCCTTGCAACAGTTGGCCGATGGGCTGGGCAAGGGGTTCTTAGCGCAAGCTGAAAGCTCCCGGCTGCAAGGTAATTTACATGGGCTGGTCGTGTGTCGGGTACCTTGGCACGCGACGAGATCATAGGGTGCTGGCGTTCCGGATAGCGTGCGACTGCGCGATCCGGAACGCGAGATTCAAATCAGATCGCTAAGCATGTAGAACTGTACGAAGAAGGCTTGCGGACGGGGGTTCAAATCCCCCCAGCTCCACCAAACCG
>JAKOND010000177.1 GCA_022702125.1 Burkholderiaceae bacterium
GGCCGGCCGCCGACGGCAGCGACGCCGCATTGCGCAGGCGGATCACCTCCAGGTTAATCTCGCGGTTGGTGCCGTCGATGGCGTATTTCACCGCCTGGTCGGCGGCTTCCTCGGGCCGGGCGATCATCCGCGCGGCGCTGTCGCGGTAGCCTCTCAGGAAGGCCCTGAGCAGTTCCTTCTTCTGGCGGAGCGCCTCCTCCCGCACCACGAACAGGTCGCTCGACACGTTCAGGTGGTCGCGCACCTGCATCACGTTCACGTCCCCGATGCCCTTGCGCCGCCCCACGGCCAGGCCGGTGTCGGTGGCCGCGGTCGCATCGACCTGGCCCTGCAGCAGCGGCGCGAAATTGAGCAGGCCGGTCGCGACGATGGTCACGTCCGATTCCTTCAGGCCCGCCTGGTGCAGCATCACCAGCAGGTTTTGCCGGGTCCCGCTCGACAGGCTGTAGACCCCGACGCGCTTGCCCTTCAGGTCGGCGGGTTTGCGGATGTTCGCGGACTGGAGCGACACCACGTTGAACACGTTCTGCGGATAGATGTCGTAGACGGCGACCAGCTTCTCGCCCTTGTCGAGCGCCATGAAGAAGGACCCCGGATCGGTGAACGCCACATCGGCCTGTCCGCCCAGCAG
This sequence comes from Burkholderiaceae bacterium, assembly GCA_022702125.1. GTDB lineage: Bacteria > Pseudomonadota > Gammaproteobacteria > Burkholderiales > Burkholderiaceae_C > JAKOND01. Next base: position 632 of record JAKOND010000177.1, read on the forward strand.
GTTGCGGATCGCGTCGCCGCCGCCGTTGCCCGGAAGGTAGGCCAGTTCCACGCCCTGCGCCTTGAACAGTCCCGTCTCGGGTTCGGCGAGCAGGTTGGTGATCTCGCTGATCGGCTTGCTCCACCCCGCGACGGTGATCTTGCCGCGCACGGCAGTCTGTGCCCGGACGGTCCCGGCGAAGGGCATGGCGGCGATTCCGGCGGATGCGGCCAGCACCGCGCGTCGGGAAAGGGAGGGATGCATGGGAAGGGATTCCTGGAAGAAAAACTAATGGGTGTCGGTATAGGGGCGGAGCAAACGGCGCTCCAGCAGCAGCGTGGCCTGGTACAGCAGCAGCCCGATCGCCGCGATGAGGACGAGCGCGGCGAACATCAGGGACGTGTCCATCATCCCTTGCGAGGCGATGATCACCGCGCCGAGCCCGGTGCTGGCGCCGATGAACTCCCCGACCACGGCGCCGACCAGCGCCAGCACGACCGCCAGGCGCAGGCCGGCCAGGATGCCCGGCAGGCCCATCGGCAGCTTGAGTCGCACCAGGGTCTGCCAGCGCGTCGCGCCCAGCATCCGGAACAGCTGCAGCCGCTGCGGGTCGATGTGCCCGAGGCCCGTCAGCGTGTTCTCCATCAGCGGGAAGAAGCAGATCAGGCCGGTGATCAGCGCGGTGGAGCCCAGGCCGAACCCGAACCACAGGACGAAGAGCGGCGCGAGCGCGAGCTTGGGCACCACCTGGCTCACCACGAGGTAGGGTCGGAGCACGCGCTCGAGCAGCGCCGACTCGGCCAGCGCCATGCCCATCGCCAGCCCTGCGAGGCCCCCTCCCGCCAGCCCCAGGAACAGTGCCGAGAGCGTCGCCCGGATGTGCGGCCAGAAATACCCCGATCGCAACCCCGACCACAGCGAGGCGGCCACCGCCGACGGCGCGGGCATGACCAGCGCGGAAATCCCCGACTGGCGGGCGATCCACTCCCAGGCCCCCAGCAGGACCAGCAGCAGCGCGACCGCGAGGAGCCGGGCGGACGAGGACGGCCCGTTCATGCGCCTGCACCGTCCATGGTTTGGCGCACCTGCGCGCAGTACGCGTTGAACGGCGCCCCGTGGCGCAGCGCCTGCGTGCGTGGCGCCGGCAACTCGATGCGGATGTCGTCCACGATGCGTCCGGCGTGCATCACCGCGATGCGGTCGCCCAGGTAGACGGCCTCGTGGAGGTCGTGGGTGACGAACAGCACCGTGGTGCCGTGCGTGCGGCAGGTCCGCAGCAGGTCGTCCTGCAGTTCGGCCCGGGTGATGGCGTCCAGCGCGGCGAAGGGTTCGTCGAGCAGCAGCAACGGCGGCTCCAGGATCAGCGCGCGCGCCAGGGCGACGCGGCTCTGCTGCCCTCCGGAGAGCTGGCGCGGATAGGACCGCGCATGGCTCGCCAGCCCCAGCTGGTCCAGCAGCGCCAGCGCCCGTTGCCGGTCCTGCGCATCGGGACGGCGCTGGAGCGATACCGGCAACAGCACGTTGTCGATGGCACGCCGCCAGTCGAGCAGGGTCGGCGCCTGGAACATGAAACCGAGTTGCGGCCCCGGCGCGCGGATCTCGGCGCCCCGCAGCAGGATCCGGCCCGCCTGCGGCCGCAGCAGACCCGCCGCCAGTTTCAGGAGCGTGGTCTTGCCACAGCCGCTGCGGCCCACCAGGCAATGGAACTCGCCAGCGCCGGTATGCCATTCGACGTCGTCGACCACCGGAGGGCGCTGGGGATAGGCGAACCCGATCCGCTCGATGTCCAGGAAACCCATGCCGGCGCTCAATCCGCGTAGGGCGCCAGGGGCTCGGCGGCCGACTCGGCGGACTGCTCGATCTCGACCATGCGGACCAGGTCGAGCAGATTGAACCGGCCGTCGTGGTGCCAGCCCGC
>JAKOND010000196.1 GCA_022702125.1 Burkholderiaceae bacterium
TGCCGGCCAAGGTCAGCGTGAGCCGCGGCACGCCCGAGTCCACCGGCCTGCGTTTCGCGACCAAGGGCCACTGGCCCGGCCGGATCGCGCAGATGTGCGATGCCGCCGGGCTGCGCATCACCGGCATGAAGCGCATCCGCATCGGGCGGGTGGCGCTGGCCGGGCTGCAGCCGGGGCAGTGGCGCTACCTGCTGCCGCACGAGCGCTTCTGAACTCGGCGAGGGCGGCCCGCCCCCGCGGCCGCCCTCGCCGGCTCCCCGCCCGCGTTCCGTGTTCCGCGGCATCCAGCGGAGTGAACAATTCCTGAAAATCTTCGCCTCTGTCATCGGCGGCACACGGGGCCGCGCGATGCTGGCGGCACGGCTTCCGCAGCCCACCCGGCCCCCCGCCATCCGTCATCCGCTTTTCCGAGGAGTTCCCCCATGCACAAGATCCCCCTGGCCGCCCTCGCGGTCCTGGCCTCGTCGGCCGCCGCGCCCGCGCCGGCCCAGAACGTGACCCTCTACGGCCTGGTCGACGCCGGCGTCGTCAGCACCCGCACCCAGGGCGCGGGCACCGTCGCCGGCGTGGACAGCGGCATCACCGGCGGCTCGCGCTGGGGCGTGCGCGGCTCGGAGGACCTGGGCGGCGGCCTGAAGGCGTCCTTCCGGCTGGAGAGCGGCTTCGAGTCCGACACCGGCGCCTCGGGACAGGGCGGCCGGCTCTTCGGGCGCAGCTCCTGGGTCGGCCTGTCGGGCGGCTTCGGCGAAATGCGGCTGGGCCGCCAGGAATCGCTCGGCTACGCCTGGTTCGCCGAGGTCGGCAACCCTTTCGGCAATGCCTACCTGCAGGCCCGCACCGCGTCGCTGTTCGGCACCGCGGCGATCTCCGAGCGGGTGGACAACAGCGCCTTCTACTTCACGCCCCGGGTCGCCGGCTTCCAGGCCGCGGTCGGCTACAGCGCCAACGCCTCGGGCGCGGAAGGCCAGCTCAGCACTGCGGCCGGCACGGTCGGCCGCCGGCTCGACAGCCGGGTGGCGATGGCCGGCGCGCGCTACGCCGGCGGGCCGGTGTCGGTGGCGCTGGTCCACGAGCAGCGCCGCGCGACCGATGCGCTGCGCAACGACGCGGCCGCCGGCAATTCGGACACCCTGAAGAACACCCTGCTGGGCGCGGCCTACGACTTCGGCGCCTTCACGCTGCATGCCGGCTATGGCGTGCTGCAGGGCCGCGACTTCCTGGCCGGCGCCCGCGACGAGAAGACCGCGCTGCTGGGCGCCTCGGTGCCGCTGGGCGCGCACAAGCTGATGGCCAGCTACCAGCAGGCGCAGGGCCGCAACGCCAACCTGGGCCGCACGGACGACGACATCCGCGGCGTGGCGGTGAGCTACGAATATTCCTTCTCGAAGCGCACCCGCCTGGTGGCGCTGGCGACGCAGTTCAACCACGTCGCCGCGCGCACGGGCAGCGTCACCGGGACGGCCGACCGCCGGGAACTGGCGCTCGGCCTGCGCCACGCGTTCTGATCTCGGGGAACGGGAGGCCCGGATGCCGCCACGGGCATCCGGAGGGGAAGAAAGTGTGAAGCACGCCTGTAAGCCGGATTCTGTGCACCGGGCGCCTCTCGGCCTCCCGGCGTGACCGCCATTACTCTGGGCCGGGGGTCGCCCGCCCGGCTCGATGCCACCTACCCGCCAGCTCCGCGGAACCACATCGACGCTGGCCTATTTGGTGTTGCTGCGCGCAGAGATTGCCCGTTTCACCCGAACTCAATCGGCTCGTCTCTGTTGCTCTGATCCTCACCTCGCGGTGGAGAGCCGTTAGCTCCTGCGCCGTCCTGTGCAGTCCGGACGTTCCTCCAGTGCCTGGTTTCCCAGATCGCACCAGCGGCGGTCCGGCGTGCTTCACCGGCGGGATTATCGCAGTACCGCCCGACGGCTCCGGGGCATCCGCCCTCCCGCACAATGGTCCGCCCGTCTTTCCTTCCCACCGCACTCCAGGAGATCGCATGCAAGCCGACACCATCCTCGCCACCATCGGCCACACGCCGCACGTCCGCATCCAGCGCCTGTTCCAGGGCATCGCCGGGCCCGGCCAGCAGGTCTGGATCAAGTCCGAGCGCGGCAACCCCGGCGGCTCGATCAAGGACCGCATCGCGCTGGCGATGGTGGAGGACGCCGAGCGCTCCGGCGCGCTGCGGCCCGGCGGCACCATCGTCGAGCCCACCTCGGGCAACACCGGCATCGGCCTGGCCATGGTGGCGGCCGTCAAGGGCTACAAGCTGGTGCTGGTGATGCCCGACAGCATGTCCATCGAGCGCCGCCGGCTGATGCTCGCCTACGGCGCCGCCTTCGACCTGACGCCGCGCGAGAAGGGCATGAAGGGCGCCATCGCCCGCGCCGAGGAGATCGTCGCGACCACGCCCGGCGCCTGGATGCCGCAGCAGTTCGAGAACCCGGCCAACATCGCGGTGCACGAGCGCACCACCGCGCAGGAGATCCTGGCCGATTTCCCCGGCGGCATCCATGCGCTGGTCACCGGCGTGGGCACCGGCGGCCACATCACGGGCGTGGCCAGGGTGCTCAAGGCGCGCTGGCCGGCGCTGCGGGTGTTCGCGGTCGAGCCGTCCGCCTCGCCGGTGATCTCGGGCGGCAGCCCGGCGCCGCACCCGATCCAGGGCATCGGCGCGGGCTTCGTCCCGAAGAACCTCGACGTCTCGCTGCTCGACGGCACGGTGCAGGTCGAGGCCGAGGACGCGCGCGAGTACGCCCGGCGCTCGGCGCGCGAGGAAGGCATGCTGGTGGGCATCTCCTCGGGCGCGACGCTGGCGGCCATCGCGCAGAAGCTGCCTTCGCTGCCCGCCGACGCGGTGGTGCTGGGCTTCAACTACGACACCGGCGAGCGCTACCTGTCGGTGGACGGCTTCCTGCCGGCCTGAGGGCATGCGCGCCGGGCCGGACGCGGCCGGATCGCCCCCGCCGGGCACCGGGAAGGCGCCCGGATTTATCATCGGCGGCCCCGCGCCCCCGCGCGCGTCCTGCGTCCTCCCGCACCGCCCGATCGCCACGGGCCTGCCGAACCATGATCCGACTCTCCGAAATCAAGCTGCCGCTCGACCATGACGACGCGGCCCTGCCCCGGGCCGTCGCCGCCGCGCTCGGCGTGCCCGCCGCGGCCCTCGCCGGCATCCAGGTCCACAAGCGCAGCTTCGACGCCCGCAAGGCCGACCTGCTGCAGGTCTACATCGTCGACGCGACGCTGGCCGACCCGTCGGCCGAAGCCGCGCTGCTGGCGCGCCACGCCGGCCATCCGCACATCGCCGCCACGCCCGACATGGCCTGGCACCCGCCGGCCGGCGCGCCCTTCTCGGCGCCGGCGCGGCCGGTGGTGGTGGGCTTCGGGCCCTGCGGCATCTTCGCGGCGCTGGTGCTGGCGCAGCTGGGCCTCAAGCCCCTGGTGCTGGAGCGCGGCAAGACGGTGCGCCAGCGCACCCGCGACACCTGGGGCCTGTGGCGCAGGAAGGAGCTGCATCCCGAATCGAACGTGCAGTTCGGCGAGGGCGGCGCCGGCACCTTCTCCGACGGCAAGCTCTACAGCCAGATCAAGGACCCGCGCCACCTGGGCCGCAAGGTGATGCAGGAGTTCGTCAAGGCCGGCGCGCCGCCCGAGATCCTCTACGTCGCCCGGCCGCACATCGGCACCTTCAAGCTGGTCAAGGTGGTGGAGAACATCCGCGCGCAGATCGTGGCGCTGGGCGGCGAGGTCCGCTTCGAGCAGAAGGTGACCGACCTGCGCATCGAGGACGGCCGGGTGCGCGGCCTCACGGTGCGGGACCAGGCCACCGGCGCGGTGCACGAGCTGCGCACCGACCATGTGGTGATGGCGCTCGGCCACAGCGCGCGCGACAGCTTCCAGATGCTGTGGCGGCGCGGGGTGCGCATCGACGCCAAGCCCTTCTCGGTCGGCTTCCGGGTCGAGCACCCGCAGGGCGTGATCGACCGCGCCCGCTGGGGCCGGCACGCCGGCCATCCGCTGCTGGGCGCGGCCGACTACAAGCTGGTCCACCACGCCAGCAACGGCCGCGCGGTCTACAGCTTCTGCATGTGCCCGGGCGGCACGGTGGTGGCCGCCACCTCCGAGCCGGGCCGGGTGGTGACCAACGGCATGAGCCAGTACTCGCGCAACGAGCGCAACGCCAACGCCGGCATCGTCGTCGGCATCGATCCGCGCGACTACCCGACCGAGTACCTGCACCTCGAAGGGCTCGACGACCTTCGACCGGGCGAGGCCCACGCGCTCGCCGGCATCGAGCTGCAGCGCCGGCTCGAATCGCAGGCCTATGTCCTCGGCGGCTCCAATTACGAGGCGCCGGGCCAGCTGGTGGGCGACTTCGTCGCCGGCCGGCCGTCGACGGCGCTCGGCAGCGTCGAGCCGAGCTACCAACCCGGCGTGGCGATGGGCGACCTGCGCGGCGCGCTGCCGGACTACGCCATCGCGGCGATGCGCGAAGCCTTCCCCGCCTTCGGCCGCAAGATCCGCGGCTTCGACATGCACGACGCGGTGCTGACCGGCGTGGAGACGCGCACCTCCTCGCCGATCCGCATCGCCCGCGACGAGGACTGCCAGAGCCTGAACGTGCGCGGCCTGTTCCCGGCCGGCGAGGGCGCGAGCTACGCCGGCGGCATCCTGTCGGCCGGCGTGGACGGCATCAAGGTGGCCGAGGCGGTGGCGCGCAGCGTCGCGCGGGCGGCGCAGGCCGAGCGCGTCCCGCAGGCCGCCTGAGGCGGCGCCGACCCGCGACGACCGCATGCCGGCCCTCTTCCCGACCCCGCAGTCCCGCGCCGTGGCCGGCGGCGTGCTGGCCATGGCCGCGGTGGTGCTGGCCTCGAACCTGCTGGTGCAGTTCCCGATCAACGACTGGCTGACCTGGGGCGCCTTCAGCTACCCGGTGGCCTTCCTGGTGAGCGACCTGGTCAACCGCCGCTTCGGGCCCGGCCCGGCGCGCCGGGTGGCCTGGGCCGGCTTCGCGGTCGCGGTGGCGGCCTCGCTCTGGCTGGCGCCGGCGCGCATCGCGCTGGCCTCGGGCAGCGCCTTCATCGCCTCGCAGCTGCTCGACATCCGCGTCTTCGACCGGTTGCGGCGCGGCCGCTGGTGGCGCGCCCCGCTGGTCGCCACCGTCGCCGCGGCGGTGCTGGATACGGCCGTCTTCTGGAGCATCGCCTTCGCCGGCGACGGCGGGCCGTGGATCACCTGGGCGCTGGGCGACCTGGCGGTCAAGCTCGGCGTGGGCGTGTCGATGCTGCTGCCCTTCCGCCTGCTGATCGGCCGGGCCGTGCCGTGAGGCCGGCGGCGCGGTCCGCCCGGACGCGGCGCCCGGTCCGCTAGCGCAATGCCAGCGCGCCGCCCGCCGGCAGCCGGAAGGCGCCGACCAGCGAGGCCAGCTGCACCGCCTGCGCCTTGAGGCTCTCGGTGGCGGCGGAGGATTCCTCCACCAGCGCCGCGTTCTGCTGGGTCATCCGGTCGAGCTGGGCCACCGCCTGGCCGACCTGCGCCAGGCCGGTGCTCTGCTCGCCGGCGGTGGCGCTGATCTCGCCGACGATGGCGTTGACCCGCTGCACCGATTCCACGATCTCGCCCATGGTCGCGCCGGCGTCCTGCGCCTGGCGCGCGCCCTCGCCCACCTGGCGCACGCTGTCGGCGATGAGCGCGCCGATCTCGCGCGACGCGGCGGCCGAGCGCTGGGCGAGGCTGCGCACCTCGCCCGCCACCACCGCGAAGCCCCGGCCCTGCTCGCCGGCGCGGGCGGCCTCGACGGCCGCGTTGAGCGCCAGGATGTTGGTCTGGAAGGCGATGCCGTCGATCACGCCGGTGATGTCGGCGATGCGCCGCGAGGCCGAGGCGATGCCGTCCATGGTGTGCACCATCTGCCCGACCGCCGTACGGCCCCGGGTGGCCACCTCGGTGGCGCTGCCGGCCATGCGGTCGGCCTGGCGGGCGGCCTCGGCGCTCTGGCCCACGGTGGCGATCAGCTGCTCCATGCTGGCGGCGATCTGCTGCAGGTTCGAGGCGGTCTGCTCGGTGCGGCCCGACAGGTCGAGGTTGCCGGTGGCGATCTCGGCGCTGGCGGTGCGCACCGATTCGCTGGCGCCGCGCAGGCCGGCGACCAGGGCGCCGAGCTGCGACTGCATCGCGTCCAGGTCGCCCACCAGCGCGCGCACCTCGTCGCGGCCCGCCGGGCCGGCGGCGGGCATCGCGGTCGTCAGGTCGCCGCCGGCGATGCGGCCGGCCATGCGCGACGCGTCGCCCAGCGGCGCGACGATGGAACGCGCCAGCAGCCAGGCGCAGCCGATGCTGATCGCGATGGCGAACAGCGTGCCGGCGCCCAGCAGCCACTTGCCCTCCCGCTCGCTGGCCCGCGCCGCCTGCCGGGCTTCGGTCACCCGGCCCTGCTGGTAGGCGGCCAGGGCCTCGACGGCGGCGGCGTACCGGTCGGTGGCCGGGCGCAGGCGGGTATCGATGTCCGCGGCGGTGACCGGGCTGCCGGATTTCTGGCGCCGGACCAGTTCGTCCCGCAGGCTGCGGAACGCGTTGCCCTGGGCGTCGATGGCGGCGAACAGGCGGCGGGTCTCGTCGGTGTCGGCGAGTTCCTCCAGCCGCTTGCGGACCGCCGTCGAGCGTGCCGAGGTGGCCTTGCGGTCGGCGTCGATGCGCGCCGCGATGGTCGGGTCGTCGACCTGCAGCAGGGTTTCGGCCCGGGACGCGCTCAGCACGACGATGGCGTGCAGTTCGCGCGCCAGCAGGGCCCGTTCGGACGAGGCGCCGCCCAGGTCGTCGGCGATGGCTTCCAGGTCGGACAGCCGCCAGACGCCGACCGCCGCGGCCAGGGAGGTGACGAGGCAGACGAGGGCGAACGCCAGGGCCAGGCGCGCGGCCAGGCGCATGCGGGAGAAGGAGGCAAGGGGCATGGATCAGGGGAGGGAAGGTCGCCGGGTCCGGCGAAGGGAAAGAAACGCGATACCGCGAGCACCGGGTTATCGGCCGTTTCGGCCCCGGGCTTGATGACCGCAACCGTACCGTTACATCCGGACGACGGAGCGCGGCGCGCGGCGGTAGGCTCTGGGGTGCGCCGCGGCCTCGCGGCCCTCGCTCCTGTCGCAACCTCCGGGCCCGCCCGCCCGCCCCCGCCCATGACCACCGCTTCCTCCGATCCCTCCGATTTCCACGTCTACGAGCCGGCCCGGGGCCACGGCCTGCCGCACGACCCGTTCAATTCCATCGTCGGGCCGCGCCCGATCGGCTGGATCGGCACGCAGGACGCGCAGGGCCGCCGCAACCTCGCGCCCTACAGCTTCTTCAACGCCTTCAACTACACGCCGCCGATCGTCGGCTTCGCCAGCATCGGCGCCAAGGACAGCCTGCGCAATGCGCGCGAGACCGGCGAATTCACCTGGAACCTCGCCACCCGTCCGCTGGCCGAGGCGATGAACGCCAGCTCCGTCGCGGCGCCGCACGGCACCGACGAATTCGCGCTGGCGGGCCTGGCCGCCGCGCCGTCGCGCCTGGTGGCGCCGCCCCGGGTCGCCGAGAGCCCGGTGTCCTTCGAATGCAAGGTGACCCAGGTGCTGCAGCTGCAGCGCGCCGACGGCGCGCAGGTCGAGACCTGGCTGGTGCTGGGCGAGGTAGTGGCGGTGCACATCGACCGCCGGATACTCGTGGACGGCGTCTACGACACCGCGGCCGCCCGGCCGATCCTGCGCGGCGGCGGGCCGGCGGATTATTTCGAGATCGGGCCCGAGGCGCTGTTCCGCATGCGCCGGCCGCCGCAGGAACGCTGACGCCGGACCCTGAAACGCCATCGCCGCGGACCTCGCGGAACGCGGCGATGGGCAAGGGCCTCACCGGGCCCGCGTCCGGACGCGGGCTCCCGGGAGACGGTCAGCCCGCGCGCTGCAGCGCGGCGACGCGCTCCTCGATCGGCGGGTGGGTCGAGAACAGCTTGCCGATGCCGCCGGTGATGCCCAGGGCCTGGACGCTCTTGGGCAGCTCGCCCGGGTGCATGCCGCCCAGGCGGACCAGGGCGTTGATCATCGGCTGGCGGCGGCCCATCAGCTGCGCGGCGCCGGCGTCGGCGCGGAACTCGCGGTGGCGCGAGAACCAGGCGACGATCATCGCGGCGACGAAGCCCAGCAGGATGTCGAGCACGATGGTGGTGGCGTAGTAGCCGATGCCGGGGCCCGAGCGCTCCGAGTTCTTGTTGAGGAAGCCGTCGACCGCGTAGCCGATGACCCGCGACAGGAACACCACGAAGGTGTTCATCACGCCCTGGATCAGCGTCATGGTGACCATGTCGCCGTTGGCGATGTGGGCCACCTCGTGGCCGATGACCGCCTCGATCTCCTCGCGGGTCATGCCGTGCAGCAGGCCGGTGGAGACGGCGACCAGGGCCGAGTTCTTGAAGGCGCCGGTGGCGAAGGCGTTCGGGTCGCCCTCGAAGATGCCGACCTCCGGCATGCCGATGCCGGCCTTGTCGGCGAAGCGGCGGACGGTTTCGACGATCCAGGCCTCGTCGGCGTTGGCGGGCTGGTTGATGACCCGCACGCCGGAGGACCACTTGGCCACCGGCTTGCTGATCAGCAGCGAGATGATGGCGCCGCCGAAGCCCATGACCAGCGCGAAGCCGAGCAGCGCGCCCAGGTTCAGGCCGTTGGACGTGAGGAAGCGGTTGACGCCGAGCAGGCTGGCGACGATGCCCAGCACCACGACAACCGCGAGGTTGGTGAGGACGAACAAGGCGATGCGTTTCATGAATTCTCTCTGTGGGTGAACACGGTGTCGGACAAAAGCCCTTGCGCGCCAGATGGTGGTGGGAGTCCCGGCCTTCAAGCGGCGCCGCGTCGCAGAATTCGCTGGTGTCGTCTGGTTCTTGTGCTGCCCTGCGGGGCGTGTGCGTGAGAGCGATGATAGGAGGAAAAGTTCAGTCGCCCGGCCGCCTCCCGGCCGGGACGCGGGCCGGGCGGAACACCTGCGCGTCGTCGTAGAAATCCGGCGACGCGTTGGCCGGCCACCAGCCGGGCACGCCCAGCACCGGCAGCGGCCGGAAAGGCTTGGCCGCCAGCAGGCCGGGCGTCAGCGCGCCGGCCAGCCAGCCGTCGATCGATGCTATATTTTTGAGAGCTGCAGGCGCAGGCAGTACGTGGGCGGTGAGGCCTTTTCGGGGCCGGACCAGCTGCTCCATCAATGCATGGCCGACCAGCCACAGCCGCGCCTCGGCCCAGCGCGCGCGGTGGGTGACGAACAGCGCCCGCCAGTCGCGCGCAGCCAGCGCCGCCTGCAGCACCTCGGGCGCCTGCAGCAGCGCGCCGTTCTCGTCGAGCAGGGTGATCGCGTCGCGCACCGGGCCGCGCCGGCCGCCGATGCCGTGGGCGGCGATCTCCCCGGCCTGCAGCCGGTTGAGCCGGGCCTTGGCCGCCGGGAAGGCCTGCCAGACCAGCCCGTTGAAGAAATCGTGCAGGTTGCAGCGGGTGGGCACCCGGCCGGTGGCGAAGACGAAGCGCTCGTAGGGCTCGCCGGCCGGCAGCGCCTGCGGAGGCACGAAGCGCGGCCGGGCCGGACCGTCGGCCCGGGGAGCCGCCGCCGTGCCGTCCTGCGCGGCCCGCCCATCCAGCGCATCCGGAGGGAGGGGCGCCTCCTGCCTGCCGCGCGCGTTCAGCGCCTCGGCCACCGTCGCGCCGCCGGCGACGGCTGCGGCGGCGGTCCGGCCCGGGGACGCCACCGGCGCCAGCCACGGCGCCCGCCAGTCGATGGCCGCCAGGGCATCGGCCGCCGCCACCGGCGCGGCGCGGGGCCGCGCCGGCCCGCCGCGCCGGCTCAAGGCTGCTGCAGCAGCCGCACCTGCCGCGCCTGCCCGGTCCGGGGCAGCACCTCGAAGTAGGCGGGGAACTTGCGGAACAGCTCGTGCAGCGGCTTGCCGCCCTTGCGCAGGCCGGCCTCCTGCAGCGGCGTGCCCAGGGCGTTGAGCTGCTTGGTGACGCCGGTCTTCCAGTCGGGGACGGCGGCCAGCAGGCGGCGCACCTGCTCCACCGCTTCCCCTTCGGCCGCCGCGGGAGCCGGGGCCGGTGCGGCGGAAACCGGTACGGGTGCGGGTGCGGGTGCGGGCGTCGGCGTCGCCGGAGCGGGCCCCGGAGCGGGGGCCGCGGCAGGCCCCTCGGCACGGGTCTCGGACGGCGACGGCACGGGCGCACGGCTCTCCGTCTCGGGCGCGCGGGCCACGGGGAAGATCGAGCGCGCCTCGGGCGGCGTGTCGATGCGGGTGTCGCCCCGGGCATCGCTGCGGGCATCGCCCCGGTTCTCGCTGCGGTGGGAGCCTCGGCCGTCGGCACGCGGCTCGGAGCGGGCGCCGGCGCGGGACTCCGACCGGGACTCCGCACCCTGGTCGGATCGGCGATCCGTGCGCGCGCCGTTCTTGCGGTTTCTCCCGCGCTCGCCGGCCGGTCGGGAGGCCCCGGGCGCGGGCGCGGACCGGGATGCGGGCTCCGTCGCGGACCGGTCGGCCTGCGGCGCCGGGGCGTCCTCGGAGGCCGTGCGCGATGACGGCGGCGCGGACGCGCGCGCCTGCTGCACGGACCGGGAAGCGGAGGCGGCCCGGTCGCCGCGCGGCGCGTCGGACGCTGCCGGGGTGCCGCCCGCGGCCGGGGACGGCTGCACGGTCACGGCCTGCACCGTCGGCGCCGGCGACGGGGCGCCCTGCCCCCGGCCGCCCACATGGATCACCGCGTCGTAGGCGTAGGCGATGTCGTCGGCGGCCTTGCCGGCCTGCGCGAAGCACAGCACCCGCACGCCCGCCTCGCGCAGCCGCACCACCAGCGGCACGAAGTCGCCGTCGCCCGAGCCGATGGCGATGACCGCCGGGCCGACCTGGTGCAGCAGGTCGATGGCGTCCACCGTCAGCGCGACGTCGGTGGTGCCCTTGCCGTGGTTGACGAAGGCGCGCACCGCGTGGCGGTGCAGCACCTCGCGCAGCCCGGCGAGCTTCTCGGCGCCGCCGTAGGCGCGGCGCACGGTGAGGCTGCCGGGGAAGTTGGCGAGCTTGGCGAAGGCTTCTTCCACGGCCGCGGGGGACAGGTTGTCGGCGTCGATCAGGAAGGCCGTGGTGTTCATCGCGAGGGTCATGGGACGGGGCATCTGGTGGGAATCGAGGGAACGCCACGGCAGCGCCGGGGCGTGGAGGGTCGGCGGATCGGCGGGCGGGCCGTCAGGCGGGATCGACCAGCCGCCAGGCCAGCGTCTCGCCGCCGCGCAGCGGCTTGAGCGTCGCGTCGCCGTAGGGCACCGACTCCGGCACCGTCCAGGCTTCGCGCTTCAGGGTGACGGTGGCGGTGTTGCGCGGCAGGCCGTAGAAGTCGGGGCCGTGCAGGCTGGCGAAGCCCTCCAGCTTGTCGAGCGCCCCGGCGGCGTCGAAGGCCTCGGCGTACAGCTCCAGCCCGGCGAGCGCGCTGTAGCAGCCGGCGCAGCCGCTGGCGTGCTCCTTGAGGTGGGCCGCGTGCGGCGCGCTGTCGGTGCCGAGGAAGAAGCGGTCGCTGCCGCTGGTGGCGGCCGCGACCAGCGCCTGGCGGTGCGACTCGCGCTTGAGGATCGGCAGGCAGTAGTAGTGCGGCCGGATGCCGCCGGTGAAGAGCGCGTTGCGGTTGTAGAGCAGGTGCTGCGGCGTGATGGTCGCGGCCAGGAAGCGGTCGGCCGCGGCGACGTAGTCCGCGCCTTCCCGGGTGGTCAGGTGCTCGAAGACGATCCGGAGTTCGGGGAAGTCGCGGCGCAGCGGGATCAGCACCCGGTCGATGAACGCCGCCTCGCGGTCGAACACGTCGATCGACGCGTCGGCCACCTCGCCGTGGATCAGCAGCAGCAGGCCGTGGCGCTGCATCGCCTCCAGCGTCGGGTAGGTCAGGCGGATGTCGGTCACGCCGGCATCGCTGTTCGTCGTCGCGCCGGCCGGGTAGAGCTTGACCGCGACCACGCCGGCCTCCTTCGCGCGGGCGATCTCCTCCGGCGGCAGGCGGTCGGTCAGGTAGAGCGACATCAGCGGGACGAAGTCCGCGCCGGCCGGCACCGCGGCCCGGATGCGGTCGCGGTAGGCCGCGGCCTGGGCGGCGGTGGTGACCGGCGGGCGCAGGTTGGGCATGATCAGCGCGCGGCCCATCTGGCGGGCGGTCGGCGGCACCACGGCCTGCAGCGCGGCGCCGTCGCGCACGTGCAGGTGCCAGTCGTCCGGGCGGATCAGGGTCAGGGTGTCGGCGGCGCGGGGCGACGCGGGGGCGGAGGCGGAGGAAGCGGTCATGGAGCGGGATTTTCTCATCCGGCGTCGCCTCCGTGCCACACTCGCCGCGCCGCGCGCAGGATCGCTGGAAAGCCCCGATGCCCGACCGGGGTTTCCTCCGTAGCATTGCGCCCGGCTTCGCGGCCCGACGTTCCCTCCGGCCTCCTGCGCCGGCCTTTTCCTTTCCTGCCCGTCCATGTCCCTGCCTCCCGAGTCCGGCCCGCTGCTGGACGCCGCCAGCCCCGCCCCCGAGCCGCTGCCCTCCACCGACGAAGCCACCCGGGTGCCGCTCAGGATCGAGGACTGGCTCACCGTCGTCGTGATGGCGCTGCTGGCGCTGATCACCTTCGCCAACGTGCTGGTGCGCTATTTCACCGACCAGTCCTTCGCCTGGACCGAGGAGTTCTCGGTCTTCCTGATGATCGTGCTGTCGCTGGTGGCCGGGTCGGCCGCGGTGGCGCGCGACCGGCACATCCGCATCGAGTACTTCGCCGAGGCCGGCTCGATGGCGCGGCGCCGTCGCCTGGCGCAGTTCGGCGCGCTGATGGTGGCGCTGCTGTTCGGGCTGATCGCGGTGCTGAGCACCCGGCTGGTCTGGGACGACATCGAGTTCGGCGAGACCTCGCCGGGCATCGGCGTGCCGCAGTGGTGGTACACGGTGTGGCTGCCGGTCCTCTCGACCGCGATCGCGCTGCGGGCGCTGGGCCTCTTCGCGCGGCGCGGCCGCCAGGCCGGCGCCCCCGGCGATGCCGACGACGCCGACCGCGAAGGCGGCGCCGCATGATCGCCGCGCTGCTGTTCGCCGCCTTCGTCCTGATGATGCTGCTGGGCGTGCCGATCGGCGCGGCGCTCGGCCTGGCCGGCGCCGGCGCCATCGCGCTGGCCAACGCCGGCACCCAGTGGTTCGGCCTGCTGGCGGTGCCGCAGAACTTCTACGCCGGGCTCGGCAAGTACCCGCTGCTGGCGATCCCGATGTTCGTGCTGGTCGGCTCGATCTTCGACCGCTCGGGCGTGGCGCTGCGGCTGGTGAATTTCGCCATCGCCATCGTCGGGCGCGGCCCGGGCATGCTGCCGCTGGTGGCGATCGCGGTGGCGATGTTCCTCGGCGGCATCTCCGGCTCGGGCCCGGCCAACGCGGCGGCGGTCGGCGGCGTGATGATCGCGGCGATGTCGCGCGCCGGCTACCCGGCGGCCTTCTCGGCCAGCGTGGTCGGCGCCGCGGCGGCGACCGACATCCTGATCCCGCCGTCGGTGGCCTTCATCGTCTACTCGGTGCTGGTGCCCGGCGCCTCGGTGCCCGCGCTGTTCGCGGCCGGCATGGTCCCCGGCGTGCTGGCCGGCCTGGCGCTGATCGTACCGGCGGTGTGGCTGGCCCGGCGCCAC
The DNA here is from genome assembly GCA_022702125.1 of Burkholderiaceae bacterium. Lineage (GTDB taxonomy): Bacteria > Pseudomonadota > Gammaproteobacteria > Burkholderiales > Burkholderiaceae_C > JAKOND01. The sequence goes on from JAKOND010000196.1 coordinate 13,673, forward strand.
GGCATGGGCGCCCTCGAATCGACGCTGCCGCGCCCGCCCTTCTGGCGCAGCCTGCGCGAGGCGGTCTGGGGCCTGGCCGCGCCGGTGCTGATCCTCGGCGGCATGCGCGCCGGCTGGTTCACCCCGACCGAGGCGGCGGTGGTGGCGGTGTTCTACGGCCTGTTCGTCGGCATGTGCATCCACCGCACGATCCGGGTGCGCGACCTGTTCGTCATCCTGCGCGAGTCGGGCGAGCTGTCGGCGGTGATCCTGCTGGTGGTCTCGCTCGCGGGGATCTTCGCCTACTCGCTCTCGACGCTGGGCATCATCGACCCGGTGACGACCGCCATCGTGAACTCGGGCCTGGGCGAATACGGCGTGCTGGCGCTGCTGATCCTGCTGCTGATCACCGTCGGCATGTTCCTCGACGGGGTGTCGATCTTCCTGATCTTCGTGCCGCTGCTGCTGCCCATCGTCAACCACTACCGCTGGGACCCGGTGTGGTTCGGCGTGATCCTGACGCTGAAGGTGGCGCTGGGCCAGTTCACCCCGCCGCTGGCGGTCAACCTGATGGTGTCCTGCCGCATCGCCAAGGTGCGCATGGAAGAGACCGTGCGCTGGGTCGGCTGGATGCTGTTCGCCATGTTCCTGGTGATGGTGCTGGTGATCGCCTTCCCGCAGCTCGCGCTGTGGCTGCCGGCGCGGCTGGGCTACTGATCGCCGCCGCCCGTCCCCGACCTCCTTCCTCCCACGACTTTCCCACCCACCCGACGCCCGACGAGGAAACATCCCATGGCCCCGATCCGATTCAAGCTCCGCACCCTGCTCGCCGCCGCCTGCGCGGCCGGCGCGCTGGCCGCCGCCGGCCTGGCGCAGGCCCAGAACGCCGCGCCGCCCGCCCACTACAAGGCCGAGTACCGCCTGTCGCTGGTGCTGGGCACCGCCTACCCCTGGGGCAAGGGCGGCGAGATCTGGGCCAACCTGGTCCGCGAGCGCACCCAGGGCCGGATCAACATCAAGCTCTACCCCGGCGTCTCGCTGATCCAGGGCGACCAGACGCGCGAATTCACCGCGCTGCGCCAGGGCGTGATCGACCTGGCGGTGGGATCGACCATCAACTGGTCGCCGCAGGTCAAGCAGCTCAACCTGTTCGCCCTGCCCTTCCTGCTGCCCGACTTCGCCGCCATCGACGCCCTGACCCAGGGCCCGGTCGGCAAGGACCTGTTCAACACGCTGGAGAAGTCCGGCGTGGTGCCGCTGGCCTGGGGCGAGAACGGCTACCGCGAGATCTCCAACTCCAAGAAGGACATCAGGCGGCCCGAGGACCTGAAGGGCATGAAGATCCGCGTGGTCGGCTCGCCGCTCTTCCTCGACATCTTCACCGCGCTCGGCGCCAACCCGACCCAGATGAGCTGGGCCGACGCCCAGCCCGCGCTCGCCAGCGGCGCGGTGGACGGCCAGGAGAACCCGCTGGCGGTGTTCATGGCGTCGAAGCTGCAGACGGTGGGCCAGAAGCACCTGACGCTCTGGGGCTACATCGCCGACCCGCTGCTGTTCGTGGTCAACAAGGACGTCTGGGCCTCGTGGACGCCGGCCGACCGCGACATCGTGCGCCAGGCCGCCATCGATGCCGGCCGGCAGCAGGTCGGCATCGCGCGCAAGGGCCTGGTGGAGACCGACAAGCCGCTGGTCAAGGAACTCACCGGCCTGGGCGTGACCGTCACCCAGCTGCAGCCGGCCGAGCGCGAGGCCTTCGCCAAGGCGACGCGGCCGGTCTACGACAAGTGGAAGAGCACCATCGGCGCCGACCTGGTGGGCCGCGCCGAGAAATCGATCGCCGAGCGCAAGCCGCAGTGAGGCCGGGCACTCCGCCCGCTACGCTTCAGAGAGCACAAGGCCCGCTGCCGTCGCCGGCAGCGGGCCTTGTCCGTACGCTGTTTTCGGGGCTGCGGAGACGGGCTCAGAACGCCGGGATCACCGCGCCCTTGTACTTGTCCTGGATGAACTTCTTCACTTCGGGCGAATGCAGGGCCGCGACCAGCTTCTTCATGGCCGGCGAGTTCGCGTTGTCGGCCCGGGCGGCGATGAAGTTGGCGTAGGGCGAATCGGCGCCCTTCTCCAGCAGCAGCGCGTCCTTGCCCGGATCGAGCTTGGCCTCCAGCGCGTAGTTGGTGTTGATCAGCGCCAGGTCCACGTCGGGCAGCAGGCGGGGCAGCTGGGCCGATTCGATCTCGCGGAACTTCAGCTTCTTCGGGTTCGAGACGACGTCGCGCGCGGTGGACAGCAGGTTCTTCGGGTCCTTGAGCTGGATCACGCCGGCCTGCGCCAGCAGCGCCAGCGCCCGGCTGCCGTTGGACACGTCGGCCGGGATGGCCACGGTGGCGCCTTCCTTCAGGTCGGCGATCTTCTTGACCTTGGACGAGTAGGCGCCGAAGGGCTCGATGTGCACGTCGCCGCCCGGCACCTGCACCACGTGGGTCTTGCGTTCCTTGTTGAAGGTGTCGAGGTAGGGACGCGTCTGGAAGAAGTTGGCGTCGAGCTGCTTGTCCTCGACCGCGAGGTTGGGCTGCACGTAGTCGGTGTAGACCTTGACCTGCAGGTCCACGCCCTGGGCCTTGAGGGCCGGGCGGATGAATTCGAGGATCTCCGCGTGCGGCACCGGCGACGCGGCGATGCGGATGACTTCCTGCGCGTGCAGGCTGCCGCCGAAGCCGATGACCGACAGCATGGCGACCGACAGGGCGCGCTTGATCTTGTCCATGGATTTCCTTCTCTTCTTGACGCTGGGGGATGGGGGGCCGCGATGCCGCCCGGCCCGGCACGGGACAGCGGCTGCCGGCAGGTTAGCCGTTCGCGGGGCACTCGCCGCGTATCTTTCGGCAAATGCTTATGCGGATTCTGCCAGCGCGATGGCGTCCGGAATCCGTCCGGCGGCAAGGCCGCACGGCCCTCCATGCGAAAGGGCCGCGACCCGGAGAGTCGCGGCCCTTTCGGCGCAATGCCGGCGATGCGCTCAGTGCTGCAGGATCTTGTTGAGGAAGTCCTTGGTGCGCGGCTGGCGGGCCTCGGTGTTGCCGAAGAACTCGTCCTTGGAGCAGTCCTCTAGGATCTTGCCGCCCACGTCCATGAAGATCACCCGGTTGCTCACCTTGCGGGCGAAGCCCATCTCGTGGGTGACGACCATCATGGTCATGCCTTCCTTGGCCAGGCCGATCATCACGTCGAGCACCTCGCCGACCATTTCCGGGTCGAGGGCCGAGGTGGGCTCGTCGAACAGCATCACGATCGGGTCCATCGACAGCGCGCGCGCGATGGCGACGCGCTGCTGCTGGCCGCCGGAGAGCTGGCCCGGGAACTTGTCCTTGTGCGCCATCAGGCCCACCCGGTCGAGCATCTTCAGGCCGCGCGCCTTGGCGTCGTCGGGCTTGCGGCCCAGCACCTTGATCTGCGCGATGGTCAGGTTCTCGGTCACCGACAGGTGCGGGAACAGCTCGAAATGCTGGAACACCATGCCCACCCGGCTGCGCAGCTTGGGCAGGTCGGTCTTCTTGTCGTGGACCGGCACGCCGTCCACGTAGATCTCGCCCTTCTGGAAGGGTTCGAGCGCGTTGATGGTCTTGATGAGCGTGGACTTGCCCGAGCCCGACGGGCCGCAGACGACGACCACCTCGCCCTTCTGGATGCTGGTCGAGCAGTCGTTCAGCACCTGGAAGCTGCCGTACCACTTGGAGACGTTCTTGAGTTCGATCATGGTTTTCTTCCGGTCCGCGGGTCAGCGGATGATGGCGATTTTCTTGTGCAGGCGCTTGACCAGCCAGGACAGCGCGTAGCAGATCACGAAGTAGACGACGGCCGCCAGCAGGTAGGCCTCGATCGGCCGCCCGAAGTTCTTGCCGGCGGTGTCGAAACCCTTGAGCAGGTCGTAGGCGCCGATGGCGTAGACCAGCGAGGTGTCCTGGAACAGGATGATGGTCTGGGTCAGCAGCACCGGCAGCATGTTGCGGAAGGCCTGCGGCAGCACCACCAGGCGCATGTTCTGGCCGTAGCTCATGCCCACCGCCTGGCCGGCGAAGACCTGGCCGCGCGGGATCGACTGGATGCCGGCGCGCATGATCTCGCTGAAGTAGGCCGCCTCGAAGGCCACGAAGGTGATGATGGCCGAGATCTCGGAGCGGTAGTTCTGCCCCAGCCCGCCCGGGATGGCGTTGTAGAACGCCGCCGGCACCAGCAGGAAGAACCACAGGATCACCATCACCAGCGGGATGCTGCGCATGCCGTTGACGTAGATGGTGGCCGGCACCTCCAGGATCTTGCTGCCCGAGAGCCGCATCAGCGCCAGCACCGTGCCGAACAGCACGCCGCCGATGGTGGAGACGATGGTCAGCATCACGCTGAAGTACAGGCCCTTCAGCACGAAGCCGCTGATCAGCTCCCAGTTGTAGAAGGAGAAGTCGAGATTCGCCATGTCAGTGTCCTCCGCCGCCGGCGCTGGGGGCCGCGAAGCCGGGGATGCGCGCCTTCTTCTCGATGACGGCCATGATGCGGTTGATGACGAAGGCCGAGAGCACGTAGAGCGCGGTCACCGCCAGGTAGACCTCGATGCCGCGGGAGGTCTCCTCCTGCACCTGCATCGCGTACATGGTCAGCTCCGAGATCGACACCGCGAAGGCCACCGAGGAGTTCTTGAAGATGTTCATCGTCTCGCTGGTCAGCGGCGGGATGATGATCCGGAAGGCCATCGGCAGGATCACGTAGCGGTAGTACTGCGCGGTGGTGAAGCCCATCGCCATGCCGGCGTAGCGCTGGCCGCGCGGCAGCGCCTTGATGCCGGCGCGCACCTGCTCGGCGATCCGCGCCGAGGTGAAGAAGCCCAGCGCCAGCACCACGAGGAAGAAGCTCGGCACGTCCTTCATCGCCGGGAACAGCGCCGGCACCACGTGGTACCAGAGGAAGATCTGCACCAGCAGCGGGATGTTGCGGAACAGCTCGACCCAGACATTGCCCAGGCGCACCGCCCACGGGTGGTCGGGCAGCGTGCGCACCGTGCCGATGGCGAAGCCGGCGACCAGCGCCACCACCAGCGACAGCAGCGCCACCGAGATGGTCCAGCCCCAGGCCGACAGCATCCACTGCCAGTAGGTCGGGAACTTGCCGCCCGGGTCTTCCAGGAAAAATTGCCAGTCCCAGGTCATGGTGCGGCCTCCGGCGGGTGGGAAGGGAGAAGGTGATCGAGGATCATGGAGCGTTCTAAACAAAAGCCCGCCACAGTCGGGTGGCGGGCTTGTCGCATGGAGCGGACGGACAGGCCGCGCGGCTTACTTCGCGGTCGCGTAGTCTTCCATCGGCTTGTCGTTGGGGTTCGCCCAGGCGGCCTTGGTCGCGTCGGACAGCGGCAGGCCGATCTTCACGTTGGCCGGCGGGATCGGCTGCAGGAACCACTTGTCGTAGAGCTTGGCCATCTCGCCCGACTTGAACTGCGCCTTGATGCTGTCGTCCACCACCTTCTTGAAGGCGTCGTCGCCCTTGCGGATCATGATGGCGATCGGCTCGACCGACAGCACCTCGCCGACCAGCTTGTAGTCGGCCGGGGCCTTGGACTTGGCGATGTTGGCGGCCAGGATCGAGCCGTCCATCACGAAGGCGTCGGCGCGGCCCGATTCCAGCAGCAGGAAGCTGTCGGCGTGGTCCTTGCCGTAGACCTCCTTGAAGTCGACGTTGTTGGCGCGCTCGTTCTTGCGCAGCGTCTGCACCGAGGTCGTGCCGGTGGTGGTGGCGACGGTCTTGCCGTTGAGGTCCTTGATCGAGTTGATGCCCGAATTGGCCTTGGTGGCGATGCGCACTTCCTCGACGTAGGTGGTCACCGCGAACGACACGTCCTTCTGGCGCGCGTTGTTGTTGGTGGTCGAGCCGCATTCGAGGTCGACGGTGCCGTTCTGCACCAGCGGGATGCGGTTCTGCGAGGTCACCGGCTGGTACTTGACGTCGATCTTGGCCAGGCCCAGCTGCTTCTGGATGTCCTTGATCACGTTGGCGCACACGTCGTAGTGGAAGCCGGTGTACCGGCCGTTGCCCAGGGTGTAGGACAGGCCGGAAGACTCGCGCACGCCTTCGGTGATGGAGCCGGAGGCCTTGATCTTGGCCAGCGTATCGCCGGATTGCGCATGGGCACCGCTCATGGCCAGTGCTGCGACGGCGACCGCCATCAATTGCTTCTTCATTGCTACTCCTACGGAAATCAACGCGTTTCGGGAAAATTCTGCATGCCGCCCATGCGTACGGGTGCGTACCGCGGGGACCCTACAGCCCAACATCCATGCACTCTTCGTGCCAGCGCGCGGGCCGGGCCGCCGTCGAAAGCGGAGGCCGTCCCGGCGCAGGCACCTCGGGGGTGCATGTTCGAGCACTTGTTTGGTGCTCGTCCATGATAGCAAGCCGTTTCGTCCCGCGACCCGTGGGTTCACCCCAGTCCGTCGATGCCTATTGCAGCGCGATCCATGCAACGCATGCATAACCTTCAGGGCCTGCGGTCGTCCCCGTCCGTAGTGGCCACGGCGGCGGCGGCGGTGGCGGACGGCGCGCCCGCGGCCCCCGCGTCGACAGCGAGGTGCTGCCATAGCGCGTGGGCCAGGTGCCGCGCGCCGGCGGCGCGGCTGGCCCGAAGCCCGCGCGGGCTGCGCTGCGCGCCGGACTCCGCCGGGCCGTCCACCGGGCGCTTGCGGTAGGCGCGGATGTCGAGCGTGAGCTCCAGCTTCGGGCCGGTTCCGTCCGGCGGCAGCGCGCTGACCAGCCGCCGCGCCCGCAGGTCCTTGCGCGCCGCGCTCCACGGCAGGAAGGCGATGCCGTGGCCCTCGACGGCCATCGCCTTGAGGCTCTCGGCCATGTCGGTCTCGTAGATCCGGTCGAGGTGCACCGTCGGGCCGCCGGCCTGCTGCAGCAGCGCGTCGACCGCCAGGCCGAGGTAGGCGCCCGGCGCGTAGCCCAGGTACGGCAGGGGCGCCGCGGCGGTGCCCGGCAGGCGGTGCGCCGGCCGGCCGTCGGGGCCGGGGCGCACGTAGGGCGCGAAGGCCTCCTGCCCGAGCAGCAGGCTGTCGTAGTGCAGCGCGTCGAGCTGCAGCGGCAGCGCGCTGTGGTGGTAGGCGATCAGCAGGTCGCAGCTGCCCTCGGCCAGCCGCACCGCCGCGTCGTGCACGTTGAGCGCCGACAGGCGGCTCTTGACCGGCCCGAAGCGCGCCTGCAGCCCCGACAGCCAGGCCGGGAAGAAGGTCAGCGCCAGCGTGTGCGGCACCGCGAAGTCGATCACGTCGTGCCCGGCCGCGGTGTGCTGGCGCAGCATCGCCCGGGTGGTGCGCAGCGCCTGCAGGATGTCGAGCGCCTGGCCGTGCAGCGTCTGCCCCGCCGCGGTCAGCCGGGTGGGATAGGAGGTGCGGTCCACCAGGTCGGTGCCGGCCCAGGCCTCCAGCGCCTGGATGCGGCGCGAGAACGCCGGCTGCGTGACATGGCGCAGCTCCGCCGAGCGGCTGAAGCTGCCGGTCTCCGCCAGGCTGGCGAAGTCTTCGAGCCATTTGGTGTCCATGCGGGAGCGTGCCTTCGCGAAGGGATCGGGGCGCCTGGGGGCGTCAGAGGGCCGACACCACGCCGGTGCCCGCGAAGTGCCCCGCGGCGTTCGCCAGGAACCGGTCCACCGACTGCTGTATCGCCTCGGGCGACCAGCCGGCCACGTGCGGGGTGAGCACCACGCCGGGCAGGCCGAAAAGCGCCTCGGGCGGCTTCGGCTCGGTCTCGTAGACGTCGAGCCCGGCGCCGGCGAGGCGGCCGGCGCGCAGCGCGTCGGCCAGGGCGGCGGTGTCGACCACGCTGCCGCGCGCGATGTTGACCAGCACCCCGCGCGGCCCGAGCGCGTCGATCACCGCCGCGTCCACCAGGTGCCGGGTGCCGGCGCCGCCGGGCGTGGCCACCACCAGGAAATCGGCCCATCCGGCCAGCGCGGCCGGGCTGTCGAAGTACCGGTAGCCGCCGGGCGCGTCCGGATGCGGCTTGCGGTTGTGGTAGCCCACGGCGATGTCGAAGCCCTCGGCCCGGCGGGCGATCTTGCGGCCGATGGTGCCCAGGCCCAGGATGCCGATGCGCCGGCCCGACACGTTGGGCGGCAGCGGGATCGACTCGCGCCAGACGCCTTCGCGCACCTGCGCGTCCAGGCGCGGGATGCCGCGCACCGTCGCCAGCAGCAGGCCCAGCGCGTGGTCGGCCACGCAATCGTCGTTGGTGCCCGCGCCGTTGGCCAGCGCGATGCCGCGCGCCCGGGCCGCGTCGAGCGGCAGGTTCTCGTAGCCCGCGCCCAGGGCGCAGACCAGCTCCAGCCGGGGCATCGCGTCGATTTCGGCCGCCGTGAGGCCGGTGCTGCCGTTGGTCAGCACCGCGCGGACCTCGGCGCCGCGCGCGGCGACCTGCGCGGCGCGCTCGGGCGCGGTCGGCGCGTAGACCAGGTCGTAGGCGGCGGCGACCTGGGCGCGGTGGTCGTCGCTCAGGTGGATGAGGGTGAGCAGCACGGGTTTCATGGAAGGCGTCGGAGGATGGAGCGGAAGATTCCCATTGTGCTGCGGGACGGCGGGCGGCAAGGCCGGCGGGCCGGTCAGTCCGCGTCCGCCCCGCTCTGCTGCATCGCCCACATGCGGGCGTAGCGGCCGCCGGCGGCCAGCAGCTCGGCGTGGGTGCCGCGCTCGACGATGCGCCCGGCGTCCATCACCAGGATCTGGTGGGCGTCGACCACGGTGGACAGCCGGTGCGCGATCACCAGCGCGGTCTTGTTGCGCGCGGCGGACTGCAGTTCGGCCTGGATGGCGCGCTCGTTGGCCGAGTCCAGCGCCGAGGTGGCCTCGTCGAAGATCAGCACCGGCGGGTCCTTGAGCAGCGTGCGGGCGATGGCCACGCGCTGCTTCTCGCCGCCCGAGAGCTTGAGCCCGCGCTCGCCGACCGGCGTGTCGTAGCCCTGCGGCATGGCGGCGATGAAGCCGTGGATGTGCGCGGCCCGGGCCGCCGCCTCCACCTCGGCGCGGCCGGCGCCGGTGCGGCCGTAGGCGATGTTGTATTCGATGCTGTCGTTGAAGAGCACCGTGTCCTGCGGCACGATGCCCATCGCCCGGCGCACGCTGGCCTGCGTCACCGCGCGGATGTCCTGCCCGGCCACGGTGATGCGGCCCGCGCGCACGTCGTAGAAGCGGAACAGCAGCCGCGCCAGCGTCGACTTGCCCGAGCCCGACGGCCCCACCACCGCCACGGTGCGGCCGGCCGGGATCTCGAAGCTCACGCCGTGCAGCACGGTGCGCGCGGGCTGGTAGCCGAAGGTGACGTCCTCGAAAGCCACCGCGGCGCCGCCGGGGGGCACGACCAGGTCGGGCGCGCCCGGCGCGTCGGCCACCTCGCGGTCCTGCTCCATCAGGGCGAACATCTTGTCCAGGTCGGTCAGGCCCTGCTTGATCTCGCGGTAGATCACGCCCAGGAAGCCCAGCGGGATGTAGAGCTGGATCATGAAGGCGTTGACCATCACCAGGTCGCCGAGCGTCATCCGGCCGTCCGCCACGCCCTGGGTGGCGCGCCAGAGCATCGCCACCAGCGCGACCGCGATGATGGCCTGCTGGCCGCCGTTGAGCAGGCTCAGCGTGGTCTGGCTCTTGACGGCGGCGCGGCGGTAGCGTTCGAGCCGCTCGTCGTAGCGCTCGGCCTCGAAGGCCTCGTTGCCGAAGTACTTGACCGTCTCGTAGTTCAGCAGCGAATCGATGGCGCGGCTGTGGGCCGACGAGTCCAGCTCGTTCATCTGCCGGCGGAACCGGGTGCGCCACTCGGTCACGCTGACGGTGAAGCCGATGTAGACCGCCAGCGCGATGCCGGTGATGACCGCGAACCACGCGTCGAAGCGCACCGCCAGGATCGACAGCACCAGCGTCACCTCGATCAGCGTCGGGACGATGCTGTAGAGCGAGTACGAGATCAGCGAATGCACGCTGCGGGTGCCGCGCTCGATGTCGCGCGTCATGCCGCCGGTCTGGCGGTCCAGGTGGAAGCGCAGCGACAGCGCGTGCAGGTGCCCGAAGACCTGCAGCGAGATGCTGCGCGAGGTGCCCTCGGTGGCCTTGGCGAAGACCAGCTCGCGCAGCTCGGTGCACACCGAGGTCGACAGCCGCAGCAGCCCGTAGCCCAGCAGCAGCGCCGCCGGCACCACCAGCACCGCGCGCGGGTCGCCGGCCGGCAGGGTCATCGCGTCGACCAGCC
>JAKOND010000235.1 GCA_022702125.1 Burkholderiaceae bacterium
CAAGCTCTCGCCGCTAGCGCGGAGCGATCTCATCTCCACACGCGGCCCCTTTGGCGCCTCTCCCGTCGCCACGCGATCGCGCGAGCCCAGCATCGCCGATCAACTAGCCGTCAGAAATGGCCCGAGAACTGCGTCGAGGCATCTTCCGATCACGTCGATCGCGTAGCCGCCCTCATGGACGATCAGCGTGGGCACGCCGAGGGCTTTGACCGTTTGGGCGATCTCGCCGAAATCATCGTCTCCAAGCGCGCAGAGGCCGACGGGGTCGTCATTGTGGGCGTCGAAGCCCACGGCGAACACCAGCGCATCGGCCGCGAAGTCTCGAATCGACTTCGCGGCGACGTCGACGGCGGCGAGCATCTGCCCCCTCCCCGCGCCGCGCGGCAGGGGAAGGTTGAGGTTGGCGCCAAGGCCGGCTCCAAAGCCGGCCTCGTGCGCGTGCCCGGTGAAGAAAGGATAGGCGTGGCGCGGATCGGCGTGGATGGACACCGTCAGGACATCCGGGCGCCGATAGAAGATCTCCTGAGTCCCGTCGCCGTGGTGCACGTCGATGTCGAGAACCGCTACGCGGTCGAACTTTCCTCTCAGCAGTTGCGCGGCGATCGCGGCGTTGTTCAGGAAGCACAGTCCGGCCGCGCGGTCGGAGCGGGCGTGGTGGCCCGAGGGCCTGCACAGCGCGTAAGCGTGCGCCTCGCCGTCGAGGATGCTTTGGGCGCCGGCGACGGCGGTCTCGTAGGAGCGCATAGCCGAGAGCCATGTCGAAGGGCCCGGCGGCGAGGACAGGTCCCCCAGATACCACCCGGCTTGACCGAGTATGGCCTCCGTAGGGCAGGCCGGGCGAGTGTCTTGGTCCGGGCGACCGCTCCAGTAGGGGAAGTAGCTCGGCCACACCTCGGGGCCGTGGCCGTCGATCTCGCTCCACTGCAACCAAGCGATGGCGAGGAAATCCAGGTAGGGTTGCGCATGGACGGCCAGAGCGGGCGCGAGGCCACAAGGCGCGGGAACGCGCGTCTCGATGCCTCGCGACTTCAAAACTTCCAAGAGCCTTTCGACGCGGACTGGTGCGTCGCGCGAGGGGACTACACGGCCGAAACGCATGGACTGCAATGGACTATGGGCTGCTTGCTCAGGGTGGTGGAACGCGCGCATGATTTCTGTTCAAGCGCCGCCCGCGGCGCGCGGACGCCGCGAGTCGCTGTCAAAGCCAATTCGTTAGGCTTGAGGCGTCGCGCCTTCCTTGATGCCCGGCGCCACCTCGAGGCCTCGCATTGGGCCGCGCGCATGTTCGGCCCTCCGGCGAAATCCTGCAAGGCTTGCACCCAATGCATCGCGCGCCCCGCGCGCAGCCCTGACATTTAGCCGTGCAAGGGGCGTGCGCGTTTACTCATGCGCAACACCCGCAAAGACACTGCTCCATCGGCGCCGCGCAGCCGCGCGCATGCCTCAAACGCCATCTGTCTGCCCGTCGACTTGGCGGTCAGGTAGAAAACCTTGTCGAGACCGTGAGTCGCCGCCGCCCGCAGCATCGCAAAACTGGTGGCGATGGTCTTCCCGATGCCCATCGGCGCCTGTGCCACTACACAGCGGCCTTTAGCAGCACCGCGGTAGACGGCTTCTGCGAGGTCACGCTGACCCGTACGAAAGTTTAGGGTACGGAAACGTCATTGCGGCGAGCGAACGGTCGCTCATTTCCCGATGCGCCAGTTGCTGCTCGGCCCAAGCCACGAAGGCTGTGCAACTCGCTTCGAAGAAATGTCGCAATGCTTCCGCCGAGCAGCTTTCTGATGTTGCCCCCGTAGGGCTTGCGGGGCATCGCCGCACTCTAGCCTCACTGCTATTGCAGCGCTCAAAGTTCAGAACACGCTCTAGTGGTGTGAAACATAAGTTCGTTATGACTTAAGCGATGTGCCATGCTCTACGTTCCTTGTGGTTGAGGAGCGCAGCATGGCCCGACCGTATGCGGTAGCGATTGAGTTAAAGGACGCTGACCGGGCGGTCCTGCTCGAGTGGGTACGCCGGCGCAAGACCGCGCAGGCTCTGGCGCTGCGAGCGCGGATCGTGCTGGCTTGTGCTGAGCCGGGCGCGACGAATACGGCCGTCGCCGCGGCATTGGGCCTGAGTCTGATGACTGTCTCGAAGTGGCGCAGGCGCTTCGCCCAGTATGGCCTGTCCGGTCTCGACGATGCCCCTCGCTCGGGCGCTCCCCGCGCGATCCTTGATGAGCAGGTCGAGGCGGTCATCACCACGACCCTGGAGTCCGTCCCCGACGGCGCGACGCACTGGTCGACACGCCTATTGGCGACTCATCTGGGCTTGAGCCAGACAGCCGTCTCGCGCATCTGGCGTGCCTTCGCGCTCGCCCCGCATCGCACCGAGGGCTTCAAGCTCTCCACCGATCCGCACTTCGTGGACAAGGTGCGCGACATCGTCGGCCTCTACCTGCATCCGCCCGAGCGGGCACTGGTCCTCTGCGTGGACGAGAAGCCCTCGATTCAGGCGCAAAGCGACACGGCACCGGCCATTCCCATGCGCCCAGGGCAGTTGGAACGTCACACCTACGACTACATCCGCCACGGCACGACCGACCTCTTCGCTGCGCTCGACGTGCAGGCCGGCACCGTCATTGCGGAAGTCCACCGCCGCCACCGCAGCGTGGAATTCCGCCACTTCCTGCAGACCGTCGAGCGGGCTACACCCGCAGAGCTCGATCTGCACCTGGTGCTGGACAACGCCAGCACCCACAAAAGTCCGATCATCCAGCGCTGGCTGCTGCGGCATCCAAGGGTGCACCTGCACTTCACACCAACTTCGTCGTCCTGGATCAACCTGGTGGAGTGCTGGTTCTCCACCCTCACGGCGCGCCAACTCAGACGGGGTCGGTTCCGCTCCACCCGGGCGCTGGAGAACGCCATCCGCAGCTACGTCGCGATCAACAACACCAACCCCAAGCCGTTCATCTGGACCAAGACGGCGGATGAGATCCTGCAATCGGTCGCCGAGTTCTGTATACGAACTTCTGACTCACACCACTAGTGCGCGCGGCGCCGGGCGATCCGGTATCCATCATGGCGGGGGAAGCCGGCGCTTCCGATCCACAGTTCGTGGCCCAGCTCCGCCAGCAGTTCGGCCTCGACCAGCCGCTGCCCCGTCAGCTTGCGCACTACCTCGGACGGGTGCTCCAACTCGATCTGGGATTCTCCTACCGGCAACAGCAGTCCGTGGCGCAACTGATCCTCGATCGGCTGCCCGCCACGCTCCTGCTGACCGGCGTCGCATTCGTGCTTTCCCTGGCCATGGGCATCGGACTCGGAGCACTGGCCAGCCGCCATGCCGGGAAGTGGATCGACAGCGCGATCACCGTGGTCGCGCTGGTGTTCTACGCCACGCCGCTGTACTGGCTGGCCATGATGGCGGTGCTGGTCTTCACGGTGCAGATGGACCTGCTGCCGGCCTTCGGCTTCTTCACCGTCGGCGCCGACCTGCGCGGGCTGGACAAGGCGCTGGACATCGGCCGCC
>JAKOND010000243.1 GCA_022702125.1 Burkholderiaceae bacterium
TGCCGGACGACGGCGGGGCCGACGGCACGGCGCGCGAAGCCGGGGCGGCATCGGCGGGGATCGCGCTCGCCGGCCGATCGGACCACCCGGTCTCCGCCGCCATCGCCGCCGGGCTGGCGGCGCGGGCGGCCGACGGGGCGGCGGAAATGCACGAGGACGTGCGGGATTTCGCCGCCCTGCCCGGCTTCGGCGTGGAGGGACGCATCGGCGCGGCCGGCTGGCTGCTGGGCAACCGCCGGCTGATGGAGGCGCGCGGCCTGTGGACGCCCGTGCTCGACGCCGCCGTGGCGCGCCACACCGGCCAGGGCCGCAGCGTGACCCTGCTGGCCGACGACCGCGCGGTGCGTGCGCTCTTCGCGGTCGCCGACACCCTGCGGCCGCAGGCCGCGGAGGCGGTCGCGAACCTGAAGCGCCTGGGCATCGTGCCGGTGATGCTGACCGGCGACAACGCCGCCTCGGCGGCCGCCGCCGCGCGCGAAGCGGGCATCGACGAGGTGCGCGCCGACCTGCTGCCCGAGGACAAGCTCGCCGCCATCGAGGCGCTGCGCGCCCGCCACGGCATGACCGCGATGGCCGGCGACGGCATCAACGACGCGCCGGCCCTGGCGCGGGCGGACATCGGCTTCGCGATGGGCGGCACCGGCACCGACGTGGCCACCGAGACCGCCGACGTGGTCATCATGAACGACGACCTGCGCCGCATCGCCGAGACGGTGCGCCTGTCGCGCCGCACCCGCGCGGTGCTGTGGCAGAACATCGCGCTGGCCGTCGGCATCAAGGTGGTCTTCCTGGGGCTGGCCCTGGCCGGGCAGGCGACGATGTGGATGGCCGTCTTCGCCGACATGGGCGCCAGCCTGCTGGTGGTGGCCAACGGCCTGCGCATGCTGCGCGGGGCGGGCGGGCCCGGCCGCACACAGCGGGCCTGACGCATGCCGGGCGCCCTGCGTCCCGATGCCCCGCGGTCGCGCGGGGATTGCCGCCGGACGGCAGGCGCCGGCCTGCTAGCATCCGCGCCCATGACCCGCTTCTGGACGCTGCTCCTCGCCGCCCTGCTCTTCTGGCAGGCGGGCTGGGCCGCGTCCCACCATGCGACCGAAGGCGCGGCGTCCCTGGTGGCCGCGCTGCACCGGGCGCAGGCGGCGCAGGGCGACGGCCCGGCGGTGGCCGCGGCCGCGCCCGCCGAGCACGACCTGGGCGACGGCGCCGCGTGCTGCGCGGCCTGCCACGGCCTGCACCACCTGCTGTCCGCCGGGCGCGGCGGCTTCGTGGCCGACGCGACGGTCCAGCCGGTGCCGTCGATGGCCGCCCGCTTCCCCTCCGACTGGACCGGTCCGCCGCGCGACCGTCCCCGCTGGTCCGCCGCCTGACGGCGGACCGCGCTTCTCCTCTCCCCCTTCCCGACCCGCCTTGCGCGGTTCGCCGGCGTCGACCCCGCGGGTCCGACTGTCGGAGAACCGGATGGAATCCTTTTTCGGGCGGCATGCCGCCCCGTGGCGACTGCTCGTCGCCTTTCTACTGACCGCCGCGGGCAGCGGCCTGCAGGCCCAGACGACGGCATCGGCCGCCGCGGCGCCGCCCAGCCTGCGCCAGGCGCTCGACGCCGCGTGGGCGCTGGACGCCCAGGCGCGCAGCCTGCCCGACCGCCAGGCGGCGCTGGATGCCCGTGCCCGGGCGGCGGGCGCGCTCTTCGCCGGCCCGGCCGCGGTCGGCATCTTCCAGCGCAACGACCGCCTGCAGCGGCACGCCGGCCTGCAGGAAGCCGAGGCCGAGATCGCGGTGCCGCTGTGGAACCCCGGCACCCGCCGGGCCGCGCAACGGCAGGTCGCGTCCGACCGCGAGGCGCTGGACCGCAACCTGCCGGCCGCGCGGCTGCAGCTGGCCGGCGAACTGCGGGAACGGGCCGCCCAGGCGATGCTGGCCCGGATCGCCCGCGATGCCGCGCTGCGCCGCCGGCAGTCGGCCGCGGTGCTGGCCGAGGACGTGGCGCGCCGGGTGCGCGCGGGCGAGTCGGCGCGCCTCGAATCGCTGCAGGCCGAGGCCCTGCGCGGCCAGGCCGCCGCCGACCTGGCCGACGCCGAGCGCGCGCTGGCGCAGGCCGAGGCGCAATGGACCGCCCTGACCGGCCTGGCCCTGGTGGCGACGCTGGAGGACGACGCCGAGGCGGGCGCGGACCCTGCCGCGCCGGCCCCCTCCGCCGCGCCCGCGGACCCCGGCGGCGGCCATCCGCTGCTGCGGGCGGCCGAGGCGCGCGCGGCGGTGGCGCGGTCGCAGCTGGACTGGGTGCTGGCCGACCGGCGCGACCCGGTGGAAGTCGGCATCGGCGTGTCGCGCGAGCAGTCGGCGCACGGCGAGCGCAGCGAGCGCCTGCTGCGGGTATCGCTGCGCATCCCGCTGTCGAGCGAGCACCGCAACGCCCCGCGCCAAGCCGCCGCCCGGGCCGAGGTGTCCGCCGCCGAGGCCGACGCCGAAGCCGTCGCCCGCCAGGTCGACGCCGCCGGCCGCGCGGCGCGCGCCTCGCTCGACGCCGCGCGCCGCGCCGCCGCCGCCGCGGACGAACGCGCCCGGCTGAGCGCCGAGGCGCAGGAACTCGTCGCCCGCGCCTACCGGCTCGGCGAAAGCAGCCTGCCCGACCGGCTGCGCGCCGAGAACGAGCGCTACGAGGCCGAACGGTCGCGCGCGCTGGCCCGGACCGAGGTGCAGCGCGCCCGATCGCAACTCTTCCAAGCCCTGGGACGACTTCCATGACGCACCACCCCGCTCCGAATCATCCATCGTTCGGCGCCGCAGCCGGCATTCCTTCTTCGCTCCTAGCTCTCGTATTGATAGCAGTCGCGCCGGGCGCGGCGCCACCGGCCCGGGCGCATGCGGACCACGGCGCGGCGGCGCGGGCGCCCGAGGCGTCGGCGCCGACCGCGCAGCCGGCGCCCGCCGGCATGCCGGTGGCGGATGCGCCGTCGATTCCCGGCGCCGCGCCGCGCGTCGCCCTGTACTCCGCACGCTACGAGGCCACCGCCGTCGCCGACCACGACACGCTGGCGATCCACCTCGACCGCTTCGCCACCAACGCCCCGGTGACCGACGCGCAGCTGACGGTCGGGGCCGGCACGGCGCGCGGCCCGGCCGAGCGCCTGCCCGACGGCAGCTACCGCTTCCGGCATGCGGCGGTCGAGGCGCCCGGCGCGCTGTCGCTGCGGCTGGAGGTGGCCGAACCCGGCCAGCCGCCGGACACCCTGGCCGGCACGCTGCGCACCGGCCCCGCGCCGGACGACGGCCCCGGCTCGCCCGGCCCGGGGCGCGGCGACGCCGGCTCCCGCGCGGCGCACGCGTCCTGGCGGCACCCGGCGCTCTGGGGGCTGGCGCTGCTGGCGCTCGCCGGCGGCGCCCTGGCGCTGCTGCGCCGCCGCCGCGACCGCGCGTCCTCCGCGCCGACCGATCCACGCGCCCTGCCGGACGCGCCGCCCCGCCCCCTTTCCCGCACCGCCACCAGAGACGAGACCCCATGAAATCGCTCATCGCGACCCTTTCGATAGCACTCTGCGCAGGCCTGATGCCGGCTGGAAGCGCTTTCGCCGACGCGGGCCACGACCACGGCGACGCGCCGGCCGGCGCCTCGGGCGACAACCCGCGCCGCCTGCCCGACGGCAGCGTCTTCCTGCCCAAGACCGGCCAGCGCCAACTGGCGCTGCGCACCCGGCCGGCCGAGCGCGCCGTGCTGCCGCGCAGCGTCGAGCTGACCGGCCGGGTCGTCGCCGACCCGAACGCCGGCGGCAAGGTGCAGCCCACCGTGCCCGGCCGCATCGAGGCCGGCCCGGGCGGCCTGCCGCGGCTGGGCCAGGCGGTGACGCGCGGCCAGGTGCTGGCGCTGGTGCGCAGCAGCGCCGCCCCGCTCGACCGCGCCAACCAGGTCGCGCTGGGCGCCGAGCTGCGCGCCAGCCTCGACGTGGCCCGGCGCCGGCTGGCGCGGCTGGAGCAGCTGGAGGACACCATCCCGCGCAAGGACCTGGAGGCGGCGCGCGCCGACGCCACCGGCCTGGCCCAGCGCCTCGCGGCCGTCGAGGGGAGCGTCTCGGCCACCGAGGCGCTGCGCGCGCCGGTGACCGGCGTGATCGCGGCGAGCAACGTCGTCGCCGGCCAGGTGGTCGACGCGCGCGACACGGTCTTCGAGATCGTCGATCCGTCGCGGCTGCTGGTGGAGGCCCTGGCCTACGACGCCACGCTGGCGGGCCGGGTGCGCGACGCGAGCGCCAGCCCGGCGGCCGGCGTGCGGCTGCCGCTGGTCTTCAGCGGCGCCGGGCGCATCCTGCGCGAAGGCGCGGTCCCGCTGCAGTTCCGCACCGCGCCCGCCGGGCCCGGCGGGACGGCGGCGGACGGCGCGCCGCCGCTGTCCATCCACCAGCCGGTGCGGGTGCTGGTGCGCACCGACGAGACGATCGACGGCTTCGCGCTGCCCGCCGCCGCGGTGGTGCGCAACGCGGCCAACCAGGACATCGTGTGGGTGCACGCGTCGGCCGAGCATTTCGTGCCGCGCGGCGTGCGCCAGTCGCCGCTGGACGGCGCGACCGTCGCGGTGGTCGACGGCCTGCGGCCGGGCGACCGGGTGGTCACGCAGGGCGCGGCGCTGCTCAACCAAGTGAGGTGAGGCCATGTTCGACCGCATCGTCCGGGCCGCGCTGGCCCACCGCCTCTTCGTCCTGCTGGCCGCGCTGGTGCTGCTGCTGGCCGGCGGCTTCGCGCTGACGCGCATGCCGGTGGACGTGTTCCCCGACCTCGACAAGCCCACCGTCACCCTGCAGGCCGAGGCCGGCGGCATGGCGCCCGAGGAAGTCGAGCAGCTCATCACCTTCCCGCTGGAGACCGCCATGGGCGGGCTGCCGGGGGTGGAGGGCATCCGCTCGGTCTCCAGCGCCGGGCTGTCCTTCGTCTACGTCACCTTCGGCTGGGACACCGACGTCTACCGCGCCCGCCAGCTGGTGGCCGAGCGGCTCGCGGTGGTGCGCGAGCAGATGCCGCCCGGCGTGCAGCACGTGGGCATGGGCCCGGTCAGCTCGATCATGGGCGAGATCATGCTGCTGGCCCTGCCGTACGCCGACGACCGCGCCGGCGCGGCCGGGCAGTCCGCGCCGTCCATCGGCGCGATGGCCGTGCGCGAGGTGGCCGACTTCGTGATCCGGCCGCGCCTGCTGACCATCCCGGGCGTGGCGCAGGTGGTGCCCATCGGCGGCGAGGTGCGCCAGTACCAGGTCCAGCCCGACACGGTGCGCATGGCCGCGGCGGGCGTGACGCTGGAGGACCTGTCGCGGACGCTGCAGGGCTTCTCGGCCAACACCAGCGGGGGCTTCCTGGAGCGCAACGGCCGCGAGTACCTGATCCGCCACATCGGCCGCACCACGCGGCTGGAGGACCTGCAGCGCCTGCCGGTCGCCTGGAAGACGGCCGACGGCGCGCCGCGCGCGGTGCAGCTCTCGCAGGTGGCCGACGTCGCCTTCGCGCCCGCCATCCGGCGCGGCGACGCCGGCTTCGACGGCGGCCCGGCGGTGGTGCTGGGCATCCAGAAGCAGCCCGGCGCCGACACGGTGGCGCTCACCCGCCGCATCGAGGCGGCGCTGGCCGAGCTGCGGCCGGGGCTGCCGGCCGGCATGGGCGCGCCGGTGGTCACGATGCGGCAGGCGAGCTTCATCGAGGCCTCGGTCGGCACCCTGCGCGGCAAGCTGCTGACCGCGGCGGCGGTGGTGGCGGCGGTGCTGTACTTCTTCCTGCGCAACCTGCGCACCACGCTGATCGCGCTGGTGGCGATCCCGCTGTCGATCCTGGCGACGGTGCTGGTCTTCCGCCACTTCGGCCTGTCGATCAACACCATGACGCTCGGCGGGCTGACCATCGCGCTGGGCGAGCTGGTGGACGACGCGGTGGTCGGGGTGGAGAACATCGTGCGCCGCATGAAGGCGCAGCGCCGGGCCGACGGCCGCCCCGCCGGCGCCGCCGAGACGCTGGCGCTGGTCGCCCGCGCCACGCTGGAGGTGCGCTCGGGCATCGTCTACGCCACCGCGATCACCGTGCTGGTGCTGCTGCCGCTGTTCTTCCTGCCGGGCATCGAGGGCCGGCTGATGCAGCCGCTGGCGGTGGCCTACATCGTCTCGCTGCTGGCATCGATGGTGGTCTCGGTCACGGTCACGCCGGTGCTGGCCTGCTGGCTGCTGCCGGGGCTCAAGAACCTCGACCACGGCGACACCCCGCTGCAGGCGCGGCTGCTGGCGCGCTACGCCGCGCTGCTCGGCGGCGTGCTGCGCCGGCCCGCGCCCTGGGTGGCGGCGGCCGGCGCCGCGGTGCTGGCGGCCGCGGCGGCGGTGCCCTTCTTCCCGACCACCTTCCTGCCGCCCTTCAACGAGGGCACCGCGCTGGTCGGCCTGCGGCTGGACCCGGGCACCACGCTGGCCGAATCGAGCCGCATCGGCGCGCTGGCCGAACGCGCGCTGCGCGGCGTGCCGGAGGTGGTGCACGTCGGCCGCCGGTCCGGCCGGGCCGAGCTCGACGAGCATGCCGAGGGGGTGCACGTGTCCGAGCTGGACGTGAAGCTGCGGCGCAGCGACCGTCCGCTCGCGGCGGTGCACGCCGACCTGCGCGCGCGCATCGCCGACCTGCCGGGCGCCAAGGGCATCGGCCAGCCGATCGGCCACCGCATCGACCACATGCTCTCGGGCGTGCGCTCGCAGATCGCGGTCAAGGTCTTCGGCGACGACCTCGACACCCTGCGCGGCCAGGCCGAGGCCCTGCGCGCCCGGCTGGCGGCCATCCCGGGCATCGCCGACCTGGAGGTCGAGAAGCAGGTGCTGACGCCGCAGATCCAGGTGCGGGTGGACTACGACCGCGCGCTGGGCTGGGGCATCGCGCCGGCGCGGCTCCTGCGCGAGCTGCAGATGCTGGTCGACGGCGAGCGGGTGACGCAGGTGGTGGAAGGCGCGCGCCGCTTCTGGCTGGTGCTGCGCCTGCCCGAGGGCGCGCGCGGCATCGAGGGCCTGCGCGGGCTGATGGTCGACACGCCCGGCGGCCGGGTGCCGCTGGCGCAGCTGGCCACGGTGGAGGAAGCCGACGGGCCCAACCAGGTCAGCCGCGACGACGGCCGGCGGCGCATCGTGGTCTCGGCCAACGCGCAGGGCCGGGCGCTGAGCGACGTGGTGGCCGACATCCGGGCGGCGGTGGCGGACACGGCGCTGCCGCCGGGCTACTTCGTCACCCTGGGCGGCCAGTTCCAGGCGCAGGAGGAGGCGTCGCGGCGCATCGGGCTGCTGTCGCTGGGCTCGGCCGCGCTGGTGTTCCTGATCCTGTTCTCGCGCTACCGCTCGGGCGTGCTGGCCGCGATCGTCATGGCCAACATCCCGCTGGCGCTGGTCGGCGCGGTGGCGGGGCTGTGGCTGTCGGGGCAGCCGCTGTCGGTGGCGGCGCTGGTGGGCTTCATCACGCTGGCGGGCATCGCGGTGCGCAACGGCATCCTGAAGGTGTCGCACTACGCCAACCTGTGCGCCCGGGAGGGCGAGGCCTTCGGCCTGCCGATGCTGCTGCGCGGCTCCGGGGAACGGCTGACGCCGGTGCTGATGACCGCGCTGGTCGCCGCGCTGGCGCTGGCGCCGCTGCTGTTCGAGTCCGGGCGGCCGGGCACCGAGATCCTCTACCCGGTGGCGGTGGTGATCTTCTCGGGGCTGGTCAGCTCGACCCTGCTCGACGCCTTCCTCACGCCGGCGATGGTCGCGCTGTGGGGACGCCGGCCGGTGGAAGCGCTGGCCGCCGCGCCGCGGGACGACGCGTTCTGATTTCGCGGGACGGCCGCGACGGCCGGGTCAGCCCCGGTCGTCGCTGACCTGGAACGCGAGGGTGAAGAGCCCGCGCGAATCGGACTCCACCGAGACCTCGAAATCCAGCATCCAGGGGCCGAAGGTGGTGGTGCTGTCCTCGACCACCACCGCGCCGTTGCGCACGTCGAGCACCTGGTGCATCGTGGTCGCATCGCTGCGCCGGATGCGGTAGGTGGCCTGGTCGTGCTTGCGGTAGTTTTTGCGCAGCCAGGCCACGATCTCCGCGATCTCCTCGTTGGCCTCGTCCCGGGACTTCATCGCCTGCTTGCAATAGAAGAGCGTGCGCTCGCCCTCCTCCCTCCACTTGAACACTAGCAAACTCGAACCTCTTCGAAAAAATCGTTGCGGCGAGTCTACGCGAGCGGATGGCGCGCGGACGCCGGGGCGCGGGCACCGGACGGACCGCGGACAGGCCCCGAACGGGCAGCGCGCCGCCCGGCCGCACCGCGCTTATGATTTCCGGATGCGCCGCCCGGTCCTGCTCCTCGTCGCCCTGCTGCTCGTCCTGCGCGGCTGGATGGGCGACGCCATGGCGACGCAGATGCCCGTGTCGCCGGTGCGGGCCGCCCTCCCGGCCGTGGCGCAGCCTTGCAGCGCCGCGGCAACGGCCGCAGCCGACGCCCCCGGGCCGGCGCACGGGCACCACGGGCACGGCGCCGCGGATGCGGCGAAGCCCGCCCACGGCCTGGCGGGCCTTCCGGACGAGGGCCCGCGACCTGCCGCCGCGCCCCCGGCGGATTGCGGCGCGGGGCATGCGGGACACGGCGGCTGCGGCGACTGCCAGGTCTGCCATTCGGCGGTTCCGGCGTTCGACGCCCGCGCGGCGACCCCGGCAACCCGCGCCCAGGCGGCGCCGGCCTGCGGCCGCGCGGACTTCGCCAGCGCCGACCGGGCACCCGCCCTGCGTCCGCCCATCGCCTCGCCGCACCGCCCGTAGTCCGTCCGCCACCCGCGCGGCGCCCTGCGGTCGCGCTCCCGGGACAGCCGTCGCCTTGCCGCACACGGCCCGGCGCACCGGCGCTCCCGGAGGACGCAACCGTACCGATGGCACGCCGCGCCGCCCGCCAGGCCCTGCCGCAGCCGGGCGGCGGACGGTTCCCGACCGCATGCCGGAGACCGTTTCCATGCCTTCCGTTCGCTTCCTTCCCCGTACTGGCCACGCCGCGCGCCGCGCCGCCCGGCTGGGCCTGCTCCTGATCCTGTCCGGCGCCGCCACGGCGCGCGGGCAACCCGCGACCCACCCGGTGCCGCCCGTGGCCGACCCCGCCGCGCCCGTTCCCGCGCCGGCCTACCGGTCCGCGTTCGGCCACGCCGGCGGCGGCGTCGAGCACGGCCGCGCCGACTGGCGGGCCGCCAACGCCGCCGTCGCGCCCGAGGCGCGGGCCGCGGCGCACCCGCATGCGGCGCACGGCCGCGCCGCGCCGGCCGAGCCTGCCGCGCAGGACCACCGGCACCCGCACGCCCCGCCACCGCATACCGAAGGGGGTACGCGATGACCGGCCGCCTCCGTCCCCGCGCCACGGCGCTCCTCGGCGCCGCCCTGCTGCTCGGCGGCTGCGCCGCCGTGTCGCCCGACGGGCTGCGGGGCAATCTCGACGCCCTCGCCGGTTCCCGCGTGGGCATCGACGCGCCGCTGCTGCGCCCCGGCGAGGACACCGACGCCGCGGTGGCCGCCCTGCTGCGGGAGCCGCTGACCCAGGACGCCGCCGTCCGCATCGCGCTGCTGCAGGGCCCGGCGCTGCAGGCGTCGCTCGCGGCCTTGGGCATCGCCGAGGCCGACCGGGTACAGGCCTCGCGGCTGCCCAATCCGGTCTTCTCCCTCGCCCGCCTGGCCGAGGGCGACGCACGCGAGATCGAGCGCACGCTCTCCATCAGCCTGCTGGGCGTGCTGACGCTGCCCTGGCGCGCCGAGCTGGCCGGCCGCCAGCTCGACGCCGCGCAACTGCTGGCGGCGCAGGAGGCGGTGCGGCTGGCCGCCGAGGCGCGCCGCGCCTGGGTCCGCGCGGTGGCGGCGGCGCAATCGGCCGCGGCGGCCGAACGCCTGCAGGAGGCATCGGCCGCCGGCGCCGAACTGGCGCGGCGCATGGCGCGCGTCGGCCACTGGAGCACGCTGCAGCAATCGCGCGAGCAGCTGGTGCTGGCCGACAGCGCGGCGCAGCTCGCCCGGGCACGCCAGGCCGCCGTCCGGGAACGCGAGGCGCTGACCCGCCTGCTCGGCCTGTGGGGCGAACGCGCCGCCTACCGCCTGCCGGACCGCCTGCCCGGCCTGCCCCCGCCCGAGGCGCTGACCGACGGCGCCACGGTCGAGTCCGCCGCGCTGCGCGAACGCCTGGACGTGCGCGCGGCGCTGGTCCGCAACCGCCAGTTCGCGGCCTCGCTGGGCTACGTCCGGGCGACCGGCTACCTGGAAGGGCTGGACATCGGCTACCGGCGCGACGTCGCGACCGACCGGGCCGAGGGCGGCCGCTCGGTGCAGGAGGGCTGGCGGCTCGCCGTGCCGGTGCCGGTCTTCGACTGGGGCGGAGCGCGGCGCGCCCGGGCGCGCGCCCTCTACCTGCAGGGCGCCGCGCAGGTCGGCGAAGCGGCGGTGCGCGCCCGCAGCGAGGCCCGCACGGCGTGGCATGCCTGGCGCACCGCCTACGACATCGCCCGCCACCAGCGCGACGAGGTGGTGCCGCTGCGCAGCCACATCGCCGACGAGACCCTGCTGCGCTACAACGGCATGCTCGCCAGCGTCTGGGAGGTGCTGGCCGAGGCCCGCGCCAGCCTGGCCGCGGTCGATGCCGCCACCGCGGCCGAACGCGATTTCTGGCTGGCCGACACCGACCTGCGCCAGGCCATCACCGGCGGTTCGCCGGCCTCCGCCGCCACCCTCGGCACGCTGCCGGCCACGGCCGCGCCCTCCCCGTCCCCCGCACTTTCCGCAGGCCACTGACATGAACCGCCGCAACTTCTTCGCCGGCACGGCCACGGCCGTCGCCGCCACCGCCGTCGCCCGCCCGGCGCTGGCCGCCCTCCCCGAGCCGGCGCACGGCGGCTCGGCCGCCACCGCGGCGCCGCTGGCGCCGGCCGAGGGCGACCGCTACACGCCGGTCGTCACCCCCCACGGCTGGAC
>JAKOND010000244.1 GCA_022702125.1 Burkholderiaceae bacterium
AATGGCGCCGCCCGCCCCGGGGCGGTTTTCCACCACCCATGGCTGGCCCAGCGGTGCGGCGATGGCCTGGGCCAGCGCCCGCGCCACGACGTCGCTGCCGCCCCCGGGCGAGAAACCGACGATCAACCGGGGCGGGCGTGCCGGCCAGCCGGCGGCGCGGGCGCGCGCGGCCAGCAGGACGGGCATCGAGGCTGCGGCGACGAGGATGCGTCGGCGGGTACGGCAGGTCATGGGACATCTCCGGCAGAGGCGCGCGCGGGGATCTGCGCGGTGTACGCGGCGCCGGTCTCGAACAACCCGGCCACTTCCCGGGTGCCGTAGCCCAGTTCGCCCAGCACCTCGGCGGTGTGCTCGCCGATGTGGGGCGCGTGCCGCCGCACCGCAGGCGCGAAACCGCTCATGGCCACCGTCGGACGGATGCTGCGAATGGATCCCTGGGTCGGGTGCTCGGCGGGCTCCACCAGGCCAACGTCGCGCAGGTGCGGATCGGCCAGCAGCGACTCGAGCGAGTGGCAGGGCATGCAGGGAATATCGTGCGCCAGCAGCAGGTCGGCCGCTTCGCCGGTGGCGAGCGGCGCCAGGAGTTCGGCGCGCAGCGCGAAGAATTCGGCGATATGTTCGATGCGTGCCAGCGCGGTGGCGAAACGGAGGTCGTCCGCCAGATCCGGCCGCTTCAGCGCCAGAAACAGTTCGCGCACCTGCGCATCGGTATTGGTGGTGATGCAGACATGGCCGTCGCGGGTGCGCACCGGCCGGGCGTTGGCGTCGAGCAGGCGGCGGTCGCCCAGCGGGCCGACGGGTGGTTCGAAGCTGTGGCCGTAGAGGTGCTCGCTCAGCAGCAGTGCCGCATAGCTCTCGAACATCGGGATCTCGATGGTGCGGCCTCCGCCGCCGCGCTCGCGGGCGAAGAGGGCGGCCAGCAGGGCGTGCGCCACTATCAGGCCGGCCGTGCGGTCGACGACCACGTAGGGCACGTACCGCGGTTCTCCGCCGGTATCCGCCGGGCCCGCGAACAGGCCGGCCAGGCCGGTGCCGCCCTGCAGGATCGAATCGTACGCCGGTCGCCCTGCATAGCGCCCGCCGCTGCCGAAGCCGACGACCGCGCAGTACACCAGGCCCGGATTGCGGGCCGACAGCACCGCCGGACCCAGGCCCAGACGCTCGACCGCGGCGGTGCGCATGTTGTGGAGGAACACATCGGCCGTGTCCGCCAGGCGCAGCAGGGCTTCGCGCCCGGCGCCCTGCTTCAGGTCGAGCGAGACGCTGCGCTTGTTGCGGTTCATGTGCAGGAACTTGCCCGACATGCCCGGCGTGGGCGAGCGCCCCGAGATCCAGCGGATGACATCGCCCGACCGCTCCTCCACCTTGACCACTTCCGCGCCGTAGTCGGCGAGCACCTGCGTGGCGTACGGACCGACGACCGCGGAGGTGAGATCGACCACGCGGATTCCGGCCAGCGGGGGAGGGTGGTTCTGCGGTTCCATGAAAGTTGATTTTATCCACCAGTTTGTTTATTTGCGCAACTATATGGATGTTCTACAGAGGAGAGGAGGGCTGGGGAAATTCGGCACCGGAGTCGGAATGGTTCATTGCCTGCCTCCGAAAACTAGTTTACATTAACAACTAGTTTGTAATTCTGGAGATGTCCATGGAGACCCGCATCACCCGCCTGCTCGGCATCCGGCACCCCATCGTGCAAGCGGGCATGAGCTGGGCGTCGTCCAATGCGGCGCTCCCGGCGGCGGTCTCCAATGCCGGGGCGCTGGGCGTGCTGGCGGCAGGGCCGATGCGGTTGGAAGACTTCGGCCGAACGCTCGACGATCTCGCCGCCGCCACCGACCGGCCCTACGCGGTGAACATCCCGCTCTACCGGGCCCAGGCCGCCGAGATCCTGGATGCGATGGTGGCGCGCCGGGTCCCGGTGGTCATCGCATCCCAGGGCGGGCCCAAGGCGCATCTGCCGCGGTTCCGCGACTACGGCGCGGTCTGGATCCAGGTGGTTTCGACACTGGAGCACGCCCGCAAGGCGGCCGAGGCCGGCGTCGACGCGCTGGTGGTGGTGGGCGGCGAAGCGGGGGGCCATCCGCCGGCCAACGAGGTCAGCACCCTCGTGGCGGTGCGCAGGGTGCTTCAGGAAACCGCCATCCCGGTGATCGCGGCGGGTGGCGTGGCCGATGGCTGGGGCATCGCCGCGCTGCTCGCCCTGGGTGCGGACGCGGTCCAGCTCGGTACCCGGTTCCTGCTGACCGACGAGGCGGCGGTGCACGCCAACTACAAGGCGGCCGTGCTCGCGTCCGATGTGCACGACACGGTGCTGGTCGGCCGGCGCAGTCTGCCGGTGCGCGGCACACGCAACGCCTTCGCCCGGGCCATCGCCGACGCCGAGCGCGACCGGATGCCCCAGGACGAGTACGACGCGCTGTTCAAGCGCAGCACGCTCCGGCAGGCGGCGCTCGACGGAGACGTGGAATGGGGCAAGGTCGAACTCGGTCAGTCGGCCGGACTCATTTCGCGCATCGAGCCGGCCGCCGCCGTGGTGGCGCAGCTGGTTCGCGAGATGGACGAAGCCGCGCAACGGCTGGGGTCGATGACCCCCGTCCCGGCCTGAGCCGCCCGCCTCGCACGACGGCGCCGACGCCGAGTCGCATCCATCACCGATTTCCGCCCCTTCCGTGACCGCCGCAAGGCAGAACCGATCCATGCCCCATCTCCAACACCTTCTCATCGATGACCGCGGCGCCGTCCGCATCCTCACGCTCGACCGTCCGGAGAAGCACAACGCGCTCAACACCGTCCTGACGCGCGAACTGCTCGATGCGCTCCACGCCGCGGACGCCGATCCGGCGGTGCGCGCGGTGGTGCTGACCGGGGCCGGCAAGTCCTTCTGCGCCGGTGCCGACACCAGCGAGTTCTCCGCCCTCACGCCCGACGATCCCCAGGCCGTGACGGCGCGCGCCGACCTGACCACGGCCTTGCACCTGGCGTTCTCGCAGATGAACACGCCCGTGGTCTCGGCGGTGCGCGGCAACGCCCTGGGAGGCGGAGCCGGACTCGCGATCGCCTGCGACCTGTGCGTGATGTCCGAAACGGTGCGCTTCGGCTACCCCGAACTCAGGCACGGCATCGTGGCCGCGGTGGTCATGGCCAACCTGGTCCGGCAGGTGGGGCGCAAGCAGGCATTCGAGCTGGTGGCGCTGGGCGAGCCGCTGGACGGCGCCGGCGCGAAAGCGTTCGGGCTCTGCAACCGGGTGGTGCCCGACGCCGAAGTCCTCGAGACCGCGCTGCGGCTCGCGGACACCGTCGCGGGCTGGAACCCGCTGGCGATGGCGACCACCAAGCGCAGCTTCCACCGCGCCGCCGATCTCGGCCTGGCGCAGGCGCTGGAAGTGGGACGGGACGCCAACGTGATGATGCGCGGCTTCCGCAAGGCACGGGCGGAGTAGGCCGATGCGACCGCTCGAAGGCATCGTCATCCTCGACCTCTCGCGGGTCCTGGCCTGTCCGTTCGCATCCATGGTCCTGGCGGAACTGGGTGCGGAAGTCATCAAGGTGGAGCAGCCGGATACCGGCGACGAGACCCGCGGTTTCGAACCCTTCTTCCAGGCCGGCGGAACCGGGGCCGCCGATGCGCAAGAAGGCCCCGACGCGGCGCGGGTGTCCGCCTACTACATGGCGTTCAACCGCAGCAAGCGCTCGATCACGGTCAACCTGCGCTCGCCGCAAGGGCAGGAATTGGTGCGCCGGCTGGCGGCCGGGGCCGATGTGGTGCTGGAGAACTTCCCCGTCGGCACGCTCGGGAAGTACGGGCTGGACCAGGCGGCCCTGCGAGCGACGAACCCACGGCTGGTACACGTGAGCTGCACCGGCTTCGGCGAAACCGGCCCGTACCGCAAGCGCAAGGGATACGACACCGTTTTCCAGGCGATGGCCGGACTGATGAGCCTGACCGGCGAGCGCGGTGGCGGCCCGGTCAAGCCGGGCCTGCCGGTGGCCGACCTGACCTCGGGGCTGTGGGTGGCGATCGCCGTCCTGTCGGCCCTGGCCGGTCGCGAGAAGACCGGCGCCGGCAGCCATGTCGATTTCTCGATGTTCGACGGACAGGTCGGCCTGCTGTCCCTGGCCGCCGCCCGCTGGTTCGCGCTCGGGGAGGTGCCCGCGCGCCTGGGAACCGAGCATCCGGGACGCATCCCGTCCGCGGCTTTCGTCTGCCGGGACGGGCGCTGGGTGCAGATCACCGGCAGCGATCAGCACTGGGCGCCGCTGTGCAATCTGCTCGGGCTCGAAGCCTGGGCGCAGGACCCGGGGCTGGTGCGCAACGCCGATCGGCTGGCCCGGCGCGAGGAAGTCATGGCGGGGTTGCAGCAGGCCATCGGCCGGCTCGACCGCGACGAGCTCTGCCGCCGCTGCGATGCTGTCGGGGTGCCGGCGGGGCCGATCCTGCAGGTCGACGAGGTCATGGCCGATCCGCATGTCGCCGCGCGCGGCATGGTGGTCGATTTCCAGCATCCGCAGGTCGGCCGCTTCCGGGGCATGCGCGTGCCGCTGCGCTTCGACGGCCTCGACGACCCGGTGGCGAGCCGACCCCCCCTGCTGGGCGAGCACACCGACGAGGTGCTACGGGAAAAGCTCGGCCTGGACGACCAGGTGCTGGCCGAACTGCGCAGTGCCCGGGCGATCTGAGCGGCCCGCCACGCCGGAGCGGTTTCCGGCAGATCCGGACCGGTGCGACCGTTTCGACGAATGACAACCTACAGGAGACATGCGACATGCCCATCCGCTGCCCAACCCTGCCACGCACCCTGGTGCTGGCCTCGCTCATGTTCGCCGCGTCCGCCGCGATGGCGCAGGACGCCTATCCGTCGCGGCCGGTCACCCTGATCAACCCCTACGCGGTCGGCGGCCCGGCCGACCTGCTCGGGAGGTCGCTGGCCAAGGGCCTGGGGGACGCGCTGGGTCAGGCGGTAGTCGTCGAGAACAAGGCGGGCGGGGGCGCATCCATCGGCGCGGCCTACGTCGCCAAGGCGGCACCCGACGGCTACACCCTGCTCCTCGGCACGGCGGCCGCCCACACCGTGACCCCCGCAGCGACCAAAGTGCCGTACGACGGCATCGCGGACTTCGAATTCATCGGCATGGTGGCCAACGTGCCCAATGTGCTGACGGTGCATCCCTCGGTGCCGGCGCAGAACCTGAAGGAGTTCATCGCGCTGGCCCGGTCCCAGCCCGGCAAGCTCAGCTACGCCTCGGCCGGGCTCGGCAGCTCGCCGCACATCGGCGCGGAGATGTTCAAGAGCGCGGCCCAGGTCCAGATGCTCCATGTCCCCTACAAAGGCGCCGCGCCGGCGGTCAACGACATGGTCGCCGGTACGGTGCCGGTGGGATTCCTCAATATTTCGGGGGTGCTGCCGTTCATCAAGACCCAGCGCCTGCGCGCGCTGGCCTACGGCGGAGCCCGGCGGTCGCCGGACCTGCCGGAGGTCCCGACTTTTGGCGAGGCGGGACTGCCCCACCTGGAAATGGGTAGCTGGTACAGCCTCGCGGTGCCCGCGAAGACGCCGCCGGCGGTGGTCGACCGCCTGGTCAAAGCACTGCAGGCGGTACAGGCCAGTCCGGATTTCAGGAAGATCCTGGCGGGCCAGAACGCCGAGGTCATGCCCCTGATGCGAATCCAGGCCACCGACTACATCCGCGCCGACGGCAGGCGCCTGGCCGAGCTGGTGCAGGCCACCGGCATGAAACTGCAGGATTGAGAAGGACGTGACCATGCAAGGATTTCCCGCATTCGAGACGCTCCGCATCGCGCAGCAGGGGCCGGTCGCCACACTTTGGCTGGCGCGGCCGGACAGCCGCAACGCGCTCAACCTGGCCATGTGCCGCGAACTGACCGCCGCCTGCGCGGCGCTCGACGCCGACGACGCGGTGCGGGTGGTGCTGGTGCGCGGAGAAGGGGTTGCCTTCTGCGCCGGGGCCGATCTCAAGGAGCGCCAGGGGATGAGCGCTGCCGAGATGGTCGCGCGCCGGGTCGAAGGCTTCACCGCCTACGCCGCGATCGAGGCGCTGTCCAAGCCGGCCGTCGCCGCGGTGCACGGTCCGGCCTACGGCTCGGGCTGCGAGATCGCGGCCGCCTGCGACTTCGTCCTGGCTTCCACCGGCGCTTCGTTCAAGTACCCCGAGGTCGGCTGGGGCACTGTCGGCGCCACGCAGCGCCTGCCCCGCATCGTGGGCCGGCGCATGGCCAAGGAACTCCTGTTCACCGGACGGGTGGTGCAAGCGCAGGAGGCGCTGGCGCTGGGCCTGGTCAACCATGTCCATCTTCCGGAGGAATTCGAGGCGCGCCTCGCCGAGACCGCCGACCGGATCGCCGACGCCAATCCGGTCACGGTGCGCTTGACCAAGCGCAGCATCGACGGCGGCCTGGACACGACCCGCGAAGGCGCGATGGCGGTCGAGCTGCTGGCGATCCAGGAGAACCTGCGCCGCAGCGACTGGCAGAAGGCCATTGCCGGGTTCGGCACGAAGGAGGACTGAGATGCGGCTGTTCGACGACGACCTCGTGCCGGTCCCGGCCACGCTGGCCCAGGTATTGGCCGCCACGGCGGGTGCGCGCGGCGCGGCGGACGCCTTTGTCGCGCCCGGCGAACGCCGCAGCTGGACGGATCTGCGGGACGGCAGCCTGCGCCTCGCGGCGGCCCTGCACGCCGCGGGCATATCCCGGGGCGACCATGTGGGACTGATGCTGGGCAACTCGAGCCTGTGGATCGAGGCTTTCTTCGCCTGCGCATCGCTCGGCGCGGTCACCGTGCCGGTCAACACGCGGTTCAAGGCCGAGGAGCTGCTGTTCTGCCTGAAACAGGCGGACGTGAAACTGCTCCTCTATGCCGACAGCTTCCTGGGCATCGACTTCGCCGGCCTGGTCCGCCAGGTCGAGCCGGCGGTCGACCATCGCCTCCCGGGGAAGGCGTTGCCGCGGCTGCTCACGGCGGTGTCCGCCGGCGGCGACGCCGCTCCCGCGGGCGCGGTCGCTTTCGGCGATTTCCTGGCCGCAGGCGAGCGCGTTCCGCAGGAGGTGCTGGAGCGCAGGATGGCCGCCGTCCTGCCCCAGGACGTGCTGCTGATCCAGTACACCTCGGGCACCACCTCCTTTCCCAAAGGCGTGATGCTCAGCCATGCCAACATGCTCGGCGATGCGGCCTCGGTCGCGCGCCGCATGGGCGTGACGCCGCAGGACCGCTATTTCAGTATCCGGCCCTTCTTCCACGTGGCCGGCAGCACGCTGTCGGTGCTGGTCTCGCTCTGCGCAGGCTGCTGCCTGCTGAGCATGGCCCGGTTCGACGTCGGGCTGGCGCTGAAGATGCTCGAGGACGAGCGCTGCACCCTGACCTCGGGCAACGACACCATCTTCCTGATGCTGATGGGCCATCCGGACTTCGAGGCTGGCCGGCTGCACCTGCGGGGCGGTTGGGCGGCAGCGGGGCCGGAGGTGATGCAGAAAATCCACGACGTCCTGCGGGCGACGGAGGTGTGCAACGCCTACGGCCAGTCCGAGGCGTCGCCCAACGTGCTGCTGAGCGACCGCGACGACGCCTTCGAACTGCGGCGCGACGGCTTCATGCTCGCGCATCCCGGCGTCGAGGTCCGGCTCTGCGATGCGGACAGCGGCGCAGTGGTGGCGCCCGGCGCGGGCCAGGGCGAGATCCAGGTCCGCGGCTGGAACGTGATGCGCGGCTACTACGGCATGCCCGAGGCCACCGCCAAGGCCTTCACTCCCGACGGCTGGCTGCGCACCGGCGACCTGGGCGAGCAGCGGCCGGACGGTCGGATGCGCATGGTCGGCCGGCTGAAGGACATGTACCGCGTGGGGGGCGAGAACGTGGCGCCGGCCGAGGTGGAGGAGGTCCTGCATGCGCATCCCGCGGTGCAGCAGGCCCAGGTGATCGGCGTGCCCGATGCGCGCCTGGGCGAAGTGACCGGCGCTTTCGTTCTCCTGAAGCCCGGCCATGCGGTCGGCACCGAGGAGCTGGTCGCCTGGTGCCGGTCGCGCTGCGCCAACTTCAAGGTTCCGCGCTACATCGATCTGGTCGATTCCTTCGAGCACATCGGCATGACCGGAAGCAGCAAGGTACAGAAGAACAAGCTGCGCGACCACGCGGTCCGGCTGTGGAACATCCAACCCGACACGGTGGCTTCATGACGCACGACGATGTTTCCCGCGAAAACGACGGCCGCGATGTCGTCCTGTGCGAATGCTTCGCCCGGGACGGACTGCAGCACGAGACGGCGCAGCTCTCGACCGACGACAAGGTCGCCTTGATCGACCGCTTCGCCGCGATGGGCTTCGCCCGCGTCGAGGCGACGTCCTATTCCAATCCCCAGGTGGTGCCGCAGTTCGCCGATGCGAGCGACCTGCTGCGCCGACTGCCGCGCCGCCCGGGCGTTTTCTACAAGGCCACCTGCGCCAACCTGCGCGCGGTGGAGCGCGCCCTGGCCGATGCGGACGCCGGCCGGGGCGCCAACGAGATCAGCCTGCTCGTCTCGGCCACCGACAGCCATTCGCTGAAGAACCTCGCGCGCAGCCGGGCCGACCAGTGGGAGAACATCCGCGCCATGGCCTCGGCCGCCAGCGGCCGCTTCCGGCTGGTGGGGACGGTCTCGATGGCGTTCGGCTGCCCGTTCGAGGGGCGCGTGGATGTCCGCGAGGTCCTCGCCGACGTCGGGCGGTTCCGCGACGCCGGCGTGCTGCACGTGGCGCTCGGCGACACCACCGGCACCGCGACGCCGCGCAGCGCGGCAGCGTTGTTCCGCGGCATGCGTTCCGCTTATCCGGACGTGGTGCCCATCGCGCATTTCCACGACACCCGCGGGACCGGCATCGCCAACTACATGGCTGCGCTGGATGCGGGCGTGCGGCATTTCGACTGCGCCTTCGGCGGCGTCGGCGGCCATCCGACCCGGGTGAAATACGGCGGCGGCCATACCGGCAATGTGTGCACCGAGGATCTGGTGGACCTGTTCGAGACCATGGGCGTGCGCACCGGCATCGACACCGGGGCGCTGTTGCAGGCGGTCGAAGCGTGCGAGGCGGCGCTCGGACGGGAACTGGAGGGCCGCGTGGCGCGCAGCGGGCTCAACCCGCTGCGGGAGTCTGCTGAGCCCGCGGAATCGCCGGGTGGCGCGCCCGGTTCGTCGCGGGCGGCGGCGCCATGAGTTCCTCCGGCAACGGCCTCCCCGAAGATCCTGCGCTACCGCCCGTCGCACCGTTCGCCGAGTGGATCGGCCTGCGGACCGAGAGCGCCGCCGGCGGCCGTTCGCTGCTGCGGCTGGAGCCGCGCGGCGAACTGCTCAACCGCCGCGCGGTGGTGCATGGCGGTGTGCTGTCCACCATGCTCGACAGCGCCATGGCGCGCGCGAGCCGGACCGTCGAGGGGGTGCGGGAGCTCGGCGGCACGATCGACCTGCACGTGCAATTCCTGCGTCCCGCGACGGGCGAACTGTGGGCACGGGGCTGGGTGGATCATGCCGCCCGGACGGTGGCTTTCTGCCGCGGCGAGGTGCATGACGCCGATGGCGAACTGGTCGCATCCGGGAGCGCCTCCATACGCCTGCGCCGCTGAACCCGTCCGGCCGGCCGGACGGCACGGAGGATTTCTATACTCTTCGACACCATGTCCCGTCCCGTTGCCCCCTCCCTTCCGCCGGACCCGCCGGCGGAGCCCGCGAAAGCGCCAGCCGCGGCGCGCCATTTCAAGGAACTCGTCTCCTTCCGTTTGAACATGCTGGCGAGTGCCTGGAGCCGTCTGGCGGCCGAGAGCAACGAACGCGACTTCGGGCTCGATCCGCGCGAGTGGCGCATCCTCGGCATGCTGGGCGCCTATGCGCCGATGTCGCTGCAGGGGCTGGCGCGGGAGGTGAATGTCGACAAGAGCCAGGCCAGCCGGTCCGTCTCCG
>JAKOND010000296.1 GCA_022702125.1 Burkholderiaceae bacterium
TCGCCGCTCGCCCGCCGTTCGCCTGCCTGGCCACGCACAGGCGCATCAGGCGGCGACCTACAGCTCGGGACGGCATCGCGGACCATCGTGCTTTGGGGCGACGAACGAATCCCTCGGATCCATCACACCACCGAAAGAGCCATGATGAATGACGACCCGAAGCCCGGTGCATCCGATCAGCCCACCCGAGCACTCAATCCCGATAACGAGGCTGCGCCGGGAAGTCCGGGCACAGGCGAAACCTTCTGCCCGATCTGCGGCGGGAACGGAACGATCGAAGGTGAGCGATGCGCATCGTGTGGCGGTACCGGCCAGGTCACCGTCGGGATCGGCGGCGCCTGATGCCGGCGAATCGCTGAACCGCCTCCGGACTTGCGGCCCGGCCAGGATCGCGTGTAGCGAGGCGATCGTGCATTGCCCAGCGAAGGGTGCGCGTGCGACGTATGGATGAGCAGGAAAAATCCCGCAACGGATCCGCTCGGTTTCTTACACGCGGAGGTCCCGGAATCGGAAGAATGTGACCATATGTTCCTAGCAGACGAGGACGCGAAACATGGTCACCTATCTTTACGTTCTGATGGCGATCATTGGCATCGCCTTTTTCGTCGTGCTCATGATGATCCTCGACGTCGTGTTCAACGAGATCGAGACAGGCGCCAATGCAAAGCTGGTTTACAAGACTCCGAAGAAGGCACCGGCCCGCGAGACGTTCTGAATCGGCACGTTCGGAAGACCGTCCGGCACGCGCAACGAACCCCCGCAGCCGCAGCCGACGTATGCGCACTCCGTTTTTTTCCGTCGGCTTCGTGCTGGCGCTGCTCAGTACCGCATCGGCCATCGTTCCCTGGTCGCGGCGGCGACTGGCGCAGCGCGAGGCTGCCGAATCGCCGCCAGCGGTCCCTCCCGGAGTCCGGCAACGGTTCCTGCAGGGAACCCTCGTGATTTGCTGACTCCGGCGCAGGCATAGGGACGGCGGGCAAAACGCACGGCCATGGCGCGCTCCCTTTTCCACGGTCCCCTCTCACCTCCGCCCTGTAGACGCCTCCATGCTCACGCTCCATCATCTCGGCAAATCCCAATCCGAACGCATCGTCTGGCTGCTGGAAGAACTGCAACTGCCCTACGAGCTGGTGCGCCACCGGCGCGACCCGGTCACGCAGTTGTCGCCACCGGCCCTGCAGGCCCTGCATCCGCTGGCAGCGGCGCCTGTGCTGCTCGACGGCGAACTGATGCTGGCCGAGTCCGGCGCCATCGTGCAGTACCTCCTCGGACGCTATGGCGGAGGGCGCTTGGCGCCGGCCCCCGGACATCCGGATTTCGCACCCTACCTGTACTGGTTCCATTTCGCCAATGCCAACCTGCAGGCGCACCTGGGCCGGAACATGATGCTGAACCGGATCGAGTTGCCGGCCGACCATCCGGTGCCGGCCATGGCACGCATGCGCCTGGACCGCGCCCTGCGCACGATGGATGCGCGCCTGGCCGACGTGCCGTTTCTGGCAGGCGAGGCGCTCACCGCCGCGGACATCATGACGGTCTTCTCCCTGACGACCATGCGCTACTTCTGCCCGGTGGACTTCGCGCCCTACCCGCGCATCCGCGCCTATCTGCAGCGCATCGGCCGGCTCGACGGCTATCGCCGCGCCATGGCCAAGGGCGATCCGGGCATGGCGCTGCTCCTGGACTGAGTCGCGGCGGCACCGGGCGACGGCCCGCAGCCACCGACGCGCGCGGGCGGATGCCTGCGCCTATTGCGGCCGGCTGCGCGCAGGCACCCGCGTTTCCAGGGCGGGCGGCTGGTAAGCGGCATTGAAGCTGCAGCCGGTGCCGAAGGCGGCCTCGTTGGCCGGGCAGGCCGCCGCGATGCCCGATGGCGTGGGCTTGGCGCCCTGCTCCACCCAGGCCAGCAGGGCCGTCATCAGGGTCGGGTAGGTGGGGCCGCTGATGTAGCTGTGGGTGCCGCTGTCGGTGAAGGTCTGCACCAGCCGGTCGCCGCTGCCGCCCTGCTGCATCACGGTCTTGAAGTAGGCATCCAGCTCGACGAAGGCCGTCGGGTCGCCGATCCACTTCACGCTCAGGACCGGCACCGGGATGCGGCCGGTCGGGTCGGTATCGGCCGCGAAGCGCTGGTAGGCCGTCGGGTCCGCGCCGTAGCGCAGCACGCCGGCGTTGAGCGCGGCGTCGTCGGCCGACCCGGCGTACACCGCGCCGGTGTTGCCGAAAGGACTCGCGCCGCCGGTGCGCTTGCTGCTGATGTCCTGGAAATGGAAGGTGCCCCAGTTCAGGTGCGACTGGATCGAACTGGCCGGAATCCTGAGGACCCGCTCGATCGTCCGCACGCGCGCCTGCTGC
Source organism: Burkholderiaceae bacterium (assembly GCA_022702125.1). Classification (GTDB taxonomy): domain Bacteria; phylum Pseudomonadota; class Gammaproteobacteria; order Burkholderiales; family Burkholderiaceae_C; genus JAKOND01. The sequence goes on from JAKOND010000296.1 coordinate 2,353, forward strand.
TCGGCGGTGCGGCCGGCGGCCGGCTTGTCGAGCGCCAGGCACTCGTTGACGCGCGACGTCAGGTCCGCCTGCGTCAGGGTGGCGCCGGCCGGCAGGCCGAGGTTCAGCGCGTAGCGCGCCTCGGCGGGCCGCGGATGGTTGTTGCACAGGTACTGGTAGACCGCGCGCAGGTCGGTCCGGACATCGTAGGAGCGCGTGCCGCCCGCGAGCACGCCGCTGGTCAGCAGCACGCCGTCGTACGGGCGCTCGCCGACGGTCGCCTCGGTGAACATCTCGGCCGCCTTCGCAGCCACGCCCGCGCCCCAGGACTGGCCGTGCAGGATGGTCCGGCTCGGCGTGCCGACATGCTGCCGGAAGATGCCCCGGAGCCGCTCGGTGTCCTCGGCCGCGGCCCGCACCTCCACGCCGCCCTGCCGGAAGGTGGAGCCCGCCCAGGCGTAGCCCGCCTGGACCATCACCGCCCAACGGGTCAGGTCCTCCTCGGCGCGTTCCGCGGTGGGCGCGTCGAGGTTGGGGCCGCCGTGGGCGTGCAGCACCAGCCTGCCGTTCCAGGCGGCGGGCCTGGCGATCAGGTAGTAGGCGCCTTCCGAATCCCTGCCGGCCAGGCAGCTCGCGGTGGACGGGACGGCCGCCGGGCAGGCGACCGACCTGGGCGCGGGCTGGGTCGCGACCGGGTCGGACCCGCCGCCGCAGGCGCCCAGGGTCAGCACGGCGGTCGCGGCAACGGCGGCCGGGCGGTAGAGTGTTCTCATTTCGTGTCTCCTCGTGGGTTTTGCAGCGCATTCTGAACAGGCGATTCCGATAGCGCAAAGACCATCAGAATCTCTACCTCATACGAAATGCATATCGACATTCGCCAACTGCGCTACTTCCTGGCCGTCGCCGACGCGGGGCACATCACCCGTGCCGCCGAGACGCTCGGCATGCAGCAGCCGCCGCTGTCGCAGCAGATCCGGGCGCTGGAAACCGAACTGGGCACCGCGCTCTTCACGCGCCACCCCAAGGGCGTGGAGCCGACCGAAGCCGGCCGCCTGCTGCAGAAGGAGGCGCGTCGCCTGCTCGGCGAATTCGCGGCCATGCAGGAGCGGATGCTGGATTTCGTGCAGGGGCGGCGCGGCCGCATCGCCATCGGCTTCACCACTTCCGCCTCGGCGCATGCCTTCACGCCCGCCTCGCTGCGCCTGTGCCGCAGCCGGCACCCGGACCTACAGATCGACGTGAGCGAGAACAACGCCGCCGAGATCACCCAGGCGGTGCTGGACGCCCGCCTGAACTGCGGCTTCCTGCGGGTGCCGGTCGCGCGTCCGCCGGGCCTGGCGTTCGAGGAGCTGCTGCAGGAGGATTCGGTGCTCGCCGTCCCGATCGACCACCCGCTGGCGGCCGATGCCGCGCGACCGGTCCCCCTGCAGGCGCTGGAGGGCGAACGGCTCGTCCTGGTGCGCCGGCCGGGCGCCCCCGGCCTGTACGCCAACCTGCTCGAGGCCTGCGCGCGCCACCGGGTCCACGTGGAACTGGCCTTCGAGGTGGAGCACATGATGACCAACCTCAACCTCGTCGCGGCGGGCGCCGGCGTGTCCATCGTGCCGGCGTCGATGCAGGGCGTGCACGCGCAGGCCGTGGCCTACCGCCGGTTGCAGGACGCGGCCCCGCTGCGTTCGCCGCTCACGCTCGTCTACCGCCAGGCCGACTGCGACGGGCCCACCGGAACCTTCCTCGCGCTGGTGCGGGAAGCCGCGGCGCGGCATTCCGGGTGAGCGCTCCGGCATTCCCTCCGGCGGACTCCGCCCTCCACCGGCGCCGCCTGCTGGCGCTGCCGGCGGCCGCGCTGGTCTCGGCGCTGTGGCCGGCATCCGGCGCCAGCGCCTGCGATGCCCTCGCCGCCCGCGCCCCCGCCGGCCGCCCTGCGCCGGCCTGGCCCTGCCGCGCCCTCCATATCGTGGTGGCCTATCCGCCGGGCGGCATCAGCGATCAGGTCGCGCGGGCGCTGGCCGAGGCGATGGCGGAGCAGCTCGGCGTTCCGGTCGTGGTCGAGAACCGGGCGGGT
>JAKOND010000302.1 GCA_022702125.1 Burkholderiaceae bacterium
CGAGAGCCTGCAGGCCCATGTCTGGTGCGCCGTCCAGGGCCTGGGCGAGCGGGTGCCGGTGCGGCTGGTGGGGGGCGACGAGCGCAAGGCCATCCTGGCCGCGCAGCGGCGCACCGCCGATGCCGCCCGGGCGCCGCTGCGCTGGCCGGCGCTGGCCTGCAACCGCAGCTTCGCGCCCGGCGCGCGGGTGGAGATCGTCTACGGCCCGGGCGTCGCGACGCCGGCCGCGGCGGGCGCGGCCGCCGGCGTGGCCAACGCGGTCGAGCGCCGCTTCGCCTACGACGTGCGCGAGCCCTTCGCGGTGAACTTCTCCTGCGAGCGCGAGAACGCCCAGGCCGCCTGCCTGCCGATCCGGCCGATGTCGCTGTCCTTCAGCGCGCCGGTGACCCGGCGGCAGGCCGAGGGCATCCGGCTGGAGACGGTGGCCGGGGACGGCGTCGCGTCGGCGGCGCCGCGCGCGCCCCGGCTCCAGGACGACGAGGACCGCGGCGCGCAGTCCGGCGACCCGACGCGCAAGCCCGATCCCGAGGCGCTCGTGACCGGCGTGCGTTTCCCGCCCGGCTTCGCCGAGAAGGGCCGCTACCGCATCGTGCTGCCCGCGGGCTTCCAGGACGCGAGCGGCCGCGCGCCCGCCAACGCCGACGGATTCCCCCTGGCGGTGCAGACCGGCGCGCTCCCGCCGATGGCGAAGTTCGCCGCATCGCCCTTCGGCATCGTGGAGCGCTACGCCGAGCCCGACGCCCGCCGGACCGGCAAGGGCATGCTGCCGGTGACCCTGCGCTCGACCGAGGGCGCGCCCGCCGGTGCCGGGGAGGGGACGCGGGCCGGCACCGTGAGCGACCTGCGGCTGACGACCGACGCGGACATCATCGCGTGGATGCGCAAGGTGGAGCGCTACGACGAGGCCACGGTGGACCGCAAGGCCGCCCGGGCCGACGTCTCCGGGCCGCTGCCGCCCGTGCTGCGCGACGAGGACGGCCGGCCGCGCGGCGGCGTCGAATCGCGCGCCCTCTCGCTGCTGGCCGGCAAGCCCGGCGTCCGCACGCTCGACCTGCCGCAGAAGGTGCCCGGCGATCCGCGCCCCTTCGAGGTGGTCGGCATTCCGCTGGACCCGGGCTTCCACGTGGTCGAGATCGCCTCGAAGCGCCTGGGCGACGCCCTGCTGGACCCGGGCTACGGCGCGTCGCGGGCGCTGGTGGCGCGCACCTCCGCGCTGGTCACCAACCTGGCGGTGCATGTCAAGCTCGGCCGCGAGAATTCCGCCGCCTGGGTCACCAGCCTGGACCAGGGCCGGCCGGTGGCCGGCGCCGCGGTGCGGGTGTCCGACTGCAACGGCCGGCCGGTGGCCGCCGGGCGCACCGACGCGCAGGGCGTGGCGCGCTTCGACGGCATCGACCCCGAGCCGCCGCAGTGCGAGGGCGCCGGCTACCGGCGGGCGTACTTCGTCAGCGCCCGCGCGGCGACGCCGGTTCCCGACGGGCCGGGCCGCGGCGGCAAGGACACCGGTCCGGCCGACGCGGTCGAGGACCTCGCCTTCGCCTGGACCGACTGGAACCGCGGCATCGAGGCCTGGCGCTTCGACGTGCCCACCAGCGCGCAGGCCGCGCCCGACGCGCGCGCCCACACCGTGTTCGACCGCACCCTGCTGCGCGCCGGCGAGACGGTGTCGATGAAGCACCTGATCCGCGCCGAGACGTCGCGCGGCTTCGCGCTGCCCGCCGCGCTGCCGGCCCGGCTGGTCGTCACCCACGTGGGCAGCGGACAGGAATTCGTCCAGCCGCTCGCCTGGCGCCGCACCGCCACCGGCGGCCAGAGCGCCGAGAGCCGTTTCGTCCTCCCGAAGACCGCCCGGCTCGGCAGCTACCGCGTGGAGCTGCGCTACGGGGAGGGCGCCGGGACGGGCGCCGGCCCGGCGCGCGCCGGCGAGGGCGAAGGCGAGGACGACGAGGCGCGCGGCGGCGCCCTGGCGACCGGCGAGTTCCGCGTCGAGGAATTCCGCCTGCCGGTGCTGGCCGGCCGCATCGCGCCGCAGCCGCAGGGCGCGCTGGTCGCGCCCAAGGCGGTGCCGGCGCAGCTGCAGGTGTCCTATGTCTCGGGCGGCGGCGCGTCCGGCCTGCCGGTGCAGGTCTCGGCCCTGGTGCGCGACCGGTCGCTCGACTTTCCCGACTACCGGGGCTTCGGCTTCGAGCCGCCGCGCAAGCGCTCCGCCGGCGATGCCGCCACCGACGGCGCGGACGACGGCGAGGCCCCCGACGGCGGGGGCGGCAGCGGCCAGCGCGTCGTCGCCGACAAGCTGCGCCTGACGCTCGACCGCGACGGCGCCGGCACGGTCGCGCTGCCGGAGCTGCCGGCCGTCGCCCGTCCGCAGGAACTGCTGCTCGAAGCCACCTACGCCGACCCGGGCGGCGAGGTGCAGACGCTGCGCAACGTCGTGCCGCTGTGGCCGGCCGGCGTCGTCGCCGGCGTGCGCACCGAGGGCTGGGCCTCGGTCGGCCGCGCGGTGGCGGTGCAGGCGCTGGCGCTGGACCTGCAGGGCCGTCCGAAGGCCGGCGTGCCGCTGGCGGTGCGCGCGGTGCTGCGCACCACCACCAGCAGCAGGAAGCGCATGGTCGGCGGCTTCTACGCCTACGACAACCGCGAGGACACCACCGACCTCGGCGAGGTCTGCAGCGGCAGGAGCGATGCCCAGGGCCTGCTCGCCTGCACCGTGGCGCCGAAGCAGGCGGGCCAGGTCGAGCTGGTCGTCGCCGCCCGGGACGACCAGGGCCGCGCGAGCGAGGCGGCCCGCACCGTCTGGGTCACCCGCCAGGGCGAACTCTGGTTCGGCGGCCAGGACCACGACCGCATCGACGTGCTGCCCGAGAAGCCGGTCTACGCCGCGGGCGAGACGGCGGTGCTGCAGGTGCGCATGCCCTTCCGTTCCGCCACCGCGCTGGTCGCGGTCGAGCGCGAGGGCATCCTGCAGACGCAGGTGGTCGAACTCTCGGGCCGGGACCCGACGGTGCGCATCAAGGTCGACGCGGCCTGGGGCCCGAACGTCTACGTCAGCGTGCTGGCCCTGCGCGGGCGCCTGCGCGAGGTGCCCTGGTACAGCTTCTTCACCTGGGGCTATCAGGCGCCGCGCGCCTGGTGGTCCGCCTTCCGCTACGAGGGCCGGGACTACGCGGCGCCGACCGCGCTGGTCGACCTGAGCAAGCCGGCCTACCGCCTGGGCATGGCCGAACTGCGCATCGGCACCGAGGCGCACCGCATCGACGTGCGGGTGGCGGCCGACCGCGAGACCTATCCGGTGCGCGGCACCGCCCGCGTGACGGTCCGGGCGACGCTGCCCGACGGCAAGCCGGCGGCCGGCGCCGAGGTGGCGCTGGCGGCGGTGGACCAGGCGCTGCTCGAACTCATGCCCAACCGCAGCTGGAACCTGCTGGACGCGATGCTGCAGCGCCGCGCCTGGGGCGTGGAGACCTCGACCGCGCAGATGGAGGTCATCGGCCGGCGCCACTACGGCCGCAAGGCGGTGCCCGCCGGCGGCGGCGGCGGCCGCAGCACCGCGCGCGAGCTGTTCGACACGCTGCTGCTGTGGAACCCGAAGGTGGTGCTGGACGCCCGGGGACAGGCGGTGGTGGAGGTGCCGCTCAACGACGCGCTGACCAGCTTCCGCATCGTGGCGGTGGCCGACGCCGGCACCGGCCTCTTCGGCACCGGCGCCACCACGGTGCGCGCCACCCAGGACCTGCAGATCATCGGCGGGCTGCCGCCGCTGGTGCGCGAGGGCGACCGCTTCCGCGCCCAGGTCACGCTGCGCAACACCACGCGGCAGGCGATGAAGGTGGAGGTCACGGCCCGCGCCGCGCCGCTGGAGCTGGCGCCGCGCACGGTGGACGTGCCCGCCGGCGAGGCGCGCGAGGTGGCCTGGGACGCGACGGCGCCCGCCGGACCCGAGGCGGCGCGCGCCGACGACATCCCCCGCGAGCTGGCCTGGGAGATCGCCGCCCGCGACACCGCCGGCGCGGCGGGCGCTGCCGGCCCCGCCCGCGACACGCTGCGCACCCGCCAGCGCATCGTCCCCGCGGTGCCGCTGACGGTGCGCCAGGCGGGCCTGCTGCAGGTGGACGGCAGCTACGCCGTGGACGTGGCCGCGCCGGCCGGCAGCCTGCCCGGGCGCGGCGGCCTCGCGCTGGTGCTGCAGCCCCGCCTGGCCGACGGCCTGCCGGGCGTGCGCGACTGGTTCGCCCGCTACCCCTACGCCTGCCTGGAGCAGCAGACGAGCAAATCGCTCGGCCTGCGCGACGCCGCGATGTGGCGCGCCGTGCTGGCCCAGATGCCGGGCTACCTCGACGACGACGGCCTGGCCGGCTACTTCCCGCCGCGCGCGGGCGACGCCGCCCGGGGCAGCGACACGCTCACCGCCTACCTGCTGGCCGCGACGCACGAGGCCGCGGGCATCGACCCGGCCTTCGCCCTGCCGCCGGAGCTGGTGGATACGCTCGCGCGCGGCCTCGCCGCCTTCGTCGAGGGCCGCATCCAGCGCGACTTCTGGGCGCCGCGCAAGGACCTGGAGGTGCGCAAGCTCGCCGCCATCGAGGCCCTGTCGCGCCACGGCCGGGCCACGCCGCGCATGGTCGACAGCCTCGCGGTCGCGCCCGGCCAGTGGCCGACGCATGCGGTCATCGACTGGTACGCCATCCTGCGGCGCCTGCCCGGCATCGCGCAGCGCGACACGCGGCTGCAGGAGGCCGCGCAGGTGTTGCGGTCGCGCCTGAATTACCAGGGCACGCGGCTGGTGTTCAGCACCGAGCAGGACGACGGCTGGTGGTGGCTGATGCGCAACGCGGACGACAACGCCGCGCGCCTGCTGGCGGCGGTGCTCGACGATCCGGCCTGGGCGGACGACGTCGGCCGCATGGCCGCAGGCCTGATCGGCCGCCAGCGCGGCGGCGCCTGGCAGACCACCACCGCCAACCTGTGGGGCGCCATGGCGCTGCAGAAGTTCTCGGCCCGGTTCGAGTCGGCGCCGGTGGCCGGCTTCGCCACGGCCAGCCTCGGCGGCGCGCGCGCCGCGGTGGACTGGAGCCGCGCCGGCCGCACGGCGCCGGAGGCCGTCCCGGCAGGCGCCGCCGCGGCGGGCGCGGGCATGGGCGCCAGCGCTGGCCAGGGGCCGGGCATCCCGGTGGCCGGCGGTCCGTCGTCCGCCCAGGCGATGTTCCTGCCCTGGCCGGCGGCCGGGGCGCAGGGCAAGGGCACGCTGTCGGTCGTCCAGCAGGGCAGCGGCCGGCCGTGGCTGACCTGGCAGTCGGTCGCCGCGGTGCCGCTGCAGGCACCGCTCGCCGCCGGCTACCAGGTGCGCCGGACCGTCGCGCCGGTGGAGCAGGCCGTCCGGGGCAAGACGACCCGGGGCGACATCTGGCGGGTGACGCTCGACATCGACGCGCAGGCCGACATGGCCTGGGTGGCGCTGACCGACCCCGTTCCCGGCGGCGCGACCATCCTGGGCAGCGGCCTGGGCCGCGATTCCGAGATCGCCGCGCAGGGCGAGCGCCGCACCGGCGGCGCGCTGCCGGCCTTCGAGGAACGCGGCTTCGAGGCTTTCCGCGCCTACTACGAGTACCTGCCCAAGGGCCGGCTCAGCGTGCAGTACACCGTGCGCCTGAACAACGCCGGCGACTTCGCGCTGCCGCCGACCCGGGTGGAGGCGCTCTACGCCCCGGAAATGTTCGGCGAGGCGCCGAACGCGCGGGTGACGGTGGAATCGCCCGCGCGCTGAGGCCGGGCCGCACAGGAGCAAGGAAGCACCATGGCGGAATTCGTCGCATACGTCCGTGAATCGTCGGACGCCCCGCCGCAGGCCGGGCCGGACATCGGGCACCGCCGCATGGCCGTGGTGGTCATGGCGCCGGTGGCGATCCTGGCGGACATCGGCACCCGGCTGGAGGCCGCGGGGACCGGGCCGCCGGAGAGTCCTGCCGACGCGGCGGAACTGGCCGCGGCCGATGCCGCGTGCCTGCGGCGACTGGACTGGCTGGCCTCGGCCGACATCCGCTGCCATGCCGTCGTGGTGGACCGCCGGGAGGCCGCGCCGGACACCGGCCGGCTCCAGGGCCGGACGGTGGAGCAGGTCGTCCACGGCGCGGTCTACGAGGCGGTGGCCGGGGGACGCCAGGAGGTCGAGATCCGGACCGATGCCGCCGCCGTCGCTCCGTTGGCGGCCGGGCTGGACCGCCACGCCGCCGAGCGCTACGAGGCCGACCTGTTCCGGCCGGTGCCGGCGGTGCGGCCGGCCGACCCCGGCGCCGCGCCGATGCGGCTCGCCGGCCTGCTGGCGCGGCGGCTGGGGCACCTCTACCGGGACGAGGCGTCCCGCGCGGGTGATTCGGCCGACCCGGCCCTGCGCGAACTGCTGCGCGCCGGCGGGCTGACGCTGGAGGAATGGCCGCCGGCGCCGGACCGCGATCCGCCGGACCGCGATGCCGGCGGCGACGCGTCCGACGCGGCCATCCGGCGGGTGGCGGTGGAATCGGCCTGGCGCTTCATCGCCGACGCCCCGTTCCCCCGGGACGAGGAGGGCCGCGTCCAGCGCATCGTGCTCCAGCACCTGCTGTTCACCGCGCTCCACGGCGACGGCGGCTACACCGGCTCGGGCGAGCTGCTGCAGCTGCTGGCGTCGCGCGGATACGAGAACCTCAAGGAGCATTACCTGCAGTCGGCCATCGTCGCCGGCCTGCGCGACAGCGGCGTGCTGGTGACCAGCTCCAGCCAGGGCTACAAGATCCCGCGGACGCAGCAGGACGTGATGGATTTCGTGAACCTGGTCGACGGCCAGGTGATCCCGCTGCTCGAACGCCTCGCCCGGGTGCGCCGGGCGCTGGACGCGGCGGGCGAGGGCGCGGAGTGGACCCTGGGCGACGGGCGCCACGCCAAGCTCCGGCGCGTCGTGGATGCGCTGGAGTCCGGTGCCGCGTCCGACGACCGGTGAGCGCCGCCGCGGCCGCCGACCCGGGCGACCCGGGCAATGTAATGATAAGTAACATTTTTGCGGTGTAATGCGGCATTCTTCCTTTCGGGTACTGCCATGCTCCAGTCTCTGCGCTCCAAAATCCTCGTCATCAGCACCGCGACCGTGGTCTGCGCCCTGGCGGTGACCGGCGCGGCCACCTACGCCATCATCCGCGCCAGCACCTTCCAGACGATCGAGCAGGACCTCGACGCCATCACCGCCGGCAACACGATGGCGATCGACCAGTGGGTGTCGGCCAAGGCGGCGGCCGTGGCCGCCACGGCCGCCGCGGTGGAGAAGGACGACCCGCGGGACCTCGTGCTCCTGATGAGCAAGACCAACGGCTTCCCGGTCACCACCGTGGGCTGGGAAGACAAGCGCTTCAAGTCCACCACGAACCCCGCCCCCGGCTACGACCCGACGGCGCGCCCCTGGTACAAGACCGCGGCGCAGGCCGGCAAGCCGACCCTCACCAAGCCGTACGGCGACTCGACGACCGGCGTTCCCTTCGTGGCGTTCGTGGCGCCGATGATGCGCGACGGCGCGCTGCAGGGCGTCGTCAGCGGCGCGGTGCCGCTCGACGGGGTGCGCGCCGTGGTCGCGGCGATCCATCCCACGCCGGGCAGCCTGGGCTTCGTCGTGAATAGCGACGGGCAGGTGCTGGCCCATGCCGACGCCAAGCTGATCCTGAAGCCGGCGACCGAACTCTCGCCGCTGCTCACGCCCGCCGCGATGGCGTCGCTGGCCGGCGCCGACAAGCCGATGGAGGCCGATCTGGGCGGCAGCGTCAAGCTGCTCAAATCCCGTCCGGTGCAGGGCACCGACTGGTCGCTGGTCGTGGCGCTGGACAAGGCGGAAGCCACCGCCGGCCTGCGCAGCGTGGTGCAGACGCTGGCGGTCGCCATCGTGCTGCTGGCCGCGGTGGCCGCCGCCATCGGCGCGATGCTCACCGCCCAGTCGTTCCGGCGCCTGTCCGAGGTGCGCGACGCGATGGACGAGATCGGCTCCGGCGGCGGCGACCTGACCCGGCGCCTGCCCGTGACCGGCCAGGACGAGGTGGCGCAGATCGCCTCGTCGTTCAACGCCTTCGTCGAGCAGATCGGCACCGTGCTGCAGGACGTGCGCAACGGCGTGGAATCGATCACGGCCGCCACCGACGAGATCCGGGCCGGCAACCAGGACCTGTCGACCCGCACCGAGACGTCGGCCAGCAACCTGCAGGAAACCTCGGCCTCGCTGTCGCAGCTGACCGCCACCGTCCAGCAGTCGGCCGATGCCGCCGCCCAGGCCCAGCGGCTGGCCACCTCCGCCAGCAGCACCGCGGTCAAGGGCGGCGAAGTGGTGGCCGGCGCGGTCAGCACGATGGACGAGATCTCCCGGGCGTCGGCCAAGATCGGCGAGATCATCGGCGTGATCGACTCGATCGCGTTCCAGACCAACATCCTGGCGCTGAACGCCGCGGTCGAGGCCGCGCGCGCCGGCGAGAACGGCCGCGGCTTCGCCGTCGTGGCCAGCGAGGTGCGCAGCCTGGCGCACCGCAGCGCCACCGCCGCCAAGGAGATCAAGGTCCTGATCGATGCATCCGGCACCAGCGTCACGGCCGGCACCCAGCGCGTGCGCGCCGTCGGCGAGACGATGGGCGAGATCGTGGACGGCATCCAGCGCGTGACGCAGATCATCGGCGAGATCAACGGCTCGATGGGCGAGCAGAGCGCCGGCATCGGCCAGATCAACCAGGCCGTGGCCGACATGGACCGCGCCACGCAGCAGAACGCCGCGCTGGTCGAGGAATCGACCGCCGCCTCGGGCGTGCTCAACGACCAGGCGCACCACCTGTCGCGTACCGTGGCGGGCTTCACGCTCGACCGGCGCGACCCTGCCGGCAGCGGCGCCCCCCGGCTCGCGCTGCCGCGCTGACGGGCGTTCCGGCGCCCTTCCGGAAACTCCCGCGACCGGCCCGGCGCGGTGGTAGCCTGCTTTCCGCATGCTCCGCCTTTGCCCGCTCCGCCTTCCGCACCGGCCGTCCGGTCCCGTCGCGACACGCTCCCGCGCCCCCGGCACGCGGCGCCTCGCGCTGGCCGTGGCCGGCCTGTGCGGGCTGCTGGCCCTGCTGCCGGACGCGGCCCGTGCGCTGCCCACGCCGGAGGAGGTGCGCGCGGGCCATCGCCCGTCCGACACGCGGGTGCTGTCGCGCGAGGGCGAACTCCTGCAGCGGGTGCGCACCGACGCCGCCGTGCGGCGCGGCCAGTGGATCGCGCTGGCCGACATGTCGCCCGCGCTGCGCACGGCCCTGGTGCTGAGCGAGGACAAGCGCTTCCACGAGCACAGCGGGGTGGACTGGGGCGCCGTCTCGGCCGCCGCCTGGGGCAACCTCTGGAACCGGCGCACGCGCGGGGCCAGCACCATCACCATGCAGCTGGCCGGCCTCCTCGACGACGACTGGCGCCGGGGCCCGGCCGGGCGCAGCGTGGCGCAGAAGCTCGGGCAGACCGTGGCCGCGCAGGCGCTGGACCGCCGCTGGCGCAAGGACCAGATCTTGGAGGCCTACCTGAACCTGGTGCCGTTCCGGGGCGAGGTGGTGGGCATCGACGCGCTGTCGCGCACCCTGTTCGGCAAGGCGCCGCACGGGCTCGACGCGCGCGAGGCGGCGGTGGCGGCGGCCCTGGTGCGCGCGCCCAACGCCGGCGCGGCGCGGGTGGCGCAGCGGGCCTGCGAGGTGCTGCGCGCGTTGGAGCCGGGCAGCGCGCCCGACTGCCTGGGGCTGGACCTGTTCGCCGCCGCCGCGCTGCAGCGCCGCGCTTTCGACGCCAGCGAGGGCATCGCGCCGCACCTGGCGCGCCAGGCGCTGCGGCAGGCCGCCGCCGGGCAGCGGACGCCCGAAGCCGCGCCGCCGGTCGTCCGCACCACGTTGTCGGCGCCGCTGCAGCGCTACGCGGCGCAGTCGCTGCGGCGCCACCTGCGCGAGCTGCAGGGCCGGCAGGTCGAGGACGGCGCCGCCGTCGTGCTGGACAACGCCACCGGCGCGGTGCTGGCCTGGGTCGGTTCCTCGGGCCCGCTGAGCCGGGCGTCCGAGGTGGACGGGGTGCTGGCGCCGCGCCAGCCCGGCTCGACGCTCAAGCCCTTCCTGTACGCCGAGGCCCTGGTGGAGCGGCGCATCACCGCGGCGTCGCTGCTCGACGATTCGCCCGAGCAGATCGCCACCGCCTCGGGCCTCTACATCCCGCAGAACTACGACCGGCGCTTCAAGGGCTGGGTGTCGGCCCGCACCGCGCTGGCGTCGTCGCTCAACGTGCCGGCGGTGCGCACGCTGGTGATGGTGTCGCCCGACGCCTTCTTCCGGCAGCTGCGGGCGGTGGGGCTGCCGCTGCGCGAGTCGGGCGGGTACTTCGGCTACAGCCTGGCGCTCGGCAGCGCCGAGGTGACGCTGCTGGACCTGGCCAACGCTTACCGCACCCTGGCCAACGGCGGCCGGGCCGGGGCGGTGCGCCTGCTGGCGGGCGGCACCGGCGGCGCGGCGCCTGCGCCATCCCCGGCTCCGGCGTCGGCGCCGGCGATCGATCCGGGCGCGGCCTTCATCGTCGGCGACATCCTGTCCGACGGCAACGCCCGCGCGCCCACCTTCGGCACCGACAGCGTGCTGTCCACCCGCTTCTGGACGGCGGTCAAGACCGGCACCAGCAAGGACATGCGCGACAACTGGGCGGTG
>JAKOND010000322.1 GCA_022702125.1 Burkholderiaceae bacterium
CGAGGTGGAACGCGGCGACACGGTGGGCGCGGTCTACCGCAAATCCTTGCTCTACCTGGTGTCGAACGCGTTGGAGGCCGACCTGCGCACGCCGATCCTCGGGCTGGCGCAGATCGACAATCCCGACTTCACCGGCTGGGACGGTTCGTCCGACACCGGCGAGGCGCTGGCCCACTGGCGCGCGGCGGCCCGCGATGCGAGGCTGGCGAAGCGCACGCAGGTGGTGAAGTCCCGGGACATCCGGGTCGCGGTCGATGCTGCGGGCAAGGAGGTGCGGCAGCCGGCCGCGCACGGCGGCTTCGACAACGATGTCGATGTCGTCACCCGTACCCTGGCGCGCATCACCGGTGCCGACCCGGTCGCGAAGGTCGATGACCTGCGCGGCTACTGATGCGGACGGCGGCCCGCGCCATCGCGTCAAGACGCGATGGCCCGCGCGGCGGGCGGGTGCCAGAATTCATCGGCAGCGTCGCCAGGAGCCCCCCATGCCGACCAAGGTACTGATCGTCGAAGACGAGCCGGAGTTCATGCGCCGTTTCTCCAACGCGGTGCTCAACGACCCTGCGCTCAGCCTGGGCGCGTCCGTCAGCACCGGCCGGGCCGGCATCGCGATGCTCGACCTGCAGACGCCGGACGTGCTGCTGGTGGACCTCGGCCTGCCCGACATGGACGGCGTGGCGGTGATCGCGCACGCCGCCCGCCACCATCCCGCCTGCGACGTGCTGGTGGTCACCATGTTCGCCGACGACGACCACGTGGTGGCCTCGATCGAGGCGGGCGCCAGCGGCTATCTGCTGAAGGACGCCTCGGCCGAACGGATCGTGGCGAGCATCCACGAGCTGCGCGCGGGCGGCGCGCCGATCAGCCCCGGCATCGCCCGCCGCGTGCTGGAGCGGTTCCGGACCCGGTCCGCGATGGGCGCCCGGACCATGCCCGCGGCCGCGCCGGAGCCGTCGCCGCTGACGCCGCGCGAGAGCGAGCTGCTGCGGATGATCGCCAAGGGCTTCACCTTCGAGACCATCGGGAGCCTGCTCGACATTTCGCCGCATACCGTGGTCGCCCATGTGAAGAAGATCTACCGCAAGCTCGCCGTCCATTCGCGCAGCGAGGCGGTGTACGAGGCCGGGCAGCTGGGCCTGCTGTGAGCCGGTGCGCGCTCCGCGCCTGCCTCGCATCCCGCTGCCGGTGGATCGTGGCGGCCCTGGCCCTCGCCGCAGGCGGCGGCCCGGCCGAGGCTGCGGTGGTCGAGTTCCGGCGGATGCAGACCCATGCGCCGTCCGTGGCGCTGCCGTCGGACGACGGCGCCGGAACGTCGGCCTGGACCGACACGGCACTGCCGGCGGCGGTCGCGCCGCATGGCGAAACCCCGGCGGCACCGCGCTGGTACCGGGGGGATTTCGACTGGGCGCCGGAGGGCGGACCCCCGTCCCCGTGGGCGGTCTACCTGCCGTTCCTCTACCAGGGCGGCCAGGTCTGGATCAATGGTGCATTCGCCGGCGGGGTGCCCGAGGACACGCCGGCGCTGCGGGTGCGCTGGGAGCGGCCGCACCTGGTCCCCGTGCCGGCCGGCCTGTTGCGGCCGGGACGCAACCGGCTGGCGATCCGGGTCGGGGCCGGACCGGCGCAGACCGCGCAGCATTTCCCGCAGGTCTCCATCGGTCCGGTCGCGGAACTGCAGCCCCGCGCCGACCGCCGCACCTTCTGGGTCCGCACCATGCCGCAGGTGACGGTGGTGGTCTGCCTGCTGGTCGCCGGTTTCGTGCTGTTCATCTATGCCCATCGCCGCAGCGAGGTGCTCTACGGCCTGTTCGGCCTGGCCAGCGCGCTGTGGGGCGTGCGCACCCTGACCTTCGTCCTCGAACGCATGCCGGTCGAGGACTGGCAGCGGTGGCGGATCGCCTACCTCGGGGCGACCGGCGGCTTCGTCATCGTGCTGGCGCTGTTCGCGATGCGCCTGGCCGGCCTCCGGCGGCCGGTGCTCGACCGGGTGCTGCTGGCCTATGGCGTGCTCGGGCCGCTCTGGCTGTGGGGGGCGGGGGCGGACGGGGAGGCCGCGGTGAACCGCCTCTGGACGGCCGGACTGATCCCCGTGGGAATGGCCATCCTGGGCCTTTCCGGCTGGACGCTGTGGCGCCAGCGGACCGTGGCGGCGGCGGTCATGCCCCTGGCCCTGGCGACGGCGGTGCTGGCCGGCATGCACGACTACCTGGTGGCCTGGAATGCGGAGGCCCTGGCGCTGTTCCTGCCCCGGTGGTGGGTCGGCCAGCGGATCTTCCTGCTGCACTACGGCGCCGACCTGGTGCTGATCGCCATGGGCGGGCTACTGACGGTGCGCTTCATCGAGGCGCTGACATCGCTGGAGTCGGTCAACGCGCGCCTGGCCGAACTCAACGAAACCCTGGAATCGCGGGTGGCCCAGCGGGAACGGCACCTGGCCGAGAACTTCGAGCGCATGGCCGAGCTGGAGCGCGACCGCGCCGCCGCGCAGGAGCGGCAACTGATCATGCGCGAGATCCACGACGGGCTCGGCTCGCGGCTGTTCACCTCGCTCCTGCGGGTGGAGCGCGGCGACATGGACGGGGCGCAGATCGCCGGAGCGCTGCGCGACTGCATCGCGGACATGCGGCTGGCGCTGGAGGTGCTGTCGCCCGACGACGATTTCCAGGCGGCGCTGGGCAATTTCCTGTTCCGCTGGCAGACCCAGATGCTCGAGGCCCAGGTCATGCCCCGCTGGTCCATCGACGTGCCGGAGGACGTCCTGCGCCTGTCGCGCCAGGCCGCGCTGCAGCTGCTGCGCATCGCGCAGGAGGCCCTGACCAATGTGCTCAAGCACGCCGGTGCGAAGAATGTCCGGATCGATCTGCGCCAGCGCGGCGGGCATCTGGAGCTGGAAGTGTCGGACGACGGCCATGGCGCGCAGCCGGCGGGGCAGGGCGCCGGTCGGGGCCTGGCCAACATGCGCGCCCGCGCGGGGCAGCTGGGAGGAACGCTGGAGCTGCGGTCGGGCGACGGCGGCACCCGCGTCCTGCTGCGCCTGCCGCTCGCGCCGCCGGGCGACCGGGACCTCCCGTGAAGGCGCGATGCCTTGACGCCCACGCGGCATGGGCAGGGCAGGGCGGCCTTCCTACAGTCTGGCGATACCTTCGCGGAAAGCGATCGTCACCAGGAGAGGCGTCATGGCGCAGCACACCGTTCGATCCGACCCGCTCCCGGGCCTTTCTCCTTGGGTCGCCGTCGCCGGGCCGGCAAGGGCCGGTGCCGGTGCTGCCTCCCCGATGCGCCCGCGGGCCGGAGCATGACCATGCCGCTCTCCCACATTCCGATCGACAGCGCCTGGCTGGGCGCCATCGCCTGGCTGTACCTCCTGACCAACGCCACCCGGGTCGTGACCTACCTGCCGCAGATCTTCGTGGTGTGGCGCTGCACCGACGGAGCGCGTTCGGTGTCGGTGCTGACCTGGGGGTCCTGGGTGGTGTCCCAGGCGACGGCGATGCTCTACGGAATCCTGGTGCTGGGCGATCTGCCGTTCGTGGCGATCTCCCTCATCAATTTCCTCGGATGCGGCTGCGTGACCGTCATCGCGCTGCGGCGCCGGGCCCAATGGAAGCGGACGCGCGATCTCGCCGGCGCCGTGCCGTGAAGTTCCCCGGCGCCCGCCGCCGCCTCCCCGGCTTCGATCGATCAGGCGCTCAGAAGCAGGTGCTGATCGAGCCTGAAGACGCGGACCACCTCGTTCAGGCGCTGGGCCTGGTGCTTGAGGTTCTCCGACGCCGCGGCGCCTTCCTCCACCAGCGCGGCGTTCTGCTGGGTGACCTGCTCCATCTGCGCGACGGCCTGCGTGGCCTGGGACAAGCCCAGGCTCTGCTCGGCGCTGGACGAACTGATCTCGCCGACGATGTCGGTGACGCGCTTGACGTCCTGCACCACCTGGCGGATCACGGTGCCGGCTTCCTCGACGATCTGGTTGCCTGTCTCCACGCGCGCGACCGACGTCTGGATCAGACCCCGGATTTCCTTGGATGCGCTGGCGCTGCGTTGCGCCAGGTTGCGAACCTCGCTGGCCACGACGCCGAAGCCGCGTCCCTGCTCGCCGGCGCGTGCCGCCTCGACCGCGGCGTTGAGCGCGAGGATGTTGGTCTGGAACGCGATGCCGTCGATCGTCGCGATGATGTCGGCGATGTGCTTGGAGCTGTCGTTGATCTCCTTCATGGTGCTGACCACCCGGTCCATCATGTCGCCGCCGCGGGATGCCGTGGCCGATGCGCCGATGGCCAGTTCGCTCGCGCTGCGGGCGTTCTCCGCGTTGGCCTGCACCGTCGTGCTGAGCTGGTCCATGGTGGCGGAGGTCTGCTGGAGCGCGCTCGATTGCTCCTCGGTCCGTGAACTCAGGTCGGCGTTGCCGATGGCGATCTCGCTGGAGCCGGTGGCGATGGAATCCGAGGATTGGCGCACCTGGTCCACGATCTGCGCGAGGCTCTGCTGCATCTGCGCGAGCGAGGCCATCACGCTCGACCGGGGCGTGGACTCCAGGCCGCGGAGCGGGCTGAGGTCGCCACCGGCGATCGCGCCGGCCACGGCGCTCAGGTCGTCCGGCTCGGCTCCCAGGGCGCGGGTCAGGCTGCGGGTGATGCCCCAACCCGCCAGCAGGGCCACCGAGAAGGCCGCGACGCAGGCCGCGATCAGCAGGTTGCGGTTCGTCATGTAATGTTCCTGGGCCTCGCGCACCATCCGGCTCGCCTGGTCGAGGGTGTAGCTGCTGTAGGCGTCGGACTTCTCGGCCAGCGCGCGCAGAAGGGGTCGGCATTCGCCGTTGATCTTCGCGGTGGCCTCCTGCAGCTTGCCTCCGGCGGCGAGGTCCACGATGGACAACGCGACCGGGCTGTACTTCGCCTCGACCTCGGCAATGTCGCCGAACAGCTTCTGCGCCTCCGGGGACACGCCGGGCTGCTGGATCATGTCCTTGAGGCGGGCCAGGTGCTCCATCACGTCACCGTGCGCCTTCCGGGCGGCGTCGCCTTCGGCGCGCAGATCGTCGGGCGTCGTCACCAGCACCATGTTGCGCACCGCGACCGCACGCCGATCGACCGCCGTGCGCAGCTGGCCCGCGATCATGGCCCGGGCGTTGATGCCCTCGACGAAATGCGCGAATTCCGCCTGCTGCTTGCCGAGCGCGATGCTCGCGACCGTGGAGATGGCCAGGACGATGGCAGCGAGTGTGCCAAAGGCCGCGGCAAGGCGGGCTCGGACCGTCCAGTGGCGCGTGGAAAGCATCGTGTATCTCCTGGTCGTGGAAAATTCTTATCTGCAAAAGATATCGGTCCTTGCAGTAATTTGAATAGATTTGTTACATATAATTACATACAGTGGTGTGGAGC
>JAKOND010000340.1 GCA_022702125.1 Burkholderiaceae bacterium
TCTACCGGGACCGGGTCAACGCCCTGTTCGCCGACTGGGACCTGCTGCTGGCGCCGGCCACGCCGGTGGCCGCCACGCCGATCGGCACCGAATGGATCGACATCGGCGGCACCACCCATCCCTGCCGCGCGGCGATGGGGCTGCTGACGCAGCCGGTCTCCTTCGCCGGTTGCCCGGTGGTGGCGGCGCCGCTGTGGCCCGCGGGCACCGGCGGCCTGCCGCTGGGCGTACAGATCATCGCCGCGCCCTGGCGCGAGGACCTCGCCCTGCGCGCCGCGCGCGTCCTGGAACGGACCGGCATCGCCCGCCTCGCGTCTCCCGACTCTTCCCTCCCGTGACCGGACTCCCCATGGACATCAACCTGCCCGACGTGCTCGCCGAAGTAGCGGCCGCATGCGCCCGCTACGAAGCCGCCCTGACCGGCAACGACGTGGCGGTGCTCGACGAACTCTTCTGGGACAGCCCCCACACGCTGCGCTACGGCGCCACCGAGAACCTCTACGGCTACGACGCCATCCGGGCCTTCCGCGCCGCGCGCCCCGCCCGGGGGCTGGAGCGCGAGGTGCTGCGCCACGTCGTCACCACCTACGGCCGCGACTTCGCCACCAGCAACCTCGAATTCCGCCGCGCGGGCGGCGCGCGCACCGGCCGCCAGAGCCAGACCTGGGCGCGCACGCCCGCCGGCTGGCGCGTGGTGGCGGCGCACGTGAGCCTGCTGGACTGACGCACCGCCCTCCCGCCCCTCCTTCCCGATTCCTCTTGCCTACCGGAGCCCCGCCATGAACATCCCTCTCGTCTCCAACCGCCGCGATTCGCTCAAGACCCTGGCCGCCTTCGGCGCCGCCGGAGCGCTCGGCGGCCTCGCGCCGCTGGCCCGCGCGCAAAAGCCGCTGACTGTCGGCGTGATCTACGTCGGCCCGCGCGACGACTACGGCTACAACCAGGCGCAGGCCCAGGCCGCCTCCGAACTCAAGAAGATGCCCGGCGTGAAGGTGGTCGAGGAGGAGAACGTCCCCGAGACCGCCGCGGTGCAGAAGGCCATGGCCGGCATGGTCGCCCAGGACGGCGCGCAGCTGCTGTTCCCCACCTCGTTCGGCTACTTCGACCCGCACGTGCTGGCGGTGGCGGCCAAGAACCCGTCGGTGCGCTTCGCCCACTGCGGCGGGCTCTGGACCGAGGGCAAGCATCCGAAGAACGTCGGCAGCTACTTCGGCTACATCGAGGAGTGCCAGTACCTCAACGGCGTGGTCGCCGCGCACGCCACCAAGAGCAACAAGATCGGCTTCGTCGCCGCCAAGCCGATCCCGCAGGTGCTGCGCAACATCAACGCCTTCACGCTCGGCGCGCGCTCGGTCAAGCCGGGCATCACCTGCCACGTGATTTTCACCGGCGACTGGTCGCTGCCGGTCAAGGAGGCCGAGGCCACCAACAGCCTGGCCGACCAGGGCGTGGACGTGTTCACCATGCACGTCGACAGCCCGAAGGTGATCGTCGAGACCGCCGCCAAGCGCGGCAAGTCCGTCTGCGGCTACCACGCGAGCCAGGCCCGGCTGGCACCCCAGGCCTACCTCACCGGCGCCGAGTGGAACTGGAGCACCGCCTACCGGACCTTCGTCGAGGCCGCCCAGTCCGGCAGGCCGCATCCCAACTTCCTGCGCGGGGGCCTCAAGGAGGGCTACGTGCGCATGTCGGCCTACGGTCCGGCGGTGCCCGAGGCGGCGCGCAAGCAGGCCGACGCGGTCAAGGCCAGGATGCTGGCCGGCGGCTTCGACATCTTCACCGGCGGGCTCAAGGACAACAAGGGCAAGGTGGCGGTGCCGGCGGGCCGCAACTTCAAGCAGACCGACATCGAGCTGGAGAAGATGGACTACCTCGTCGAAGGCGTGGTGGGTTCGGTCTGAGGACTCCGGCATGCCGCGCACCCTCGTCCGCGACCGCGTCGCCGGCATCGCGCTGCCCCTGCTGGCGGTCGCCCTGGCGCTGCTGCTGTTCGGCGGCCTGGCCGCGCTCGGCGGCGCCTCGCCCGTCGAGGTGTGGGCGACGCTGTTCAGCGGCGCCTTCGGCAGCGCCTTCGCCTGGCAGAACACGCTGCAGCGCGCGGCGCCGCTGATGCTGACCGCGCTGTGCGTGGCGATCCCCGCGCGCGCCGGCCTGATCGTGATCGGCGGAGAAGGCGCGCTGGTGCTGGGCGGACTGGCGGGCGCCGTGCTGCCGCAGTGGCTGCCGCTGCCGCAGAACCTCGCCGGGACGGTGGCGCTGTGCCTCGCGGGCGCCGCGGCCGGCAGCGCCTGGATGGCGATCGCCGGCGTGCTGCGCCAAGCGCGCGGCGTCAACGAGACCATCGGCAGCCTGCTGCTCGCCTACATCGGCGTGGGCCTGTTCCGCCACCTGGTCGAAGGCCCGCTGCGCGACCCGGCGAGCCTCAACAAGCCCGCCACGCCCACGCTGCCCGACGGTCTGCTGATCGGCGGCATCGGCGGGTCGGACGTGCACTGGGGCCTGGCGCTCGGCATCGCGGCCTGCCTGGGGCTGGGCCTGTGGCTGCGGGGCACGGTCTCGGGTTTCGCGGTGCGGGT
>JAKOND010000034.1 GCA_022702125.1 Burkholderiaceae bacterium
GCCGGCATCCGCATCGAGTCCATCGGCACGGTGCAGAACAAGGACGCCGTCCGCACCCGCCTGAAGTGGTATTGCGGCCTAGCCCTCAAGTCGACCAAGTCGATGGCCCGCCTGTCCGGCGTGACCAACATCTGATCGGCGCCAGCACCGTCAGACAGTGACCGAAAGGGGGCCTAGCGCCCCCTTTTTTCCTGAACCCGCACACCAACACCGCACCATGAAAATCCGCATCACCGAACCCGGCTGGCAGGGCTATTCCGACCTGCTCGGCACCGTCGCCTTCATCGACGGCGTCTCCGTCGAGGATGTCTCCGCCGCCGACGCTCGCCACCTGGCCGCGCTCGTCGCCATCGAGAACGTCGACGAGTCCGGCCCCGCCGCGAACATCGCCGCCGTGATCGCCAGCGACGAGGCCGCCCGCGCCCCAGCGCCGCTCGCGACGCTGCAGACCCTCGACAAGCTGCCGGCGGACACCCCGGCCCCCGACCGCGTCTTCACCGCCGAAGAGCTGGCCGAGATCGCCGATAAGGAAGGCATCAAGGGCATCCGCGCCATCGCCGAGCCCCGCGGCCTGCGCGACAACTCGATCCGCGAGCTGATCGCCAAGATCCTCGCAGGCCAGCCCGCCGCCTGAGCCCCATGCAGACCTTCGCGCCAGGTCGGGATATCCCGATCACCTTCCAGGTCCGCACGGTCGCGCCGCTGCCGGACAACGCGATCCTGCGGTGGCGCGCGCTCGACGAGCTGGATCAGGTCGTCGTGAGCTGGACGCCGGTGCAGCCACAGGCCGATACCGACCGCATGGCGGTGCGGATCATCCTCGCGGCCGAGAACGCCGCCCTGGTGCCGCCGGCGACCCGGGCGCTTCGCCAGATCGAGCTGGAGATCACCGCCGACGACGGCGAGCAGAGCCAGTTCGGCGAGATGATCGCCATCCAGGGCAGCACCGCGCTGCTGGTCGGCGTCAACAGCGTCCAGACCTACGGCCAAGCCGTGCTGCTGCTGGGCGACTTCTTCGGCGATGCCGTGGAGGGCTTCGAGCAGGTGGAGGACCGCGGCCACCGCGAGAGCGCCATGATCGAGGCCTGGGGCCGCATCTGCCGGCTGCCGTTCGTCATCGAGTTCGCCTACGACGACCAGACCCGCGTCCGGTCGATCGACAACGTCCCGCCGCGCCTGCGCGACCTCTCGGCCCAGCAGATCGCCCAGCTGGAGACCCGGATGCTCAAGGCCCTGCGCACCGCCCAGGTGCTCGAGGCCTCGGAAATCCTGCGCGACGACCCGCTGCGTAAGGCTCGCGCGGCCGGCCTGGTCTCCCAGACCACCGGCGAGTCGAGCCAGTTCTTCGGCAGCTCCAAGGCGCTGGACCTGGGCATCTGCCCGGCCGCGGCGAAGGTGCTGGCGCGCTGGCTGCGCTACCAGCCCCGGATCGGCCGCGCATGATCCTCGCGACCATGAAGACCCAGCTGCTCGTGGCCGACGGGTTCGACCTGCACGGCCAGCGACGCTTCAAGCCTGGCAAGACCCTCAAGGTCGCGCCGGTGAAGGTCGAGATCCGGTCGCAGCACACCACCGTGCGGACGGACTCGTCGGGGACCCACGGCGCAGCCGGCGAGCAGACCGCCGACGTGGTCGTGTTGGCCAGCCCCAAGACGCGGGTGACCCTGGACGACGTGCTGGTCGTCCACGGCAACCGGCTGCGCATCGAGGTGATCAAGCCGCGATTCGATGCCGGCGGCCGCCACGACCACAACGAGATCCACTGCGTGCAGGCCTGACGATGGGAATGGTCCTGAAATTCAACCCTCGCCAGCTTGAGGCCAACATCGCCCAGGTGGGCGAGCGGGCCATGAAGGGCATGAGCGACAAGATGCGCAAGACCGCGATTCGCATCCGCGACTTGGCGCGCTCCTACGCGCCGGTGAAGAGCGGTCTGCTGGAGAGCAGCATCGACTACATCACCCTGCGCAAGGACGGGCGCAACACCTTCGCGGTGTTCATCGACCTTGACGCCGGCCGCTACGCCCGGGAGGGCCAGCTCGGCGACTACGCCTTCATCATGGAAGAGCAGCTGCGCCCCTTCGGAATGTCCAAGGGCAAGCGCTACTACGTCAGCCCGAAGTCGGCCGCCAAGGGCCCGCGGGTCGGAGGCCGATTCATGTCGCGCGCGGTCAAGGAGGGCACCAAGGATTTGCCGGCGGCTCTGGCGGCCATCGTGCGCCGCATCACCGGCGGCGGCCGCAGCGCGAACGTGTCCTATGAACGCTCCGGCGGAGACGACGAATGAACCTCAAGGCCATCGCCACCTACCTCCAGTCGAAGCGGCTGGGCACCCTCACGCAGGACATCTTCGTCACCGAGATGCCCACGGCCTGCGAGAAGGGCATCCTGCTGATGTCGCCCTACCACGGCACTCCGATCGATCCCTACCTGCCAGGCCTGCGGGAGACGGGCTTTCGGCTGGTGAGCCGCAGCCGGGACTACGACATCGCCGAGGCCCTGGCCAACAAGTCCTTGGCGGTGCTCACCATCCAGGCCGAGCTGGCCCTCAAGGGCATCCTGGTCAAGCTCTGCCGGCCAGTCATCGAGCCCAAGCCCTACCGCCGCTCGGCGGGGGCCTACTGGGAGTTCGAGATCGAGTTCGAGATCACCTACGTCCTCACCCCCTAGCCGTCTGTTGCCAAGGGGTTGACAGGTCGATAAAATAAGTCACTACTGACATTCACATAACAACAAGGAAAAAAGAATGGCATCGGATACCAAGAACGTGAAGCTGGGCGTCTGCAAGCTCTTCTACGGCGGCATCGACCTCG
>JAKOND010000051.1 GCA_022702125.1 Burkholderiaceae bacterium
ACAGGAAGGCCAGCCACAGCAGGAACTCGGCGACGTAACAGCCGATGCCGATCCACAGCCACGGCCGGCGCGCCATCCAGATCCAGCGCGCCAGGCCGTCGCCGGCGTCCGGGTCGCCGGCGGCGGCCTTGAAGGCCAGCTGTCCGCCGCTGTCGACCAGCACGTTGAGCGTCCACAGCAGGACCACCAGCGGCGACAGCGCGCCGGAGGCGTCGGCGCCGGTCACGGGCGGGCCCCGGCGCACGGGCGCGGGTGCGTGCAGGGGCGCATCCGCCGCCTCATGCCGCGGCCGCCGTGCGCTGCCGGACGCGGGCGCGCGCTTCCGGCGCGTCGGGGGCAGCGATCCGCACGGCCGCGGAGCCGCCGGCCGGCGCGGCCTCCGCATCGCGCGCGGATAGCGGCGCGGGCATGGGCGCGGGCCGGTCCAGCCGGGCGACGAATTCGGCGGTGCGGCGGATCACCGTGCGGCGCTCGCGGTCGATCACCACCAGGTGGTAGCTGTCCTCCAGCAGGACGAGTTCCACCGGCGCCCGGCGCACCCCGTCGGTGATCAGCCGCGCGTTGGCGACGCTGGCCACGTCGTCCTCGGTGGCGTGCACCACCAGGCAGGGCGAGCGGATGTCGCCGAGCCGGCGCCGGACCTGGGCGGACAGCTTGTACATCTCGGCCACCGCCCACCAGGGGTTGCCCGGCAGGCCGGCGGCGGTGCTGTCGCCCGACTGCATCTGGGCGACGATGCGCTTGCGCAGCGCTTCGTCCTTGATGCCGTAGGGCGGCCGCTCGATGAAGCAGCCGCCGCGCCCCACGCCCAGCGCCTTGAAGATGCGCAGCACGAAGGAGAAGCGGGTGAAGAAGGGCATGCTCCAGCCGTCGTGGCGGAACATCGGCGCGAGCGCCGCGACGCCCGCGATGCGTTCCGGCTGCTCGGCCGCGAGCCGCAGCGCCAGCAGCGCGCCCATCGACAGGCCGGCCACCGCCACCCGGTCGACCCGGCCGCGCAGGCGCTCGGCGCCGGCCTCGACGCTCGCGTACCAGTCCTGCCAGCGGGTGGCGACCAGGTCTTCCTGGGTGCCGCAGTGGCCGGCCAGCTCGACCGCGTAGACGGTGAAGCCCGCTTTCTGCAGGCCCTTGCCCAGGGTGCGCATCTCGTTGGGCGTGCCGGTCAGGCCGTGGACCAGCAGCACGCCGGTGCGCGCCGCGTCGCCGTGGCCTTCGAGGAAGAATTCGTTGGGGGTGATGCAGGGGGTCATGGGCGGGGACTCGTGGCGTTCGTCGCGGGCGTGCGCGCTCAGGCGGCGGTCGCGAAGGCGTGGCCGGTGGCCTCGGCCATCAGCGGCAGCGCGTCGCCGAAGTCGACGAACGGCGCGTGGGCGATGCCGTGGGCGCGGCAATGGTCGATCAGCTTGTACTTGGCCAGCACGAAGTCGGCCTTGCCCGAGACGCAGAAGTCCGAGGTGCTGTCGCCGACGAAGAGCACCCGGCCGTGCAGCGCCTGCTGCTCCGCGAGCCGCTCGCACTTGCAGTTGCCGCTGGCGCGCACGCAGCCGGCGCTGGCCCAGGGCGACTGCAGCTGCCACTGGCGCTCGCCGGTCTGCACCAGGCGGTTGGCCAGCACCGGCAGGTCGTCCAGGCCGTGGAGCGCCAGGATGCGGTGGATCGCGTAGTCGATGCCGTCGCTGACCACCTGCACCGGCATGCCCCAGCCGCGCGCCGCGTCCACGAAGGCGCGGAAGTGCGGGTCGATCCGCAGGGTCGCGAGGTGGGCGTCGAGTTCCTCGCGGTTGATGTCGAGCAGCGCGACCTGGCCCTTCATGCATTCGCGCGAGCCGATCTCGCCGCGCTCCCAGGCGTCCTCCAGCGCCTGCCAGCCGGGGCGGGCGAAGCGCTGCAGCGTGTCGGTCACGTCGCGCAGGCTGATGGTGCCGTCGAAGTCGCACTGGATCATCCAGCCGTCCCGGCCCGGCGCGGCGCCGCCTCCGGTGGTGCGGCGGACGCCGCGTGCATCGCAAAGAACCGGTTTGATCTCAATCATGGAAGCTCACCCTTACGTCCTGACCGACGCGCACATCCGGCGTCCGGTCGAATTCCAGATAACAGTCCACCACGCGCACGCTGGTGCGCAGCTGGGCTTCGTCGTCGAGCCGGCTGGCCCCGTAGACCGGACTGATGCGGACGACCCGGGCGGACGGCAGGGGCGTGCGGGCCTTGCTGCCGACGGGCGGGTCGGATTCGGTGGCGACGGTGGCCCGCATGCCGGGGCGCACCGCCGCGAGGAAGGTTTCGTTGAGTTCGGCGCGCACCACCAGCGGCCGGTGCGGCAGCAGCACCAGCGCCGCGCGGCCGCCCTGGGCGAGAACGCGCGATCCGGGCTGAAGGTTGACCTTGACCACCGTCGCGTCCTGCGGCGCGCGCACCGTCTGGCGCGCCGCCTGGTAGCGGGCCTGGGCCAGCTTCTCGCGCGCCACGGCGACCTCGGCCTGCGCCACCGCGACGGCGGATTCGATGTCGCGCCGGGCCTGCGCCGCCTCGTCGGTGCGCTGCGGGTCGGCGGCGCCCGCGCGGGCGGCCTCGGCCAGGCGCTGCGCCAATTGGCGCGCGGCCGGCAGCCGGGCGGCCTGGGCCTGCTGGCGGGCCCGGGCCAGCTTCAGGTCGGCCTCGGCCACCGCGACGTCGATGCGCGCCGCCTCGGACGCCAGCGCGAACAGCGGCTGGCCGCGCCGGACCTCGGCGCCTTCCTGCACCGCCACCGCCTCCACCGTGCCGTCCTGCGGCGCGGCGATCTCCAGCAGGCCGCCCTGGACTTCGATCTTGCCGCGGGCGACGGCCACCTGCTGCGCCGGGTCGGCCTGGATCTGGCCGGCGCGCGCCTGGGCGATCGCCTGGCCGCGCGGGCCGCCGGCGCTGTCGTTGCAGCCGGCCAGGCACAGGGCGAGGGCGGCCAGGGAAAGCCCGGCGAGGCGGGCGCGGGGGGTCATCGGGAGAAGTCCTCGGGGTCGGAGTCGGAAGGGGGGACCGTGGGGCGCCGCGCCGCCGGGCCGGCGCTTTCCGGGGCGGGCTGGCGCCAGTCGCTGCGGATGGCGCCGTCCTCCATGGTCAGCACCCGGTCGGCATGGCGCACCAGGCGCGGGTCGTGGCTGACGCACAACACGGTGGTGCCGTGGGTGCGGGCGATGCGGTGCAGGATGTCGACCACCCGCTGGCCGTTGTCGGCGTCGAGCGCGCTGGTGGGCTCGTCGGCGAACAGCAGCTGCGGTTCCTTGGCCAGCGCGCGGGCGATGGCGATGCGCTGCTTCTCGCCGCCCGAGAGCTGCGCCGGCCGCGATTCGGCGCGGTGGCCCATGCCGACCTCGTCGAGCACCTGGCGCGCCCGCTCCTCGGACTGCCGGTCGGACAGGCCGAGGTAGCCGAGCGGCAGCTGCACCTGCTCGACGGCGGTCAGCGCCGGGAACAGGTTGAAGCCCTGGAACACGAAGCCGGTGTGGTGCAGCCGGAAGCGCTCCAGCCGGCGCCGGTCCATGCGGCCCAGGTCCTCGCCGAGCGCGCGCACCCGGCCGGCGTCGGGCGACTGCAGGCCCGACAGCAGCGACAGCAGGGTGCTCTTGCCGCAGCCCGACGGGCCGGAGATGAGGGTCAGCTCGCCCGGGCACACCGCGACCGACAGCTGCTGCAGCACCTGCACCCGCACCGCGCCCGACAGGAAGGACTTGGCCACGCCCAGCGCCTCCAGCGCCGGACCGGCAGCGGCCGCCGCACGGGCGGACGGCGCCGCCGGCGCGGCCCGCCGCGCGGCGGCCGCGCCGGCGGAGGCATCGAACGGGGTGGACAGGACGGACATGGCGGCGGTCGTCCTAGCGCAGCAGCACGGCCGGATCGGCGCGCAGCAGGCCGCGCATCGCGACGAGGCCCGAGACGAGGGCCAGCCCGCCCACCAGCGCGCCGCAGGTCAGCCCGACCGGCAGCGTCATCGCCACCGGCACGTCGCGGCCGGCGGCGAGCGTCAGCAGCAGCGCGCTGGCGGCGGCGGACACCCCGAGGCCCAGGCCGCCGATCCAGCACGACTGCGCCAGCACGATGCGGCCGAGCGAGCCCCGGCTGACGCCCAGCGCGTTGAGCACCGCGTATTCGCGGGCCGAGGCCGCCACCACCGCCATCAGCGACTGGCTGGTGACCACCGCGCCCACCAGGCAGACGATGACGGCCATGAACAGCACCGCGATCCCCGCGCCGGTGCCGAACAGCCAGTACTGGCGCGAGCGGGCGGCGAACTCGCCGGCCGTCCAGACCGCGAACGGGCCGAAGGCGGGGCCGCCCGGCGCGGCGGCGATGCGCGCCTGCACCGCCGCGGCCCGCGCCGGGTCGCGCAGCCGGGCGACGAAGTAGGTCGGCCCCGGGGTGGCATCGGCGCCCTGCAGGCCGCGCGCGGTCTCGACCGAGGCCAGCACGTTGACGCCGCCCAGCGCCCGCAGCCCGGCGATGGCCGCGACCAGCCGCACCCGGCGGCCGTTGATCCAGGCGGTGCCGCCGGGCAGCGCGCCGAGCTGGTCCAGGTCGGCGCGGTCGACGATCACCGCGTCGGGCTCGCGCAGCCGCTGGCGCAGGCCCGGCGGCAGCAGGCGCGAGAACATCAGCGCGTCCTCGCCGGTGCGGATGCCCGAGACGAAGACCGACACGCCGCCGCCGCTGGCGCCGGGGTCGTGCCAGTCGCCCTCGACCCACAGGTAGGGCTCGACCGCGGTGACCTCCGGGTCCATGCGCAGGCGCATCTCCACGTCGGGGCCGACCGCGCGGCCGAAGTTCACGCTCTGGGTGCCCGGGTAGCCCGCCCACAGGTCGGCCGACGAGGCGGTGACCGACACCGACGCGCTGTCGAAGATGCCCAGCACCAGCGCCGCTTGCACCGCCAGCAGCACGCCCGAGAAGCCGACGCCGAAGATCGCCGGCAGGAAGCGGCGCCATTCGTGGAACAGCGTCTTGCGGCCGAGCGCGATCACGGCGCGGCCTCCCGCGCCGGGGATGCCGCCGCCGCGACGGCGGCGGAGGGCGCGTCGCCGGCCGGCAGCGGCGCGGCGCCCAGGGCCTTGTAGAGCGCGACGAAGGCCATCGCGCGGGCGGCCCGCGCGCCCAGCAGCTCGGATTCGGCCTGCAGCCCGGCCCGCTGCACCGCGATGCCGTCGAGGGTGGCCGACAGGCCCAGGCGTTCCAGGGTCCGCTGTGCGCGCAGCCGGTCCTGCTGCAGCGACAGCGCGGACTGCAGGCGGGCTTCGCGTTCGCGCTGGGCCTGCAGCC
This sequence comes from Burkholderiaceae bacterium, assembly GCA_022702125.1. Classification (GTDB taxonomy): domain Bacteria; phylum Pseudomonadota; class Gammaproteobacteria; order Burkholderiales; family Burkholderiaceae_C; genus JAKOND01. The sequence goes on from JAKOND010000051.1 coordinate 5,287, forward strand.
CCGAGAGCGCGTTCTCGGATTCGGCGATGCCTTCGAGCAGCGCCTGGCGGTAGCCGAGCAGCGCCGCGTCGAGCGCGTCCTGCCGCGCGTCGGCCTGGGCGCGCCGGCGGCCCCAGTCGAAGAGCGGGATATCGACGAAGGGGCCGACCACCGGCAGGTTGTCGGTGAAGCGCCGGCCGCGGTTCTGGGTGAGGTTGTACGAGTAGATGTAGCTGGCGCCCAGCGTCAGCCGGGGATAGAGCTCGGCCCGCGCCAGGCCCAGCTCGCCGGCGGATTTCAGCACCTCGGCTTCGGCCTGGCGGATGTCGGGGCGGCTGCGGACCAGGTCGGCCGGCAGTTGCGGCAGCGCGAAATCGCCCAGCGCGGGCGGCGGCGCGTCCGACGCCGTCCAGGCGTCGTCGGGCGCGGACTGGCCGAGCAGCACCGCCAGCGCCTGGGCGGCCTGGTCGGCCTCCTGGCGCGGCGCGGCCTGCAGCGCCAGGGTGAGGGCCTCGCGGGCGCGGGCCTGGCGCGCGTCGTCCTGCGGCGCGAGGCGCTGCCGGGCGCGGACCTCGGCCAGCTCGGCCGCCCTGGCGTCGAGCGCGGCCGACCGGGCCAGCAGGGCCTGCTGGCGCCGGGCGGTGCGCAGCAGCAGGTACTGCCGCACCGTCTCGGCCGCCACCGTCAGCCGGGCGGCCTGCGCCGCGGCGTCGGCGGACAGCGCGCGGGCCTGCAGGGTGCGCGCCAGGCCTTCGCGCGCGCCGAACAGGCCCAGCTCCCAGGTGGCGTCCACGCTGGCCTGGTAGTAGGCGTCGGTGGCCGAGGGGTCCTGGGTGGCGCGGGTGGAGGCGCCGACCATCGGCAGGTACTGGGCGCCGTCGTGCGCCGCCTGGCGCCGGGCCTGGCGCATGCGCGTCGCGGCCTGGGCCAGCGTCAGGTTCTGGGCCAGCGCGCGCTCGACCAGCGCGTCGAGCGCCGGATCCCGGAAGGTTTTCCACCAGCCGGCCGGGTCGGGCACGGGCGCGCCGGGAACGGACGCGTCGGCGTGCCGCCATGCGGCGGGCGCGTCCGCCGGCAGCGCCGGCACGTCGACGCCCGCGCAGCCCGCCAGCAGCGCCGACGCGGCCAGGGCCGCCACGGTGGCGAGGCAGGGCCGTCCGGCCGCGCGGAGGCGGGGCGGGGCGGCGGGGCGCGTCGGGAAGGAGGGCACGGCAGGGCGGCGGAGGACGGTGGTCCGGCGGCGGCGGCCCCGGGGCCGCCCGGACCGCCGGATGCTGGAGCCGATTGGAGCGCGCCGAACTTGCGCCGCCTTGCAGGTTGTGTGGAGGAATGATGAAGAGCCGCCGCCCGCATCCGCGCCCGCCCCGTCCCTACGCCGCGCAGGGGGCGTTCCGCGGCCCCGGGCGGATCCGGGGACGGGCATGGATAATCCGCCGCGTCCGCCCGCCTGCTCTTCCTTGGCCTTTTCCCCTCCACCCACCGGTGTCCGCCCCGTGCCCCTCGCGCCCGCCGCCTCCCTCCCGCCCGCCGTCCGCGAACCCGGTCCGATGGTGCTGGTGGTCGAGGACGAGCCGGGCATCGCCGACATCCTGATCGCCTACCTGCAGCGCGACGGCCTGCGCACCTGCACCGCGGCCGACGGGCCGGCGGCGCTGGAGGTCTTCCGGCGCATGCGGCCCGAACTGGTGCTGCTCGACATCCACCTGCCCGGCATGGACGGGATCGACGTGCTCAAGCACATCCGCGGCGACGGCGACACGCCGGTGATCATGGTCACCGCGCTGGCCGACGACGTGGACAAGCTGCTGGCGCTGCGCATGGGCGCCGACGACTACGTGGTCAAGCCCTACAGCCCGGCCGAGGTGGTGGCGCGGGTGCGGGCGGTGCTGCGGCGCACCGGGGGCGCGGCCCGGGCGCAGGCCCAGGCGGCCGCGCCGATCCGCGTCGGTCGGCTCGAGATCGACACCCAGGCCCACATCGCCCTCTCGCGCGACGACGGCGGCGCGTTGCAGCCGCTGCCGCTGACGCTGACCGAATTCCGGCTGCTGGCCTGCCTGGCCGCGCAGCCCCGGCGCTGCTTCTCGCGCGGCCACCTGATCGAGACCTGCCTGCCCGAGAGCGACGCGCTCGACCGGGTGATCGACTCGCACCTGTCGAAGCTGCGGCGCAAGCTGCAGGACGCCGGCAACGGCGAGCTGATCGAGACGGTGCGCGGCGTGGGCTACCGGCTATGGCCCGGCGCATGAGCCGCGCCCGGCCCCGGCGCCGGGCCGTCCCATGATCCACCGCGCCCTCGACCGCATCTGGGTCCGTTTCGGGCTGTGCATCGCGGTGACCGTGCTGGTCACCATCGCCATCCTGGGCGCCAGCGTGATGGCCTTCGCCGAGCTGCAGTACCGCGACTTCCACCGCGCGCTGCCGCCGTCGGTGCGGATGGAACTGGACCAGCTCACCGACCAGGACCTGGACGACAGCCCGCGCGCGGTCGAGATCTACGGCCAGTACTGGACCGGCGACCTGCTGTTCGGCGAGAAATGGTCGCTGGTGATCGGGCTGGTGGTCTGCCTGCCCTTCGGCCTGGCCGCGGGCTTCTGGGTGTCGCGCATCGTGACCCAGCCGATGGCCTCGGTGGCCGAGGCGGCGCGGCTGATCGCGCAGGGCGACCTCTCGGTGCGCGCCGAGGCCGGCCGCCACAGCGGCGAGATGGCCGGCATGGTGCGCGACTTCAACCACATGACCGATTCGCTCGAAGCCCTGGAGCGCGAGCGCCGGGCCACCGCCGCCTCGATCTCGCACGAGCTGCGCACCCCGCTGACGGTGCTGCGCGCCCGGCTGCATGCGGTGTGCGACGGGGTGATCCCGCCCGACGAGCAGGAATTCCGCCGCCTGCTGGACCAGGTGGAGCACCTGGGCCGCCTGGTCGACGACCTGCACACCCTGTCGGTGGGCGATGCCGGGCGGCTGTCGCTGCACCCGGCCGACCTGGACCTGGGGCAGCTGGCGGCCGAGGCGCTGGCCCAGCATGCGAGCCATATCGCGGAGCACGGGGTCGAGTCCGCGCTGGCGCTGCACCGCGAGGGCGTCCGGGTGCACGCCGACCGCGACCGCATGCGCCAGGTGCTGGCCAACCTGGTGGAGAACGCGCTGCGCCACGCGCATGCCGGCGGCTGGCTGGAGATCGGCGTGGACACCGATGCGGGCGATGCGGTGCTGACGGTCAGCGACGCCGGCACCGGGCTGCCCCGGGACGTGCAGGACCACCTGTTCCAGCGCTTCCACCGGTCGGACGCATCCCGCACCCGGCCGTCGCGCGGCTCGGGCCTCGGGCTGTCGATCGTGCACATGCTGGTGACGCGCCAGGGCGGCACCATCGCCGCCGACCGGTCCGCGCGCGGCGGAACGCGCTTTTCCATCCGGCTGCCGCTGGCGGGCGGCGCGCCGGCGGACGCCGACACGGCCTGAACCGGGCGCCCCGCGGCGTCCTCAGCCGGCGGTCTGCAGCGCCAGGCCGGCGTGCTCGCGCAGCGGATGGAAGTGGATCTTCGGGAAACGCTCCTGCGCCAGCCGCACGTCGTAGGGCGAGGTGCAGAGGTAGGCCAGCGTGTCGGCCGCGTCGTGCGCCATGCGCTGCGGGTAGGCGTCGGTGAAGGCTCGCAGGTCGGCGGCGGAGTCGGCGGTGATCCAGCGGGCGCCGGTGTACTGGCAGCCCTCGAGCCGGATGTCGGCGTCGTACTCGGTCTTGAGCCGGTGCTGCACCACCTCGAACTGCAGCTGGCCGACCGCGCCCAGCAGCATCGGCCCGCCCACGTCGGGGCGGAACACCTGGATCGCGCCTTCCTCGCCGAGCTGGGCCAGGCCCTGCTGCAGCTGCTTGGTGCGCAGCGGGTTCTTCAGGATCACCGTCATGAAGAGCTCGGGGGCGAAGAAGGGCAGGCCGGTGAACATCAGGTTGGCGCCGTCGGTGATGGTGTCGCCCAGCTGCACCCCGCCGTGGGTGGTGAAGCCGATGATGTCGCCGGCGTAGGCCTCGTCCACCGCCTCGCGGCGCTGGCTCATGAAGGTGACGACCGAGGTGGGCCGCAGCTCCTTGGCGGTGCGCTGCACCTTGAGCTTCATGCCCGGCGTGTACCTGCCCGAGGCCATGCGCACGAAGGCGATGCGGTCGCGGTGGTTGGCGTCCATGTTGGCCTGCACCTTGAACACCACGCCGGCGAAATCGGGGTCTTCCGGCAGGATTTCCTTGCTGACCGGCTGCCGGTTGACCAGCGTGGTGCTGGTGCGCGGCT
>JAKOND010000064.1 GCA_022702125.1 Burkholderiaceae bacterium
TGCCGCGAGCTCGCCGGGTTCACGCCCGGGGAAGCCGACGGGGTGCGCAAGGCGATGGGCAAGAAGGACCACGCGAAGATGGCGGAATACGAAACCCGCTTCGTCGCGGGCGCCGTCGCCGCCGGCATGAACGAGCATCGGGCCGCCGAGCTGTGGGAGACGACCGCCGGCTTCGCGGGCTACGCCTTCAACAAGTCGCACAGCTACGAGTATTCGCTGATCTCCTGGGTCACCATGTGGCTCAAGGTCTACTACCCGGCCGAGTTCTTCGCGGCGGCCATGACCGTCATCGACAAGGAAGACAAGCTGTCGAGCCTAGTGGCGGACGCGCAGAGCAAGCGCCTGCGGGTGCTCCCGCCGGACATGAACCGCAGCACCGACCGCATCGAAATCGCCGGCGAGGAAGAGCTCTACGCCCCGTTCCAGGCCATCAAGGGCATCAGCTCGAACGTGGCCACCGCCATCATGAAGTTGCGCGCCCACGCCGGCGGTGCCTTCAAGTCGATGGACGACCTCGACCCCAAGGTGCAGAAGGAAGTGCTCGGGCGCACGGTGGTCAATGCGAAGCATCGCGACGCGCTCGGCAGGGTAGGGGCCTTCCATTCCATCACCGGGGAGGGTGTGAAGCCCATGCACCCCGACCGACTGCGCGACCGCCTCGAGCTCGTGCCAGGCTTCACCGTGGACATGGTCAAGCCCGACCGCGACCTCAACGTCGAGGCCCTGGCCAAGATCAAGATCACCCGCCTCATCGAGGACGTGAAGACCTGCGAGGGCTGCAGCCTGGCCGGCAAGCCCCACCCGGTGCCGCGCATGGGCGCCGCGCCGAAGTTCATGGTCGTCTTCGACAGCCCGCACTGGAAGGAAGAGCGCGCCGGGAAGATGCTGGAGGGCGAGCCGTCCGAGGTGGTCAAGGCAGGCCTTAAGGGCGTGGGCCTCCGAGCCGCCGACGGCTACTACACCGCGCTGGTGAAGTCCACCAAGCCCAAGGAGCAGAAGGTGCTCGCCAACGAGCAGATCAACGGCTGCAGCCAGTGGTTGAAGCAGGAGATCGAGATCCTAAAACCGCCCGTGATCATTGCAATGGGCAGCAATGCGATTCGCTACTTCTCGCCGGGGTTGAAGGGCTCGCCCGCCGACCTGGCCGGGAAGGTGCAATACCGCGCCGACCTCGACGCGACAGTGATCTTCGGGCTCAACCCCGGATCGCTTTTCCACGACCCCTCCAAGGTAAAGCTGGTGGAGTCGATCTTTGAAAAATTGGGCGAACTGCTCAGCTAGGAAGCAACCACATGACCGTTCAAATCCGCCTCGACGCGCAAGCCCTGGCGTCGCTTTTCCCCGAGGGCACCATCGTGCGCGCCGAGCTCCAGAGCGCGGTGATCGCCGAGTTCACGCGCAAGCATATCAAGGAGACTGCGCTCGGTGCGGATGTCGCCGAGCAGATCGAGCGTGCGCGCACTGACGCGCTGGCTGCTGTGAAACGTGCCTGCGCCGAGGTTGCTGAAAAAGCGACTGCGGACCTGGGCTTCAAGAAGGACTGGCATCGCGTCGTTCCTTCTGCAGATGTGACCAGCGCGATCCGCACCGCTGCCCGCGCAGCTGTGGATGCCGAGATCAGCAAGAACATCAAGGAGCATGTCGATGCGCTGGCCGAGAAGCTGCGCGGCACCATCGCGCACGACGTGCAAGCCGCCATCAATCGCTTGCTCGACAAGGAGATCGCGGCTGCGGTGAAGTCCCGCGTCAACGCGGTCGTCGAAGGCCTGGGAAAGGCTGCGTGACGCCATGACGACCGACACCAACGAAGCACTGATGCAGACCTTCCTGGACACCGACCAGCTCAAGAAGGACATCTCCATCGACCTGACGGACATCACCGGCGGCATGCAGCAGCAGGCCGCGCTCTATGTCCACTATGCCGGCAACTCGGTGCGCGCGCGCCGCCAATACGAGCGCTTCAAGGTGGCCGTAGAGGTGCTGGAGGCCCAGTTGGAGGCCAAGCACCGCACCCGCCTGAAAGAAGAGAACCCGAAGGTGACCGAGCCGGCCATACGGGCTGCAGTGGTCAGCGACCCGAGTTACAAGGCCGCCAACGCGCGACTGATCGATGCACAGCAAATCTTCCGCATGTGCGAAGTGGCCGAGCGCAGCTTCGACCACCGCAAGGACATGCTGCTGCAGATCGCTCGCGATGCGGCCCGGGAGCAAGGCGGCCCCCTGCGTGTCTCGGCCAACCAAGTCAATGCCGACCGCAAGGAAGGCCTCCTGGACGCCATGAAGCGCAACGCCGAGTCCAAGGTGGCAACCGACGCGGCATCTTCTGAAATCAACACATAAGTAAATACTGACTGACTATAATTAAGTTGCATCCCGGTGAAACGGGTGCATCGAAAACTTCCAAACCTCCTATCTACATCACAGGAACCAAACACCATGTCCGCTCTTCTCGCGCTGCTCAACAAGAAAAAGCAAGACATCGCCGCCAGCAAGCGCGGCAAGACCCTCAAGCTGGCCGACGGCCGGGGTCGCTACCGCATCCTGCCGTCCTGGCGAGGTGAAGGGCAAGCCTTCTGGCACGACTTCAGCCAGCACTTCATCAAGAAGCCAGGAACCACCGAAATCGCCGCGATCTACATCTGCACGGAGAAAACCTTCGGTCGTCCGTGCGAGGTCTGCGACGCCGTC
>JAKOND010000066.1 GCA_022702125.1 Burkholderiaceae bacterium
GCGGCGCGCTGCGGCGCGACGCCGCGCTGGCGCTGCCCGGCCGCCACCTGGGCCTGGTCGCGGCCGCCGAGACCGACGATGCGCTCGCGCGGCTCGACGCCGCCGCCGATGCGCTGGCCGAAACGCCGCTGGGGCGCATGGACGACGCGGCGTTGCGCGGCTGGCGGGTGGAGTTCCCGCCGCCTGCCGTCCCCGCCGCACCGGCGCCGGAGAAGCGGACCGTGCCCGTCATCTCGGCGTCGGCGCTGGCGCAGGCCGGAGGCGCCGCCCCGCAGGCATCCGCGTTGCTGGCCGGACGGCGCATCGCGGTGGCGCGGGATGCGGCCTTCTGCTTCCTCTATCCGGCCAACCTCGACTGCCTGCGCGCGCTCGGGGCCGAGCCGGTCTTCTTCGCGCCGCTGGCCGGCGACCGGCTGCCGGATTGCGACGCGGTCTGGCTGCCCGGCGGCTACCCGGAACTGCACCGGGAGGCACTGGCCGTCTGCGCAGCGCTGCGCGCCGACCTGGCGGAGCATGTGCGGCAGGGCCGACCGGTCTGGGCCGAGTGCGGCGGCATGATGGCGCTGATGGACACCATCGCCGACGCCGAAGGAACGCCGCTGCCCGCATGGGGCCTGCTGCCCGGCGCGGTGCGCATGCAGAAGCGGCTGGCGGCGCTCGGGCCGCAGCAGCTGGCGCTGCCGCAGGGCGTGCTGCGCGGCCATACCTTCCACTATTCGACCGCGGCCACCGACCTGCCGGTGGCCGCGCGCACCGCCCGGCCGGAGACGCCGGCCGCCCCCGACGCCGGCGAGGCGGTCTATGCGTCGGGCAGCGTGCGGGCCAGCTATTTCCATGCATGGTTCCCCTCGTGCCCCGAGGCGGTGGCCGCCCTGTTCCAAGGCCAGTGGCCCGGGGCGCCGGGGGCCGCTGCCACCGCCGTTCCTGCGGGCCCTTCCGCGCGGGGAGCGGACGCATGACGGCCTTGACCGTCGCCCGCAGCGAGCTGGTGCTGGGCGGGCAGCGCAGCGGCAAGTCGCGCCGCGCCGAGGACCTGGCCGTCGCCTGGCTCGCGGCATCGCCCGCGCACCGCGGGGTCTTCGTCGCCACCGCCACCGCCTGGGACGACGAGATGCGGGCCCGCATCGCCCGCCACCGGGCCGACCGCGCCGTCCGGCTGCCGCGCATGCGGACCGTGGAAGAGCCGCTGCGGCTGGCCGAGGCGCTGGCCGCGCACGGCGCGCCCGGCACGCTGGTGGTGGTGGACTGCCTCACGCTCTGGCTCACCAACCGGATGCTGCCGGCGCAGGATAATTGTGAAGAGAACCCGGCCGATGCCCTGGAAGAACCTGGGCTCGCAGCTACGCTTTCGATAGCAATCGCCGCCTCGCCGGGGCCGGTGGTGTTGGTCAGCAACGAGATCGGCCTCGGCGTGGTGCCGATGGGCCGGCCGGTGCGGGCCTTCGTCGATGCGCTGGGCCGGCTCAACCAGGCGGTGGCCGCGGCCTGCGACCGCGTCACGCTGATGGCGGCCGGGCTGCCGCTTGCCTTGAAGGATGCGCCATGACCGGGCACGCGACCGTCCGGGCCCTGCTGCGGGCCGCCTGCGCCCTGGCGCTGTCGGTGGCGGGCCTCGCCTCGCCGGCGCGCGCCCAGCCGCAGGCGCCGGCGAACGCTCCGGCCCCGGGACCGCAGGACCTGGTCGACGGCCGGGGCCGCGCGTTGCGTTTCGCCGAGCCGCCGCGCCGCATCGTGAGCCTGCTGCCTTCGCTGACCGAGAGCGTCTGCGCGCTGGGCGAATGCGCCCGGCTGGTCGGCGTGGACCGGTACTCCAACTTCCCCGAGAGCGTGCGCCGGCTGCCGCAGCTCGGCGGCGGGATCGACCCGAACATCGAGGCCATCGCCGCGCTCAGGCCCGACGTGGTGCTGCTGGCGGTGTCCTCGCGCGCCAGCGACCGGCTCGAATCGCTCGGCATCCGGGTGGTGGCGCTGGAGCCCAAGACCCACGCCGACGTGCGCCGGGTGCTGCGCCAGCTGGGCGCGCTGCTGCGGGTGCCCGAGGCCGACGGCGCCGAGCGGGTCTGGCGGGTGATCGACGCCGGCGTGTCGGCCGCCGCGCAGTCGCTGCCGGCGCGGGCGCACCGGGCGCGGGTGTATTTCGAGGTCAGCCGCGGGCCGTACGCGGCGGGCGAGTCGTCCTTCATCGGCGAGACGCTGCAGCGCCTGGGCGTGCGCAACGTGGTGCCGGCGTCGCTCGGGCCGTTCCCCCGGCTCAACCCCGAATTCGTGGTGCGCGCCGACCCGGACGTGCTGATGATCGGCAACCGCAGCATGCAGGCGATGGTGCCGTACCCCGGCTGGCAGACCCTGCGGGCGATCCGCGCGCAGCGCCTGTGCGTCTTCGGTCCCGAGGAGTCCGACGTGGTGGTGCGGCCCGGCCCGCGCATGGCCGAGGCGGCCCGCATCATGGCGCGCTGCCTGGCGGAGAAGGCGCCGTGAGGCCTCGCCCCGCATGACGGCCGGACCGCGTTCGCCGTCGCACGATCGGCCCGCCCGCCGCGCGCTGTGGCTCGGCATGGGCCTGCTGCTGCTCGCGGCGGCGTTCCTGCTGCTGGGCGCGGCGGTGGGCAGCACCGGGCTCGACAGCCTGCGCGCGCTGCGCGAGGACCCGGTGGCGCGGCAGATCGTGCTCGACATCCGGCTGCCGCGCACCCTGGGCGCCTGGCTGGCCGGCGCGCTGCTGGGGCTGGCCGGCGCGGTGGCGCAGGGGCTGTTCCGCAATCCGCTGGCCGATCCCTACCTGCTGGGCAGCGCCTCGGGCGCCTCGCTGGGCGTGTCGCTGGCGCTGCTGGTGGCGGGCCTGTCGCCGGCGGCGGCCACGGCGGCCGGCTGGTGGCTGCAGCTGGGCGTGACCGGCGCGGCCTTCGTCGGCGCGGTGCTGGCGGTGCTGCTGACGCTGGCCCTGGCGCGCGGCGTGCAGCACACGCTGCGGCTGCTGCTGGGCGGGGTGATCGTCGGCGTGGTGCTGGGCGCGGCCAAGGACCTGGTCGCGCTGTCGGCGCCGGAGATCCTGCAGTCGATGCAGGGCTTCACGCTCGGCAGCACCAGCTTCCTGGGCTGGCCGGCGGCGCTGCTGATGGGCGGGGTGCTGGCGGCCTGCGCGCTGGCCGCGCGGCTGCTGGCGCCGGTGCTCGACGGCCTGGCGCTGGGCGAGGCCACCGCCGCCAGCCTGGGCCTGTCGCTGCCGCGCTGGCGCGCCGCGCTGGTGGCGGTGCTGGCGCTGGCCACCGGCACCGCGGTGGCGCAGACCGGGCTGATCGCCTTCGTGGGGCTGGCGGCGCCGCACCTGGTGCGGCCGCTGGTGCGGTCCACCCACGGCGCGCTGGTGATCCTGGCGGCGCTGATGGGCGGCGCGCTGCTGATGGCGGCCGACCTGCTGGCGCGCTGGCTGATCGCGCCGCAGGAGCTGCCGGTGGGCGTGCTGACCGCGCTGCTCGGCGGCGGCTACCTGCTGTGGCTGATGCACCGGCACGGCGGCCTGGGCGGAGGGCGCGGGGCATGAGCCGCGCGGACGGCACGGGCGGCGCAGGCGTTCCGGGCGGATGCGGAGCCGGCCCGGCGGCGCGCGCGCCCGCGCCAGGCGGGGAGCCGCTGCTGCGCGCGCGCGGCCTGCGGGCGTCGCTCGGCGGCAAGCCCGTGCTGCACGGCATCGACCTGGACCTGCCCGCCGGCCGCTGGACCGCCATCGTCGGTCCCAACGGCGCGGGCAAGTCCACGCTGCTCAAGGCGCTGGCCGGGCTGCTGCCGCACGAGGGCGCGGTGCGGCTCGACGGCCGGCCGCTGACCGACCTGCCGGGCCGCGAGCGCGCCCGCCGCATGGCCTGGCTCGGCCAGAACGAGGGCGCGGCGGACGACCTGTCGGTCTACGACGTCGCGATGCTCGGCCGCCTGCCGCACCGGCCCTGGCTGGCGCCGCCCTCGGCCGCCGACCGCGCCGCGGTCGAAGCGGCCCTGCGCGCGACCCACGCCTGGGACTGGCGCGAGCGGGCGCTGGGCGCGCTCTCGGGCGGCGAGCGCCAGCGGGTGCTGCTGGCCCGCGCGCTGGCCGTCGGCGCGCCGCTGGTGCTGATGGACGAGCCGCTCGCCAACCTCGACCCGCCGCACCAGGCCGACTGGCTGGACGCGGTGCGGGCGCAGGCGGCGGGCGGCGGCACCGTCGTCAGCGTGCTGCACGAGCTGGGCATGGCGCTGCAGGCCGACGACCTGCTGGTGCTGCGGGACGGCCGTCTGCTGCACGCCGGCCCGAGCGGCGACGCGGCGACCCACCGGGCGCTGGAGGCGGTGTTCGACCGGCGCATCGCGGTGCACCGGCTGCGCGACCAATGGGTGGTGCTGCCGGTCGCGCGGCCCGTCCCCTGAAACACGAACCAAGACATCGACGACGAACGAGGACGACCGGATGCTGATCGAAACGACTTTCTCCCAGGTGGCGCAATCGCTGCTCTGGCCGGTGCTGGCGCTGGTGGCGCTGGCCTTCGCCTACGCGCTCTGGAGCGCGGGCGCGACCCTGATGGAGGCCTGGCAGCGCTGGCGCGTGCCGGCCTACGCGGTGCTGCGGCCGGCGCCCGGCGACACGATGGACGAACTCGAACTCCAGGTGCTGCGCCGCATCGAGCCGGTGCGGCTGCTGAGCCGGCTCGCGCCGATGCTGGGCCTGATCGCCACCATGATCCCGCTCGGCCCCGCGCTGCAGAGCGTGGCGGCGGGGCAGGGCCAGCAGGCGCTGGCGGTCTTCAGCGGCGCCTTCGCCGGCGTGGTGCTGGCGCTGGCGGCGGCCTCGATCGGGCTGGTGGTGTACTCGGTGCGCCGGCGCTGGCTGCTGGCCGAGCTGCTGGCGCTGCGCAAGGCGCGGGGGCTGGCGCAGTGAGCGGCGCGGATGCGGGCGGCGGCGGGCGGCGGGGCCTGTCGATCCTGGCCGAGGACGACGACGATCCGATGCTCTCGGCCGTCAACCTGGTGGACGTGTTCCTGGTGCTGGTGGTGGCGCTGCTGACCGCGGTGGCGGCGCAGTCGCAGGCCGGCGGCGACGTCACCACCATCCGCAACCCCGGCAAGCCCGACATGGAGATCACCGTGCGCGAGCAGGGCCGCGAGATCCGTTTCAAGGGCACCGGCAGCGCGGCCGAGGGCGGCGGCGTGCGCGCCGGCGTGGCCTACCGGCTGCCGGACGGCAACATCGTCTACGTGCCCGAGGCGGGCGGGGCGGCGGCGCCCGGGACGCCCGCTACGACCGCGGTTCCCGCCGCGACGCCCGCCGCGGCGCCCGCGCGATGAGCGCCGGGTCCCGCCGCAGGCCCGGCGCCGGCGCGGCGTACCTGCTCGCCTGCCTGCTGGCCGTCCTGGCGCTGGCCGCCACCGCGTTGCCGGCCCGGGCCGCGGGCCTGCTCTGGCTGACCGGCGACGTGACGCCGGCCACCCGCACCGCGCTGGTCGAGCGCAGCGCCGCCGCCGCCGGCCTGCCGCTGCGCCATATCGACTACCCGATCCAGGGTGCGCCCGCGCTCGACGCGGCGCAGGCCGAGGCGCTGGACCGCGCGCTGGCGCAGGCCGACGCGGTCTGGGCGGACGCGCCGCACCCGAGCATCGAGAAGCGCCTGCGCGCCCTGGCCGGGCCCCGGCTCGACGCCTGGGCCGCGCGGCATCCCGACCGGCTGGTCTGGGTGCTGCCGGCCGTCCGTCCCGGCGCGGGCGATGCGGCGCGCGGCCCGGCGGAAGCCGGGGGCGCGGGTCCGGCCGCCGGGGAAGGAGCGGGTGCGGGCGGAACTTCCGGCGCCAGCTCCGGCACCGGTTCGGCCGCGCCGACCGCGACGGCCGCGCGGACGGCCCCGGCGACGGCGACGGCGTCCGGCCGCATCGCCGCCTACCTGCAGGCCGGCGGCGCGGACAACCTCGCGCACGCCGCGCTGCTGGCCCGCGCCGCCATCGACGGCCGGCCCGTCCCGGCGCTGCCGCCGCCCGCGCCCTGGCCGGCGCAGGGCCTCTACCATCCCGACGCGCCCGGCCTGCTGGCCGACGCGACCGCGATGGCCGCCTGGCAGCGGACGCGGCCCGCGCTGCGCGACCGGCCGGCGGTCGCGGTGCTGGTGCACCGCCACCATTTCGTCGACGGCTCCACCGCCTGGCTCGACCGCTGGCTGCGCCGCTTCGCGGACCAGGGCCTGTTCGCCTACGCCGCCTTCGGGCAGCAGGTCGACGCGCCGCGCCTGGCAGCCCTGCTGGAGGCGGACGACGGCATCGGCGGGCGCCGGCTGCACGCCCGGGTGCTGGTGCTGCACCAGCTGGTGCCCCAGGCGGCGGCGCTGCAGCCGCTCTTCCTGCGCTGGGGCGCGCCGCTGCTGGCCACCCAGCCCTACCGGCCCGGCGGCGGCGCCGACTGGGAAGCCGGCGAAGACGGCGTGCCGCTGGCGGACGTGCCCTTCTACCTGGCCCAGCCCGAGGGCGCCGGCGCGACCGATCCGGTGGTGGTCGTGGCCCAGGCCGACGGCGGACGGCGGCCCGAACTGCTCGACCGCCAGGCCGACGCGGTGGTCGCCCGCGCGCGCCGGCTCGTCGCGCTGCAGGCGAAGCCCGCCGCCGAGAAGCGCCTGGTGGCGATGGTCTACAACTACCCGCCGGGCGGCAGCAACTTCGGGGCGTCCTTCCTCAACGTGCCGCGCAGCCTGGAGGCGGTCTCGGGCCGGCTGGCCGAGGCCGGCTACGCCACCCGCGCGGTGCCCGAGGCCGACTGGATCGCGGGCCTGAAGCCGCTGCTGGCCGCCTACTACCCCGGCGCCGACCTGCGCGGCCTGCTGGAGCGCGGCCAGGCCGACGCGCTGCCGCTGGCGCGCTACGAGGCGCTGCGCGCGCGGCTGCCCGCCGAGGTGCGCCGGCGCATGGACGCGCACTGGGGCCCGCCGGAACGCAGCCGCTATCTAGTGGAATGGCAGGGCGCGCCGGCGTTCGTCATCCCGCGCCTGCGGGCCGGCAATCTCGCCGTGCTGCCGCAGCCCCCGCGCGAGGAGACCCTGCGCGCCGGCCAGAGCCCCTTCATGCACCGCAGCAAGGCGCCGCTGTCGCACCACTACCTGGCCACCTACCTGTGGGCCGGCCAGGCCGACGCGCTGATCCATTTCGGCACCCACGGCACCCAGGAGTGGGCGCCGGGCAAATCGCGCGGGCTGGACATGCGCGACGACGCGATGCTGCCGCTGGCCGACGCCAGCGATCACGTCCCGGTGGTCTACCCCTACATCGTCGACAACCTGGGCGAGGCGCTGACCGCCAAGCGCCGGGGCCGGGCCACGCTGGTCAGCCACAAGACCCCGGTCTTCTCGCCCGCCGGTTTCGAGGCGCGCATGGCCCACATGCACGAGCTGATGCACGAGTGGGAGACCGTCGGCGCCGGCCCGGTGCGCCAGGCGCTGGAGAAGAACCTGACCGCCCAGTTCGTCGAGCACCAGCTGCACCGCGACCTGGGCTGGAGCGCCGAGCGCATCGCCGGCGATTTCGAGGGCTTCCTGGAGATCCTGCACCCCTACCTGGACCAGCTGGCGCAAAGCGCGCAGCCGCAGGGCCTGGCGGTCTTCGGCCGGCCGCCCGCGCCCGAGCTGCGGCGCAAGACCATCCTGCAGGCGCTGCGCAAGCCGCTGATCGAGGCGCTGGGCGAGGACATCGACGAGGCCTTCCTGATCGACCACGCCGCCGTCGCCACCGCCCGGCCCGCGCGCTGGCTGGAGGTGGCGCTGCGCGACGCCGGGGCCGCCAGCGTGCTCGACCTGCGCCCGCCGCCGCCGCCGGCCGCGCCCGCGCCGGCCGCGTCCCCGGCCTCCGGCGACGTGGTCCGCGCGGCCGACTTCGTGCCCAACCGCGCCGCCCGCAAGCCGATCGACACCCCCGCGCTGCGCGCGCTCGCGCAGCGCGCCCAGGCGCTGGAGGCGCTGCTGGCCACCGAGGGCGAGATGCCCGGACTGCTGGCCGCGCTCGACGGCCGCTTCATCGAGGCGGCCTACGGCGGCGACCCGATCCGCAACCCCGACAGCCTGCCCACCGGCCGCAACCTGACCGGCCTGGACCCGGCCCGCCTGCCGACCCGCCAGGCCTACGCGGTCGCGCAGACGGTGTTCGACGACTGGCTCAGGGCGTGGCGCGCGGAGCACGGCGGCGCGATGCCGCAGCGGCTGGCGCTGTCGTTGTGGGCCGGCGAGACGCTGCGCCACCAGGGCATCCTGGAGGCGCAGGCGCTGGTGGCGCTCGGCATGCGCCCGCGCTGGGACGACAGCGGCCGGCCGGTCGGGGTCGACACCATCCCGGCGGCCGAGCTGGGCCGTCCCCGGGTCGACGTGCTGCTGAGCGTCACCGGCTCCTACCGCGACCAGTTCCCGGCGCTGATGGCGCTGGTGGACCGGGCGGTCGCCGCCGCCGCGCAGGCCGAGCCCGGCAACGCCGTCGCCCGCAACACCGCGCAGGTGGCCGCCGAGCTGCGCCGCGCCGGGCTGCCGGCCGCGCAGGCCGAGCGGCTGGCCACGGTGCGCGCCTTCGGCAACGCGCCCGGCGACTACGGCACCGGCATCGCCGAGGCGGTGCAGGACGACGGCCTGCGGCGCGGGGACGACCGGCTCGGGCAGCTCTTCCTGCAGCGCATGAGCCAGCCCTACCTCGACGGCGAGCCGGTCGCGGGCGTCGCGCCGGGCGCGGCGGCCGAGGCGCTCGGCGCCCACCTGCGGCGCACCGACGCGGCGGTGATGTCGCGCAGCTCGCACCTCTACGCGATGGTCAGCTCCGACGATCCGTTCCAGTACCTGGGCGGCCTGGCCGCGGCG
This sequence comes from Burkholderiaceae bacterium, assembly GCA_022702125.1. Lineage (GTDB taxonomy): Bacteria > Pseudomonadota > Gammaproteobacteria > Burkholderiales > Burkholderiaceae_C > JAKOND01. The sequence continues at coordinate 8,838 of JAKOND010000066.1, forward strand.
GCGCGCAGCGCGGGCCGCCAGGCGCCGCTCGACCTCTACGTGAGCCAGCTGCAGGACACCGGCGAGCCGGCCACCGAGTCGGCCCGCCGCGCCATCGCGCTGGAGATGCAGTCGCGCTACCTGCACCCCGGCTGGCTGCAGGCGCAGCGGGCCGAGGGCTACGCCGGCACGCTGCAGGTGCTCAAGGCGGTGCAGTTCGCCTGGGGCTGGCAGTCGGTGGACAAGGACGCGGTGCGATCGGACCACTGGCAGAGCTTCTACGACGTGCTGGTGAAGGACCGCCACCGGCTGGGCACGGACGCATGGCTGGGCAGCCATCCGCAGGCCTACGCCCAGACGCTGGAGCGGCTGGTGCAGGCCAGCCGCCAGGGCTACTGGCAGGCCGACGCGGCGACGCGCGAGGACCTGGCGCGCCGCTACCGCGAACTGACCGCCGAGGCGCCGCTGTCGGCCGAGCTGCCCGGCGTGCGCCGCTGGGCGGAGCAGGGCGGTCCCGCGCCGGACGCCGCGTCCGCCACGGCGCCGTCCGCCGGCGCGTCCGGCGCGCGGGTCGCGCGCGCCGCGCCGGAAGCGGACCCGCTGCCGGTCCGGCGGGCGCTGCCCGCGGCGCCGGTACGCCCGCCGTCCGCCGCCGCGCCCGCGCCCGCGCCGCCGTCGCGCATCGCCGATCCGGCCGCCCCGGCCGCGCCCGCGCCGCCCGCCGGCATGCTGCTCGAACGCCAGCCCGATCCCGAACCGCCCGCCGCGCTGCCGCCGCACCTGGCCGACATGCTGCGTATCCTCGCCTTCCTGGCGATGGCGCTGTGCCTCGCCGCCGGCGCCGCCTGGCAGGCGCGGTCGGCCCGCCCGTCGGCGGCCGCCTGAGCCGCGCCGCCGCCGCATCCGCCGTCGCGCCACGCCCCATCCCCCCCCAGACTCCCGGAGCCTTCCCATGCAGATCGAAACCCCGCCCACCGACAAGCCCTACGACAAGCCCGAGGGCGAACGCCGCGGCCTGCTCATCGTCAACACCGGCGACGGCAAGGGCAAGAGCACCGCCGCCTTCGGCCTCGCGATCCGCGCCCACGGCCGCGACAAGCCGGTGAAGATCTTCCAGTTCATGAAGGTGCCCAGCGCCCGCTTCGGCGAGCACCGGCTGTTCGAGCGGATCGGCATCCCGATCGAGGGCCTGGGCGACGGCTTCAGCTGGAAGAGCCAGGACCTGGAGCGCTCCGCCCAGCTGGCGCGCGACGGCTGGGAGCGGGCCCGCGACGCGATCCTGTCGGGCGACTGGTTCCTGGTGGTGCTCGACGAGATCACCTACCCGCTGGTCTACGGCTGGCTGCCGCTGGAGCCGGTGCTGCAGGCGCTGCGCGACCGGCCCAGGCATGTGCACGTGGTGCTGACCGGCCGCCGCTGCCCGCAGGAGCTGATCGACCTGGCCGACACGGTCACCGAGATGACCATGGTCAAGCACGCCTTCCAGGCCGGCATCCCCGCCCAGCGCGGCATCGAGGATTGAGGCCGGTGCGCACGAGCCCGCCGGGTCGGCCTGCCGCGCCGCGATGAATCCGGCCTTCGCGTTCCCGGCCCCGTGGACCGGCCCGGATCCCCTCGGCGCGCTGGCGTGCGCCGGCGCGCTGCTGGCCGCGCTGGCCTGGGACCGCTGGGTCGGCGAGCCGCCGGCGCGCTGGCATCCGGTCGTCTGGATGGGGCGGGCGCTGGCCTTCGGCGAACGGCGCATGCTGCCGTCGGCGGATCGCCGGAACGGATGGCATTTCATGGCGGGAGCGATGGTGTGGTGCGGGTTGGCAGCTCTGGTTTCGATAGCGGCCATCGTGCTCCAGGCGCTGCTGCTGCGGCACCTGCCGGCCCCCGCGGCCGCGCTGGCGCTGGGGCTGGCGCTCAAGCCGATGCTGGCCTGGCGCATGCTGCGCGACGAGGTGGCGGCGGTGGAGTCGGCGCTGGGCCGGTCGCTCGGCGAGGGCCGGGCGCGGCTCGCGCGCCTGGTCAGCCGCGAGGTCGATGCCCTGGACGCGGTGCAGGTGCGCGAATCCGCCATCGAATCGCTGGCCGAGAATCTCAACGACTCGGTGGTCGCGCCGATCTTCTGGTTCGTGCTGCTGGGCCTGCCCGGCGCGGCGCTCTACCGCTTCGCCAACACCGCCGATGCGATGTGGGGCTACCGCACCGTGCGCCGCGGGCGCGACTGGGAATGGGCCGGCAAATGGGCCGCGCGCGCCGACGACGCGCTGTCCTGGCTGCCCGCCCGGCTGACCGCCGCGCTGCTGATGGGCGCGGCCCGCTGCGGGCGGTGGCGCGCGCTGCGGGCCGCGTCGCGCCGCACCCCGTCGCCCAACGGCGGCTGGCCGATGGGCGCGATGGCGCTGGCGCTGGGCGTGCGGCTGTCCAAGCCCGGCGCCTACGCGCTGAACCCCGGCGGGCGCCCGGCCGGCCCGGCCGACACCGACCGGGCGCTGGCCCATGCCTCGAATGCGGTCCGTGCCTGCATGCTGCTTGGCCTGGCAGCTCTCGTTTCGATAGCATGGCGCCTCGCCGCCCGTGCCGTGGAGTCCGTCGCATGAATCCGCACCGGGCGTTGAACGCCGCACCGACCCCGCGCGCCACCGGTGCGAAGATGCCCGCATGACCACTTCCCGCATCCACGGCGGAACCGACGCCTCCGGCCCGGCCCGTTTCGACTTCTCCACCAACGCCAACGCCTGCGGACCGTGCCCCGCCGCCCAGCGCGCGGTGCGCGACGCCGATCCCTCCCGCTACCCGGACGGCACCCACGCCGCGCTGCGCGACCGGCTGGCCGCGCGCCACGGCGTCGATCCGGCGCGCATCGTCGTCGCCGCCAGCGGCAGCGAATGCATCTTCCGCCTGACCGCCTGGGCCGCGCGCGCCGGCATCCGCCGCGCCCGCCTGCCGGCCCTGGCCTACGGCGACTACGCGGACGCCGCCCGGGCCTGGGGCCTGGCGGCGGAGCGCTACGCCTCGGGCGCCGCCTCGCCGGCCGGGGAGGGCGCGGCCCTGGTCTGGTGCTGCGACCCGTCGAGCCCGCGCGGCCTGTCCGTCGCCCCGCCGCAGTCGCATCCGGACGACCTGCTGGTGGTCGACCGCGCCTACGCCCCGCTGCGATTGGCCGGCGACAGCCCGTGGACCGGCGCCGCGCTCGACCGCGCCTGGCAGCTCTGGTCGCCCAACAAGGCGCTGGGCCTGACCGGCGTGCGCGGCGCCTACGCCATCGCGCCGGCGGGCGCCGAGGCGATGGCCCGCGAGCTGGACGCCCTCGCGCCCTCGTGGCCGCTGGGGGCGCACGGCGTCGCGCTGCTCGATGCCTGGTGCGGCGCCGCCGCCATCGACTGGCTGGCCGGCAGCCTGGCCATCCTGCGCACCTGGCAGGCCCGGCAGCGGGACATCTGCGCCGGCCTCGGCTGGCAGGTGCTGCCCAGCGACACCAATTTCTTCTGCGCCCGCCCGCCGGTGCCCGCCAACTTCGCCGCCCTGCGCGCCGCCGGCGTCCAGCTGCGCGACACCGCCTCCTTCGGCCTGGCCGGCCATGTCCGCGTCTCGGTGCAGCGCCCGGTCGCGCAGGACGCGCTGCGCGACGCGTGGCTCGCGGCG
>JAKOND010000091.1 GCA_022702125.1 Burkholderiaceae bacterium
CGGCGTCTCCAAGGTGATCCTGGCCGACGGCGCCTCGGTTGGCGAAGGCCTGGCCGAGAACGTCGCCGCGCAGGTGCTGGCCGTCCAGGCCGCCGGCCACTACAGCCACATCCTGTTCCCGGCCACCGCCGCCGGCAAGAACGTCGCGCCGCGCGTCTCGGCCACGCTCGACGTCGCGCAGATCAGCGACATCACCAGGGTCGAGTCCGCCGACACCTTCGAGCGCCCGATCTACGCCGGCAACGCCATCGCCACCGTGCAGAGCGCCGACGCCGTCAAGGTCATCACCGTGCGCACCACCGGTTTCGACGCCGCGGCGGCCGAAGGCGGCAGCGCGACGGTCGAGACGGTCGAGGCGGTCGCCGATTCGGGCAAGAGCCGCTTCGTCGGCCGCGAGGTCACCAAGAGCGACCGGCCCGAACTCACCGCCGCCAAGACCATCGTCTCCGGCGGCCGGGCGCTCGGCAGCACCGAGAAGTTCAACGAGGTGCTGACCCCGCTGGCCGACAAGCTCGGCGCCGCGCTGGGCGCGAGCCGCGCCGCGGTGGACGCGGGCTACGCGCCCAACGACTGGCAGGTCGGCCAGACCGGCAAGATCGTCGCGCCGCAGCTCTACGTGGCCGTCGGCATCTCGGGCGCCATCCAGCATCTGGCCGGCATGAAGGATTCCAAGGTGATCGTCGCGATCAACAAGGACGCCGAGGCGCCGATCTTCAGCGTGGCCGACTACGGCCTGGAAGGCGACCTGTTCCAGGTCGTGCCGGAACTGGTCGGCAAGCTGTAGGCCCGACCGACCGGAAGCCGCGCAGGGCGTTGCCGGAGGCAGCGCCCTTTTTTTTGCCGGCGATTCCCATGCCGGCCCGCCCGGCCCGGACGCCGGGTCCGGAACACCAGGAGACACAACCATGACCACCCCGCCTTCCGAGCATCCCCTTTCCCCGCGCTTGCAGGCCGCGCAACCGTCGCGCCGCGGCCTGCTCGCCCTGGCCGGCGCCCTGGCCCTTCCCGGCCTGGCGCGGGCGCAGGCCGCCGGCTACCCGGCGCGCGCCGTCACCGTCGTCGTGCCGCAGGGCGCGGGCGGCGCCAACGACGCCATCGCGCGCATCGTGCTGCAGCGGCTGGGCGAACTGCTCGGCCAGCCCTTCATCGTCGAGAACCGGGTCGGCGCCGGCGGCAACATCGGCACCGCCCATGTCGCCAAGGCCCGGCCGGACGGCTACACCCTGCTGCTGACCAGCGACAGCGCCCAGGTGGTCGCGCCCTCGCTCTACAAGTCGCCCGGCTTCGATCCGGTGAAGGACTTCGAGCCGGTGGCCGCGGTGGCGACGGCCGGCTACGTGCTGGTGGCCAACCAGTCCTTCCCGGGCAATTCGGTCAAGGACCTGATCGCCCTGGCCAAGGCCCGGCCCGGCGCGCTGTCGTACGCCTCGGCCGGCAACGGCACGCTCAACCACCTGATCGCCGAGGTGCTGCTCAAGCAGGCCGGCATCGAGATGCAGCACGTGCCCTACAAGTCCTCCGCCGCCGCGGCGACCGACGTGGTCAGCGGCCAGGTGCCGCTGTCGGTGCAGAGCCTGCCGTCGTGCATCGGCTTCATCCAGGCCGGCAAGCTCAAGGTGCTGGGCGTGGTCAACCCGAAGCGCGTGGCCGCGCTGCCCGACGCGCCCACCATCGCCGAGACGCTGCCGGGCTTCGGGTTCACGCCGTGGTACGGCCTGTTCGCGCCGGCCGGCACGCCGCGCGAGACCGTCGCGGCGCTGCATGCGGCGATGGAGAAGACGCTGTCGGCGAAGGACGTGCAGGACCGGCTCGCCCAGCAGGGCGCCGAGCCGTGGCGGCTGTCGTCCGCCCAGTTCGGCACCGCGGTGCGCAACGAACTGCCCCGCTGGGAGAAGATCGTGAAGGACTCCGGCGCGCGGGTCGACTGAGCGGCGCTCCGCGCCGGCCCGCCCCGTCATCGGCGGGACGCCCGGGTGTTCCTACAATCCGGGCCCCATGCCCGCTTCGTCCCGCGTCCACCTGCCCCTCGTCGACACGCTCAAGGGCGTGTGCTGCCTGCTCATCGTCTGCCACCACCTGGCCTTCTACGGGCCGATGTCGGACGTCGCGCATCCGCTCGCCCCGGAACTGCTCGACTGGATGGCCGACTATGCGCGCATGGCGGTGCAGGTGTTCCTGGTGGTGGGCGGATTCCTCGCGGCCGGCGCGCTGGCGCCGGCCGGGCGCGCGCGCTTCGACCGGCCCGGGCCGCTGATCCTGCGCCGCTACCGGCGGTTGGCGATGCCCTACCTGGCGGCGCTCGGGCTCAGCGTGCTGGTGTCCGCGGCGGCGCGCCCCTGGCTGGCGATGCCCGCGCTGGTGCCGGGCCTGCCGCAGCTGCCGCAACTGCTGGCGCACACCCTCTTCCTGCAGGACCTGCTGGGGCTGGAGGCCCTGTCGGCGGGGGTGTGGTACGTGGCCATCGATTTCCAGCTGTTCGCGGTCACCGCGCTGCTGCTGGCGCTGGCGCAGTGGCTGGGCCGGCGGGGCGCCGGCGACCGGCCCTGGCTGGACCGGCACCTGGGGCGCGCGCTGGTCGGCGGACTCGCGACGCTGTCGCTGCTGTACTTCAACCGGCACGCGGACCTGGACGACACCGCCTTCTACTTCTTCGGCGCCTACGGGATGGGCATGCTGGCCTACTGGGCGGGCGGATCGTCGCGGCCCGTGCACTGGACCGGGCTGATCGCGGCGGTGGGCCTGCTGGCGCTGGCGCTGGACTGGCGCGGCCGCATCGCCGTGGCGCTGGCCGCCGCGCTGGCGCTGGCCTGGACGCGGCAGCGGCAGCTGGCGCGGCTGCGGTGCGCGCCGCCGGCCCATTCCCCATCGTCATCCGGCGTGGCGGTGCCGGACGGCAGGCCGCCGGCCGCGCCGTCGGCGCTGGAGCGCCTGGGCCGGATGTCGTACTCGGTCTTCCTGGTGCATTTCCCGGTCTGCGTGCTGGTCAGCGTGGCGGTCAACCACTGGTGGCCGGCCGACCCCCTGGCGAACGCCGCCGGCATGGTCGGGGCCCTGCTGCTGTCGATGGGCGCCGGTCTCCTGCTGCACCATGCGGTGGAGCGTCGCGCCGATTCCTGGCGCCTGATGGCACGGCTGCTGGCGGTGCTGCTGGCGTGCGGACTGCTGGCCCGGTGGCTGGGCGGCATGGCCTGAGTCGCCGGGGCCGGCGGTGCCCGCAGTCGGCGGACCGCGAGTCCCTTCCGCAGGGAAAACGCCGGAGGATGGACGAATACTGTATTTATAATCAGTATTCCAGTCCCTTCGGCCATTTCCATGGACACCTTTCCCATCCCGCTCCAGGCCCTCAAGGGGCGGGGCACCGCCAGCCGCATCGCGCACCGCTTCGCCCGCGACGCGCGCGAGGCCTTCGACGACGGCTGGGGCCCGGCCGGGGCCGAGGACGGCGAAGCGGCCGCCGGCTCCCCCGCCCCGGCGACCGAGGTGCGGATGGAGGACGCCCGCAGCGCGCTGTCGCGCAACGACTCGCCCGACATCCCGTTCGAGACGTCCGTCAACCCGTACCGCGGCTGCGAGCACGGCTGCGTCTACTGCTTCGCGCGTCCGACGCACGGCTACCTGGGCCTGTCGCCGGGGCTGGATTTCGAGACGCGCATCATCGCCAAGCGCAACATCGCCGAGGTGCTGCGGCGCGACCTGGCGCGGCCGTCCTACCGGCCCTCGCACCTGGCCCTCGGCACCGCCACCGACTGCTACCAGCCGGTCGAGCGCGAGCTGCGGCTGACCCGCTCGGTGATCGAGGTGCTGCACGAGGCGCGCCATCCCTTCGGCCTGGTCACCAAGTCGAGCGGCGTCGAGCGCGACATCGACCTGCTGTCCGCGGCGGCGGCCGAGGGGCTGGCGGCGGTCTACGTCACCATCACCACGCTCGACGCCGCCGTGGCGCGCACGCTGGAGCCGCGCGCCGCCGCGCCGCACCGGCGGCTGCGCACCATCCGCACCCTGGTGGAGGCCGGCATTCCGGTGGGCGTGAGCGTGGCGCCGCAGATCCCCTTCGTGACCGAGGACATGGAGCAGGTGCTGGCCGCCGCGCGGGACGCCGGCGCCACCAGCGCCTTCTACACCGTCCTGCGCCTGCCCTGGGAGGTGGCGCCGCTGTTCCGCGAGTGGCTGGAGACGCACATGCCCGACCGCGCGGCGCGGGTCATGGCGCGGGTGCGGGACATGCGCGGCGGCCGCGACTACGACGCCGACTTCGCCACCCGCATGCACGGCAGCGGCCTCTGGGCCGATCTGGTGGCGCAGCGCTTCCGGCTGGCCTGCCGCAAGCTCGGCTTCAGCCGGGAGCGCCTGGTGCGGGACGCGTCGGGCTTCCGGCCGCCGTCGCCGGACGGCCAGCGCCCGCTGTTCTGAACCCCGGCCGGCGGCGACGGCGGGATGCGGCCCGCGCGGGCCGCTCAGCGCGGCAGGACGGGCGGCCGCACCAGGTCGTCGAGCGCCAGGCCCTTCTCGGCCAGCAGCGCCTCCAGCGCGGGGCGCAGGTCGCCGAGGCTTTCCTGGACCGCCTCGCGCACCGTGTCCACCAGCACCTGGGTGCTGCGCTCGATCTCGATGTTGAGCCGGTCGCCGGCCTGCTTGTCCTCGAAGACGGTCATGCGACGGGTCTCGGGGATCAGCCAGACCTCGAACCAGCCGGCGGCGCGGTCGGCCTCCGACACGGTCAGGCTGGCGCCGTTGATGGCGATGTAGCCCTTGGCGAAGATGTAGCGCCGGAAGTCCGGCGGGATCTCCACCCGCAGCACCTTGTTGTTGTCCGAGGCGCGCACGCTGGCGAGGGCGGTGGAGAAGTCGATGTGGCCCGACAGCGGGTGGCCGCCGATCTCGGCGCCGTCCTTCGCCGCGCGCTCGACATTGACCCGCGACCCCACCCGGTAGCCGCCGAGGGTGGTGACGTTGAGGCTCTGCAGGATCACGTCGAAGGCGGCGGCGGTGGGCGAGACCAGCGTGGTCACCGTCAGGCAGACGCCATCGACCGACACGCTGGCGCCGAGGGCCAGGTCCTGGCAGAAGCCCGCCGGGAATTCGAGCGTGAAGCTGCGCAGGCCTTCGCGGTCGTCGATGGCGCGGATGGTGGCGATGCCCTGGATGATGCCGGTGAACATGGATGGTGCGTGCGGTGGGATGGGGGCGGGGAAGGGAAGGCGGCGCGTCGCGGTTCAGCCCAGCGCGCGCCGGTGGTGCGCCAGGTGGTCGGCGACGAAGGTCGAGACGAAGTAGTAGCCGTGGTCGTAGCCCGCGTGCCGGCGCAGGGCGAGCGGCTGGCCGGCGGCGGCGCAGGCGGCCTCGAACCGTTCCGGCAGCAGCTGCCCCTGCGCCAGGAATTTGTCGTCCAGGCCCTGGTCCACCAGGATGCCGGCGGGGAAGGGCGCGGCCGGCTGGCGGCGCATGAGTTCGGTCGCGTCGTGGTCGGCCCAGGCGGCGCGGTCGGCGCCCAGGTAGCCGGTGAAGGCCTTCTCGCCCCACGGGCACTGCGAGGGCGCGCAGATCGGCGCGAAGGCCGAGACCGAGCGGAACACGCCCGGATGGCGCAGCGCCAGCGTCAGCGCCCCGTGGCCGCCCATCGAGTGGCCGAAGACGCCCAGCCGGTCGCCGTCGACCGGCAGCGCGGCGCGCGCCAGCGGCAGCAGTTCGTCGAGCAGGTAGCTCTCCATGCGCCAGTGCGCCGACCAGGGCGCCTCGGTGGCGTCGAGGTAGAAACCCGCGCCGACGCCGAAGTCCCAGCTGTCGGCCTCGCCGGGCGCCTGGGCGCCGCGCGGGCTGGTGTCGGGGGCGATCAGCGCCAGCCCCAGCTCGGCCGCCAGGCGCTGCGCGCCGGCCTTGGCGGGGAAAGTCTCCTCGGTGCAGGTCAGGCCGGCCAGGTAGAGGAGCGCCGGCACCGGGCCGCGCTCCGCCGCCGGCGGCAGGAAGACCGAGAACTGCATCGGCAGGCCGATGGTGCGCGAATCGTGGCGGTAGAAGCGCTGGCGGCCGCCGAAGGCGCCGTGCTCGGAGAGAAGCTGGAGGTCGTGGCCGGTATCGCCCATGGGAGTCCTTGTCGGTGATCGTCGGTGATCGTCGGGGTCGGCGGGCGGATGCCGGCGCGCCGTGCCCCTGCTATCGTTCCGGTAGCTGAAGGCGAAGGCGGGACGCCGGCATCCGCCGCATCCGACCGGCAGGTTTCAGAACAGCACCACGCCGCGGATGGACTCGCCGCGCTTCATCAGGTCGAAGCCCTTGTTGATGTCCTCCAGCGGCATGGTGTGGGTGATCAGCGGGTCGATGCTGATCTTGCCGTCCATGTACCAGTCGACGATTTTCGGCACGTCGGTGCGTCCGCGCGCGCCGCCGAAGGCCGAGCCCTCCCACTTGCGGCCGGTCACCAGCTGGAAGGGGCGGGTGCCGATCTCGGCGCCGGCCTCGGCCACGCCGATGATGATGCTGCGGCCCCAGCCCTTGTGGGTGCATTCCAGCGCCTGGCGCATCACCTTGGTGTTGCCGATGCACTCGAAGCTGTAGTCGGCGCCGCCGTCGGTGAGCTGCACGATGGCATCGACGATGTTGCCGCCGGCCGCCTCGATGTCCTTCGGGTTGAGGAAGTGGGTCATGCCGAACTGGCGCGCCATTGCCTCGCGCTCGGGGTTGAGGTCGATGCCGATGATCTTGTCGGCGCCCACCATCTTGGCGCCCTGGATCACGTTCAGGCCGATGCCGCCCAGGCCGAAGACCGCCACGTTGGCGCCGGCCTCCACCTTGGCGGTGAACAGCACCGCGCCGATGCCGGTGGTCACGCCGCAGCCGATGTAGCAGACCTTGTCGAAGGGCGCGTCCTCGCGGATCTTGGCCAGCGAGATCTCGGGCGCGACGGTGAAGTTGCTGAAGGTGCTGGTGCCCATGTAGTGGAAGATGGGCTTGCCGTCCAGGCTGAAGCGGCTGGTGGCGTCGGGCATCAGGCCCTTGCCCTGGGTGCCGCGGATCAGCTGGCAGAGGTTGGTCTTGCGCGACAGGCAGAACTTGCACTGGCGGCATTCCGGCGTGTAGAGCGGAATGACGTGGTCGCCCTTCTTGAGCGAGGTCACGCCCGGACCGACGTCCACCACGATGCCCGCGCCCTCGTGGCCCAGGATGGCCGGGAAGATGCCTTCCGGATCGGCGCCCGACAGGGTGTAGTAGTCGGTGTGGCAGATGCCGGTGGCCTTGATCTCGACGAGCACCTCGCCGAACTTCGGGCCTTCGAGGTCCACGGTTTCGATGGTCAGGGGCTGGCCCGATTGCCAGGCGACGGCGGCGCGTGTTTTCATGCTGAGACTCCGGGTTGGTGTTCGGAAAGACGGGGGGACGCGCCGGGATCGGCGTCCGTCCGGGAAAGCGCGCAGCCGCGATGCGGGCTGCGGCGGGAAGGCAGCCGCCTATTTGACCACTGTCCGGCATGGGCCTGCAGCGCAGGGTCCTGTCCGGGCGGATGCCGGCGCAGCGGCGCCGGAAACGACGAGGCCCGCCAGGGGCGGGCCTCGTCCGGATCGCGGGTGCACCGGCCTCCGGGCCGGCGCACGCGGCGGGATCAGCGCTGGTCCAGCGGCTTGACGTCGCGGCGCTCGGCGCCGACGAAGAGCTGGCGCGGGCGGCCGATCTTGTACTCGGGGTCGCCGATCATCTCGTTGAGCTGGGCGATCCAGCCCACGGTGCGCGCCAGGGCGAACACGGCGGTGAACAGCGAGACCGGGATGCCGATCGCGCGCTGGACGATGCCCGAGTAGAAGTCGACGTTCGGGTAGAGCTTGCGGGAGACGAAGTACTCGTCTTCCAGCGCGATCTTCTCGAGCGCCATCGCCAGCTTGAACAGCGGGTCGTTCTGCAGGCCCAGCTCGCCCAGCACGTCCTTGCAGGTTTCCTGCATCAGCTTGGCGCGGGGGTCGTAGTTCTTGTAGACGCGGTGGCCGAAGCCCATCAGCTTGACGCCGGAGTTCTTGTCCTTGACCTGCTTGATGAACTCGCCGATCTTCTCGACGCCGCCCGCCTTCTGGATGTCGTAGAGCATGTTGAGCGCCGCCTCGTTGGCGCCGCCGTGGGCCGGGCCCCACAGGCAGGCCACGCCGGCCGCGATCGCGGCGAAGGGGTTGGTGCCCGACGAGCCGCACAGGCGCACGGTCGAGGTGGAGGCGTTCTGCTCGTGGTCCGCGTGCAGGATGAAGATGCGGTCCAGGGCCTTCTCCAGCACCGGATTGACCTTGTACTCCTCGCACGGCGTGGCGAACATCATGTGCAGGAAGTTGCCTGCGTAGCTCAGGTCGTTGCGCGGGTACATGTACGGCTGGCCGATGCCGTACTTGTAGGCCATGGCGACCAGCGTGGGCATCTTCGCGATCAGGCGGATCGCCGAGATCTCGCGGTGCTCCGGATTGTTGATGTCGGTGCTGTCGTGGTAGAAGGCCGACAGGCCGCCCACGAGGCCGGTCATGACCGCCATCGGATGCGCGTCGCGGCGGAAGCCGCGCAGGAAGAACTGCATCTGCTCGTTGACCATCGTATGGTTGGTCACGAGCTTCTCGAACGCGGTCTTCTTCTGGGCATCGGGCAGTTCGCCGTACAGCAGCAGGTGCGAGGTCTCGAGGTAGTCGCAGTTCTGCGCCAGCTGCTCGATCGGGTAGCCGCGGTAGAGCAGCTCGCCCTTGTCGCCGTCGATGTAGGTGATCTCGGACTGGCATGCCGCGGTCGACAGGAAGCCGGGGTCGTAGGTGAACTTGCCGGTCTGCGCGTAGAGCTTGCGGATGTCGATCACGTCCGGACCGATGCTGCCGGCATAGACCGGCAGGTCCACGCTGGGCTCGCCGTTGCTGAACGATAGGGTGGCCTTGTTGTCTGCGAGCTTCATAGGTGCTTTCCTGGTTAATGGATGCCCGGGGCCGACGATCGGCAGGGGGCGTGGACTCGAGGCCCCGGGGGCCGGGTGGCCGGGGGCGTGCGGCAGGGCCGCGTGTTCATCCGCCGGATGGCGGACGTGTCTCTTCAGTCCCGGGCTCTCAGCAGAGCCAGGACCTCGCGCACTTCGGGCCGGTCGGCATCGCCCTGGGGCTCCTTGCGGCGCAGCATCAGGTCGAGCAGATCGTTGTCGGCCAGGTCCATCAGCACCTCGATGCCGCGCGCCTGCCGCACCGTGAGGGTGTCGGCATGCCGTGCGAAGAAGTTCTCGATGAACAGGTCGTTCTCCAGCAGGCCGCGCCGGCAGCGCCAGCGCAGCTTGCTGAGCGCCCTCTCGCCGAGGGGCGCGGCATCGTCGGCCGTCGGTTCGAGGGAGGTGGGGAAGGTCATGCGGGAAAGGCGGTTTCGGGCGGAGGGCGCGCGGGGCCTAGATGGTGCGGCGCACCATCAGCTCGCGGATCTTGCCGATGGCCTTGGTCGGGTTCAGGCCCTTGGGGCAGACGTCGACGCAGTTCATGATCGTGTGGCAGCGGAACAGCCGGTACGGATCCTCGAGGTTGTCCAGCCGCTCGCCGGTGGCCTGGTCGCGGCTGTCGGCGATGAACCGGTAGGCCTGGAGCAGGCCGGCCGGGCCGACGAACTTGTCCGGGTTCCACCAGAAGCTCGGGCAGCTGGTCGAGCAGCTGGCGCACAGGATGCACTCGTAGAGGCCGTCGAGCTCGCTGCGCTCCTCGGGGCTCTGCAGGCGTTCCTTCTCGGGCGGCAGCGTCTCGTTGATGAGGTACGGCCGGATCGAGTGGTACTGGTTGAAGAAGTGCGTCATGTCCACGATCACGTCGCGCACCACCGGCAGGCCGGGCAGCGGCTTGATGACGATCGGGTCCTTGAGCGTGCGCATGTTGGTCAGGCAGGCCAGGCCGTTCTTCCCGTTGATGTTCATCGCATCGGAGCCGCAGACGCCTTCCCGGCAGGACCGGCGGAAGGCGATGGTCGGATCGATGGCCTTGAGCTTGATCAACGCGTCGAGCAGCATGCGTTCGTTGCCTTCGAGTTCGATCTCGATGGTCTGCATGTACGGCTTCGCATCCTTGTCCGGATCGTAGCGGTAGATCTTGAAAGTACGTTTTTGCATGATTCTTCTCGCTTGGTGTTGCCGCCCGCGGCCGGCCTGGCGTACCAGGCGGACGGGCAGCGGTGGCTACTCAGAATGTGCGGACCTTGGGGGGTACGGACTCGACGGTCAGGGGCTTGAGCTTGACCGGCTTGTAGGAAAGGCGGCTGCCCTCGCTGTACCACAGCGTGTGCTTGAGCCATTCCTTGTCGTTGCGGCCCAGCGGGAATTCCGCGTCGTCCGCTTCGCGCTCGTAGTCCGAGACGGTGTGGGCTCCACGGCATTCGTGGCGGGCAGCGGCCGACACGATGGTGGCCTGCGCCACCTCGATCAGGTTCTCCACTTCCAGCGCCTCGATGCGGGCGGTGTTGAAGACCTTCGACTTGTCCTTGAGCGTGATGCTCTTGACCTTCTCGCGCAGGGCGGCGATCTTCTGGACGCCTTCGTCCATGCTGGCCTGGGTGCGGAACACGCCGGCGTGCAGCTGCATCGCCGAACGGATCTCGCCCGCCACGTCCTGGGCGTATTCGCCGGTGGTGGAGTTGTCGAGGATCGCCAGGCGGGCCAGCGTCTTGTCGGCGGCGTCGCCCGGCAGGGGCTTGTGCTCGCGCTTCTTCAGGTCGGAGGCGACGACATGGTTGCCCGCGGCGCGGCCGAAGACCAGCAGGTCGAGCAGCGAGTTGGTGCCCAGGCGGTTGGCGCCGTGCACGCTCACGCAGGAGCATTCGCCGACCGCGTACAGGCCGTTGACGACCGCGTTGTCGTCGCCGTCCTTCTGGATCACGACCTGGCCGTTGATGTTCGTCGGGATGCCGCCCATCTGGTAGTGGATGGTGGGCACCACCGGGATCGGTTCCTTGGTGATGTCCACGTTGGCGAAGTTGACGCCGATCTCGTAGACCGACGGCAGGCGCTTGTGGATGGTGTCGGCGCCCAAGTGGTCGAGCTTGAGCATGACGTGGTCCTTGTTGGGACCGCAGCCGCGACCTTCCTTGATCTCCTGGTCCATGGAGCGCGAGACGAAGTCGCGCGGCGCCATGTCCTTCAGCGTCGGGGCGTAGCGCTCCATGAAGCGCTCGCCGTTGCTGTTGAGCAGGATCGCGCCTTCGCCGCGGCAGCCTTCGGTCAGCAGCACGCCGGCGCCGGCCACGCCGGTCGGGTGGAACTGCCAGAACTCCATGTCCTCCAGCGGGATGCCCGAGCGCGCGGCCATGCCCAGGCCGTCGCCGGTGTTGATGAAGGCGTTGGTCGATGCCGCGAAGATCCGGCCCGCGCCGCCGGTGGCGAGCATGGTGGTCTTGGCTTCGAGGATGTGCAGTTCGCCGGTCTCCATCTCGATGGCGGTCACGCCGACCACGTCGCCGTCGGCGTCGCGGATCAGGTCGAGCGCCATCCACTCGACGAAGAACTGGGTGCGGGCCGCGACGTTCTGCTGGTAGAGCGTGTGCAGCATCGCGTGGCCGGTGCGGTCGGCGGCGGCGCAGGCGCGCTGGACCGGCTTCTCGCCGTAGTTGGCGGTGTGGCCGCCGAACGGGCGCTGGTAGATGGTGCCGTCGGCGTTGCGGTCGAAGGGCATGCCGAAATGTTCCAGCTCGTAGACCACCTTTGGCGCTTCGCGGCACATGAACTCGATGGCGTCCTGGTCGCCCAGCCAGTCCGAACCCTTGATGGTGTCGTAGAAGTGGTAGTGCCAGTTGTCCTCGGACATGTTGCCGAGCGAGGCGCCGACGCCGCCCTGGGCCGCGACCGTGTGCGAACGGGTCGGGAAGACCTTGGACAGCACCGCCACGTTGAGGCCGGCCCGCGCGAGCTGCAGCGAGGCGCGCATGCCGGAGCCGCCGGCGCCGACGATGACGACGTCGAACCGGCGCTTGCTGACCGCCGCGGTGGTGGAAGTGAACTTGGGGAAGTTGGATGTGGGGTTTGCCATGATGTTCTTAGAGCCTCCAGAGAACCTGGATTGCCCAACCGGCGCAGCCGATCAGCCAGGCGAGCGAGAAGATTTGCAGCCCGAGGCGCAGGCCGACGGGCTTGACGTAGTCCATCCAGATGTCGCGCATGCCGACCCAGACGTGGTAGGCCAGCGCCACGATCACGACCAGGGTCAGGACCTTCATCCACTGAGCCGCGAAGATGCCGGCCCACAGGTCGTAGCCGATGGTGCCGCGGTGCAGGATCAGCTGAGCCAGCACGACCACGGTGAAGAGTGCCATCACCACGGCGGTGACCCGCTGGGCGATCCAGTCGCGTGTTCCGTAATGCGCGCCGACGACCACGCGCTTGGAGCCGTAATTCACAGACATGTTGTTTCCCATGGTTTCTTAGTAGAGGCCGAAGAGCTTCGCGCCGAGGATCAGCGTCAGGCCGATGGACAGCACCAGCACCACCTTGGCGGACTGGCCGCCGATGCGCTTCTCCACCGCATGGTGGTCGGTGTCCATCCACAGGTGGCGGATGCCGGCGATGAAGTGGTGCAGGTAGGCCCAGATCAGGGCCAGGACGACCAGCTTGACGAAGAACCCGGGGACGAAGCCGATGCCGCTGTTGAACGCCGCCTTGAACCGGGCGAAGGAGAATTCCGACGACAGCGAGGTGTCGAACATCCAGATGATGAACGGCAGCAGCACGAACATCAGCAGGCCGCTGATGCGGTGCAGGATGGAGACCCAGCCCGGCGCGGGAAGCCGGTAGGTCGTCAGGTCCGTGAAGGCATTGATGTTGCGGAATTCGGGCCGCTTCTTGGCGAGTTCAGGCATGGTGGGGAGGCTTTCGTGGGGAATGCTCGGCAGGTGGCACTTGCAAAGAACGCAAAATTCTATTGCAAGGGCCTGGTGGTTCCGGGGCGCCCGTCCTGTATCCGGGTCGCGAGAAGGACAGCGGGCGGCCTGTGGCGCATGGGAGGTTCGGTCGTGGGCGGGCGGCCTCAACTCAGTTCGTTGCGGTAGTGCCGGGAGTCGGTGCGGTAGTAGCCGCGGCGGAATTCCATCGGGACTTCGCCGTAGGTCAGCGACGTGCGCTCGACGCACAGCAGCGGGGTGGCGGTGGTGACTTCCAGCAGGGCGGCCTGGGCCTCGTCGGGCAGCACCGCCCGGAGCTTCTCGCGGGCGCGCACCATGCGGATGCCGAAATCGTTCTCGAACATGGCGTAGGTGGGGCCGCGGTTGCCTTCCATCTGGTCGGCGGTGAGGCCCTTGAAGATGGCGCCGGGCAGCCAGATGTCCTCCAGGATGGTGGGGACGCCTTCGAAGGCCAGCACCCTGCGCACCTGCATCACCGGCTCGCCGGAGGACAGCGCGAGCGCGCGGGCGACCTCGGCGGTGGCGCGCACCCGCTTGCATTCCATGATGCGGCGCTCGGCGGGCGGGGCCTCTCCGCCCTGGTCGGGCGTCAGGCGCAGGAAACGGTACTGGACCTGCTGCTCGGCATGGGTGGCGACGAAGGTCCCGCGGCCCTGGCGGCGGACCAGCAGGTGGACCGCGGCGAGCTCGTCGATGGCCTTGCGCACCGTGCCCTAGCTGACGCGGAAGCGCGCGGCCAGCTCCATCTCGCTGGGGATGGACTCGCCGGGCTTCCATTCGCCGGCCTGCAGGCTCTGCAGGATCAGATCCTTGATCTGGCGGTAGAGCGGACTGAAGGCGGGAGTGCCCGGATCCCCCTCGGAAGGCGAGGGGGAGGCGGCCGGGGCGGATGCGGATTGCATCCAAAAATTATATCTTATATAAGACATAAGACAAATTGACCCGTGCCGGCGGCCGGCGCTAGAATGCGGCGCTGCTCCGACATGGTCGTCCGTTGTCGGGAAGTGCACCCGCGGCATTGCCGCGCGATGGTGCGGGCCGTGTTCCAGCGGAGGCAGGACCGACAAGGGATCTGCCGAAGCGACGGCCATCGCGGCGGCACCCTTTCCTGAATTTCACTCCCTGGAGCTTCACTCATGAGCAAAACGCCCGTCCGGGTCGCCGTCACCGGCGCCGCAGGCCAAATCGGTTACGCCCTGCTGTTTCGTATCGCCTCGGGCGAGATGCTGGGCAAGGACCAGCCCGTTATCCTGCAACTGCTCGAAATCCCGGACGAAAAGGCCCAGAAGTCGCTCAAGGGCGTGATCATGGAGCTCGACGACTGCGCCTTCCCGCTGCTGCACGGCGTGGTCGCGACCGGCGATCCGCTGGTGGCCTTCAAGGATGCCGACTACGCCCTGCTGGTCGGCTCGCGCCCCCGCGGCCCGGGCATGGAGCGTGCCGAGCTGCTGGCCGTCAACGGCGCCATCTTCACCGCCCAGGGCAAGGCCCTCGACCAGGTCGCCAGCCGCGATGTCAAGGTGCTGGTGGTCGGCAACCCGGCCAACACCAACGCCTACATCGCCATGAAGAGCGCGCCGAACCTGCCGCGCGAGAACTTCACCGCCATGCTGCGCCTGGACCACAACCGCGCGGCCAGCCAGATCGCGGCCAAGACCGGCACCAAGGTCGGCGACATCGAGAAGCTGACCGTCTGGGGCAACCATTCGCCCACGATGTACGCCGACTACCGCTTCGCCACCGTGGACGGCAAGGCCGTCAAGGACCTGATCAACGACCAGGTCTGGAACGCCGACACCTTCCTGCCGACCGTCGGCAAGCGCGGCGCCGCCATCATCGAGGCGCGCGGCCTGTCTTCGGCCGCCTCGGCCGCCAACGCCGCCATTGACCACATGCGCGACTGGGCGCTGGGCTCGCAGGGCAAGTGGGTCACCATGGGTGTGCCTTCCAACGGTGAATACGGCATTCCGAAGGATGTCATGTTCGGCTTTCCGGTGACCACCGAAGGCGGCA